>CAYSCF010000349.1:0-6945 GCA_964429305.1 uncultured Sandaracinaceae bacterium | reverse complement strand
CGCTTCGGCGGGGCCCGCGCCACCGGCCGCTTGCGCGGTGCTCTGCTGACCATCCGAGCCCGCATCGCCCGACGTGCCTGCGCTCGTGGCCGACGCCGATCGGAGACCACCGCCGCCGCCGCCGCCGCCGTTGGCGACGAGCACCGCGCCGCTCGCCACGGTGACTGCAGGAGCTTCGATGAGGATCGAGCCACCGCTTCCACCACCGCCGCCGCCGCCCGGCGTTCCGAGGCTCGTCGCGCCGTTGCCGCCTCCACCGCCACCGCCGCCTGCGTCGAGGATCGCCGTCGCGCCGATCGCGAGCGAGCCGCAGCCGACGAGCTCGAGCGCGCCTCCACCACCACCGACCGCCGATGCTCCGTTGAGCGCCGCGGCGGGATTGGCTCCCCCGACCGCGCCACCGAGCAGCGGGACGAGCGTTTCCGTTCCGTATGCGCTGCCCGCGGCTCCGCCGGCGCCGGCCGTCACCGCGCTCGAGCCCGCGGCGCCCGCAGTGCCGAAGCCTGCGCCACCGCCGCCGCTCGTGTGCGTCGAGGCCGCGCCGCCGACGCCGGTCGCGTTCGGAGCGCCCGCGCCCGACGTCGCCGTGTTCGCGCTGACGTCGATCGTTCCGTCCACGTGCATGTCGCGCGTCGCGACGATCGCGAGCGCGCGCGAGCCGGTGACCGTCACGACGGCGCCCGCGGCGACGCTGACGTCGCGGAAGCGGAGCACGCAGATGTCGGGACCGTTCGTCTGCGTCGTCACCGCGCAGCGCGAGTCGGTGCCGGTGTTGATCGCGGTCGCCGACGTGATCGAGAGATCGGTCGTCGTGCTGCCTGCGTCGCACGTCGTGGCCGGAAGGTTCGCCGGCGTGAGCTGCAGACACGTCGGTGTCGGCGTCGCTCCCGCGTTGCACCCGAGCGCGCACGTCGTGGTGCTGCTCGGTACGCCGGTGGCGTCGCACACGACGAGATCGTCACCGTGGCACGCGGTCGTGCTGGGCGTGCATCCGACGAACGCATCGGCGCCGGCATCGCTGCCTGCGTCGATCACCACGGCTGCGTCCGGCAGGTTCGCGTCCACGTTCGCGTCCGGCAGGTTGGTGTCGGGGCGGTTCGCGTCTGCTGCACCCGCGTCTACCGTGCTCGCATCTCCTGCACCGGAGTCGACCGGTGGTGGTGTGTTGTCGGGGCATCCGACGAGTGCGAAGCATCCGATCGAAAGCAACCAAGCGTTTGCGCGTCTCATGCTCGTTCCTCGCCACGCGGGTGGGGCGCCCGAGCGCCGTGCTCGGGCATGGATCCGCGTGCTCTCAGTCGAGCCCAAGCCCTTCGCAAGCTTCGCGCCTCGCTCGTAGGCGTGAAATCACCACGTTTCAGCGAGATCGTTCGTGGGCTGCGGCCCCACAACTGTGGACTGGCTCACTGCGCAGCGTTCTCGCCACCGTCGTCGCCGCCTCGCTGCACGACACGATCGTCGTGGTCGCGGACTGCGAACGTCCAGGCGTCGTTGCGTCTCGCCACAGCCTCGTTTGGCGCTTCGATTCTGGTCGTCGACGACGACGACGACGCGCGCGAGCTGGTCGCGACGATGCTGAGGTTGGCCGGAGCGCGCGTTCGCGTCGCCGAAGCGTGTCCGAAGCGATCGAGACGTGGACGAGCGAGCCTGCGGCTCTTGCTGAGCGATCTCGCGATGCCGCACGCCGACGGATACGAGCTGGTGCGCGCGATCCGAGCCGCCGAAGCGGAACGAGGCGCGGCGCGCATGCCCGCGATCGCTCTGTCCGGGCACGCGTTCGACGCCGATCGCAACCGCGCGATCGTGGCCGGCTTCGACGCTCACATCGCCAAGCCCGTCGAGATGGACGCTCTGCTGCGGCTCGCGCGCGAGCTCGTGATGCGCTGACGAGAGCGTCACACCGAACCGCTCGCGTCTCCAGGCGATGTCCCACATCGGCGCCACGCGCACGCTTTCACGCGGCATGAGGCGTGCTGGTACCGGCGGCAATGCCTTGGACCGAAACGATCGCGAGCACGTCCGCCGTCACGAGCCCCGAGGGATCGCGGAGCGATCTCCCGCGCGGCCTCGTCGTCGGCAGCGACCTCGGCCCGCGCGATCAGCTCGTGGGCACCGTCGCCATTCGTCTCGCGATGATGCTCGAGACGAGCGTCATGCTCGTGCACACGCTCGACACGGCGCGCGACGTTCCCGTTCGTGGCCCGACGACCGACGTGATCGAGCGCGCGACCGAGGCGCGCATCCAGGCGAAGGTCACGGCGGCGCGCGCGGCGCTCGAGAGCGAGCGAGCGCGGATCGGCGCGATCGACCGACACGGTCACGTCGTCGTGCGCGTCGCGCTCGCGGAAGGACGTCCCTGGGAGATGCTGATCGACCTCGCGGGTGAGCTGCCGCGATCGTGGGTCGTCGTCGGCGCCCGCGCGGGTGCCTCGCCCGCCGGCGCGACCTCCGAGCGCGTGCTCCGACAGGCGACGGGCAACGTCCTCGTGGTGCCCGAAGGATGCAACGGCGCGCTGAACGGGCCCGTGTGCGTGGCGCTCGACGGAGGCGCGCTCTCGCCGCGCGTGCTCGCCGCGGCGCGCGAGGTCGCGCGAGCGCTCGATCGTCCGCTCGAGGTGGTCCACGTCCACGTCGTGCCCGAGCGCGACGCGTCCGCCGGACCGTCCGGCTGGATGCGCGACATCGGTGCCGACGTTCCGAGCACGCCCCGATGGCTCGCGCTGCAATCGTCGAGCGCCGAGACGATCGCAGAGCACCTGCGCGGCACGGCGACGAGCCTCTTGGTCGTAGGATCACATCGCGCGCCGCCCAGCGTCGGCCGCGCGCTCGGCCCCGCCGCTGCGATGCTCGCCCAGCGATCACCCGTCCCGGTGCTGATCGTCCGCTGACTCAGCGGCTCACGACCTGCGGGGCGATCCCTGCGCGCGTGTGGAAGTAGTGGCGCACGTGGGCGACGAGCTGACGGTCGCCCGGGTGATCACACGTCTCGACGCCGAGGACTCTCGCGGCGATCCGCGGATCGCGTCGGTGCAGACGCCGGAACAGATCGAGCTTCGTCGACGAAGGGCCCACGATGAGGATCTCGTCCGCATCTCGCAGCGTCTCGGCTACGAGATGGAAGAAGTCCTCGTTGCCCCGGCGCCCCTGCTTGCTGGCCTCGCGCGCGAGCGCATGCGCCGGCGCGCCGATGCTGCTCACCTCGAAGAGCTCGGGCTCGATGTGGAAGATCTCCGCCTGCAGATGATCGATCCAGACCGCGACGTGACGCTTGGTCACGTGGGCTCTCGATTCGCTCGCTCACCCGAGCCATCGAGGACGCGACCGCACTGGGCCGCGCACTCGCGACACGAGTCGACGGACGCTCGACAGGGAGTGTGAATGTCGATGTGCTTCTCGCACTCGAGGGCGCACGCTTCGCACGCCGCGACGCAGAGCCGACAGAGCGCGTCCGATAGGCCGCTGCGGCGCGCGAGCAGTCGCGCCGTCAACGCGCACACGTCCGCACAGTCACGGCTCGCCGCGATGGCTGCTGCGAACCCCGGCTCCTCGCGAGCGAGGAACGCGGCGGCGCAGTGCTCGACGGCAACCACGCATCGGATGCAAGCATCGATGCAACGCTGGTTGCGGATGTCGTGAGTGTGCGAGGAGTAGGTCGAGTGAATCGGCGGAGAGCTCATCGCGGAGCGTCGCCCTCTCGAGCGCGATGCACGTCATGACCGCTGGCCAGAGGCTCTGGGAGCCTCGCGCAGATCGACGCCCACGTGCTCTCTTGCACCGAGCGTCGGGCGAGCACCGATGCCATGTCGATCGGCGTCGTCGGCCGCATCCGCCGCACGCCGTGCTCGAGATGGTCGAGCTCGAGATACTCCTCGCCGACCGCGAGCCGCGCCCCTCGGCGCATGCGCTCGAGGCCCACGACCTCGTCGAGGGAGAGCAGCGACATCACCCCGTCCTGGGTGATCGGTGGCGGAGTAGGGGCTTGGTTCATGGACTGATCCCAGCAGCGCACGTGCCAGCGGCATGCGCACGCGATGTCGCACTATTTCAGAAAGACCCATGGCTATTTCGAATGGGATGACCATATTGGTCCCATCAGAAACGCTGGCCTCGACGCCTCTTCGGCGACGATCGCGAGCCACGATCCGTCGTGGTGCGTCACGGAGACTCGATGGCGCTTCCTACACGCGGGCGTTTGCTGCTCGTCGACGACGATGTCGAGGTGCTGGAGCTGACGGCGACGTCGCTCCGAGGGCGCGGCCATGCGGTGCATACCGTCACGACCGCGGAGGCCGCGCTCGAGGCCTCTCTCGCGGAGGACTTCGATCTCGTCCTGACCGACCTGCGTCTGGGCGCGGACACGAACGGTCTCAACCTCTGTAGGCAGCTGCTCGCGGCGCGCCCCGGGCTGCCGATCCTGGTGCTGACCGGCAACGCCACACTGGGCGCAGCCGTCGCAGCGATGCGAGCAGGCGCGGTCGACTACCTCGTGAAGCCCATCGATCCCGAGCTGCTCGACATCGCGACGACGCGCGCGCTCGATCATCATCGCCTCGCGGCGGAAGTGGTGCGCTTGCGAGACGACGTCGCCGTCGCGCGCGGCTTCGAGGGAATCCTCGGCACGAGTGAGCCCATCCGCCGCATGCTCGAGGTGATCGACCGCGTCGCCGCCACACCCGCGAGCGTGTTGATCACGGGCGAGAGCGGCACCGGCAAAGAGCTCGTCGCGCGGGCCATCCACAGCCGGAGCCGTCGCGCCGATGGGCCGTTCATCGCGCTGAACTGCGCTGCGCTCCCGCACGAGCTTCTCGAGAGCGAGCTCTTCGGTCACTCGCGAGGCGCGTTCACCGACGCCAAGCTCGCGCGCAAGGGCCTCTTCGTGGAGTCGAACGGAGGCAGCCTCTTCCTCGACGAGATCGGAGAGATGCCGCTCCGCACGCAGGTGAAGCTCCTTCGTGCCCTGCAGAAGCGCACCGTCCGCCCGATCGGAGCGGTGACCGAGATCCCGTTCGACGCGCGGCTGATCTGCGCGACGAACCGCAACCTGCAGGACGACGTCACGGCCAAGCGCTTCCGAGAGGACCTCTACTATCGGATCAACGTCGTGACGATCCACGTGCCTCCGCTCCGCGAGCGTCCAGGCGACATCCGCGTGCTGGCCGAGACGTTCCTCCAGCGAGCGGCGCGCGCCATGGAGCGGGACGTGAAGTCGATTGCGCCGGCAGCCATGGGCCGATTGCTCGCGCGTCGATGGCCGGGCAACGTCCGAGAGCTCGAGAACGTGATCGATCGCGCGGTGTCGATGGCCGCGACCGACTGCCTCGGGACCGAGGACTTCGCCGAGGAGCTTGCTTCCCACGCGCCTGCCGCGGCGGCGTCATCGGGTGCGTCGACGCCGGGCCCGATCCCGATCATGCCGACGCGCGTCGAAGATCTCGTCACCGCGGCCGAGCAAGAGGAACGCTATCTCCACCACGTGCTCGACATGCTGGGAGGCAATCGATCGCGCGCCGCCGAGGTGCTCGGCTACGATCGACGCACGCTGCACCGCAAGCTTCGTCGCACCAAGAACCAGCCTTCGCGCGAGCCGGGGACACCCGAGTCGTGAGCGCTACGTGCGCGCGTGGCGCGGAAGCTCGAGCGAGAACACGCAGCCGATGCCCGGTCGATCGAGGACCTTGATCTCGCCGCCGTTCGTGCGCGCGCTCTGGTAGCAGATCGCGAGGCCCAGGCCGAGGCCGCCGCGGTCGCCACCCCGCTGCTCGAAGGGCTTGAACAGCTCTTGGATGTCGCCGGCGGGAAGGCCTCCGCACTCGTCGCGGACGTCGAACACCACGCGATCGCCCGCCACGTGCGTGTCCACTGCGATCGTCCCACCCGGGCGGGTGAACTTGAAGGCGTTCTGCACGAGGTTGCCGAGGATCGACTCGATGGCCTGACGATCGCCGTGCAGCACCACTTCGTCGGGCACCGAGGACGTCGTGGAGAAGTTCATCCCGCGGGCGCGCGCCTCCATCGCCGAGACGACTTCGAGATCTTCGAGCAGCTCGCGGATCGAGATCGTCTCTGCGTAGTGCAGCCCTGCCTCGATTCGCACCTCCGCGAGCTCGCGATCGATCAGCTTCTTGAGGCCGCCGAGGCTGCGCGCGAGCACGTCCGCCGTCGCGCCCGTCATGCCGACGCTGCCGGACTTGAGCGCGTCGAATGCGAGCAGGGAGCGATGCAGCATGTCGCGCAGATCGTGCGAGAGCCGGCCGAGCCGCTCGGTACCTTCGTGCTCGCGCAGGCGGCTGTACTCCGTGACCGCGCCTGCGATCGCGTCGTCCAGGATCAGGTTGAAGCTGCGGAAGTCCGACGCCGTGATGCTCGCGCCCTTCTCCGCTGCGAGCTTCGTGACGGTCTGACAAACCCCGCCGTAGTCGCGCACGACCTGGGCGACCGTGAAGCCGCGCTGGCGCAGCTCGCGGGCGTGCTCGATCGCGGTCGTCGTGATCGTGGACGTAGGCGTCTTGATGTCGCCGAACGCCTCGACCATCTGGTCGAGGAAGAGAGGAACGCCGTACTCCAGCTCGAGATCCGTCGCGCGAGGCGCCGGCCGCGAGGCGACCAGAGCTCGACACCGCGCGATGATCTCGCTGCGGTTCTCGACGATGAAGTCACGGAGCGAGCTGACCATGCTGCATCGAGCAGGCACGAGCGGTGCCGTTCTCGCGAGCCCGGAAAATCCGTGTTTACTAGGTCCACCGCTCGAGGTGCGACATTCCCGGCGGAGGCGGTGAGGACCCATGCGACATCCTGTGCGGCCTGCGCTCAGGGCGCGCTGGGACGCGAGCGCGCCATCGCCGAGAGAATGTCGAGCCACGTCTTGGTGCTCAAGAGCCGGCGCGGCAGCGCGTGCTGAGACGGCGTGGTGTCGAGCGCGCGCCGCACACCCGCATCGAGCTGCGC
>CAYSCF010000348.1:0-6948 GCA_964429305.1 uncultured Sandaracinaceae bacterium | reverse complement strand
GGCGGACCGTGCGCCTCGCCGATCAAGCGCTTGAGCGCGACACTGCGGCCGATGTCGCGGTCCTCGACGAGCTCGACCTCGCCCATGCCGCCGCGACCGAGCGTCTTGACCGGCTCGTAGCGGCGACCCTCGCTCGGGACGACGCGTGCACCATCGGTGTGCTGATCGATGCGCGGCAGCACGCTCGCGTTCGTCGTGCGCAGCGACACGCGCGTCGACGGCGCGACCGAGTCCAGCGGCGGAAGCGGGGCGGCGATCGTCGCGCCCAGCTCCATGGTCAGTCCGACCGGAGCCTGCGCGATCGTTTGGTCCAGCGCGTCCGCGCCCAGTCCAGCCAGCGTCGTCATGCTCCGATTCTTTCGTCTGGGAGCCCCTCCTTACAAGGGGCTCGGACGAGAAGAAGCATGAAGCTCGCGTGAAGGCGAAGTGAAAGACGGGCTTTTTGCCCTACTCGGCTGCGTTCGAGGTGCGCACGTCCTCGTGCGACGCGCTCGGCACGGCGCTCGCCGCGGCGACGGCGGGCGTACTGCGACTGAAGAGCCCGTCGATCTTGCGGAAGGGCCAGCTGACGATGCGCCCGAACGCGGCGATGAAGCGCGAGTGCGAGGCGTCGTCGAACCACGTGAACACGACCGGCGTCGCGATCAGCGTGAGCAAGAGCGAGAGGATCTGACCGCCCGCGATGACCGAGCCCATGGCGCGGTTGGTCCCGGCGCCGGCGCCCGACGACACGAGCAGCGGGAGCATGCCGGCGACGAAGGCGATCGTCGTCATGAGGATGGGACGCAGTCGATCGCGGTTGCCGACCATGATCGCATCGGCGCGCGACATGCCGCCGCGTCTCAGCGCGCGCGTGTGATCGACCACGAGGATCGAGTTCTTCTTCACGACGCCGAAGAGCACCAGGATGCCGAGCGCCGAGAAGATGTTGATCGACTGACCGAGCACGACCAGCGAGAGCAGCGCGAAGGGAATCGTGAGCGGCAGCGAGACGAGAATCGTGATCGGATGGATCCAGCTCTCGAACTGCGCGGCGAGCACGAGGTACATGAAGATGAACGAGAGCAGCACGGCGATGCCGAAGCTGCGCGCGGCGCGGCCGAGCTCGCGCGAGCGACCGGCGAACTGCGAGTGATAGCCGGGCAGCGGATGCTGGGCCTCGAACGCGGCGTTGAACGCGGCCACGACGTCCGTCTCCGACGTGCCTGCGCGCGTGTTGCAGTAGACGGTGACCTGACGCTGGCGTCCGAGGTGCTGGATGCTCGCGGGGCCTTCCGACGGGGCGATCGTGGCGACGTCGCCGACGCGCACCGAGCGACCGGGCGTGGTCGTCGGCACGGTGACGAGCGCGATCTCTTCCGGGCTCGTGCGCGACGAGGCGCCGGCGCGGACGACGACGTCGTACTGCTCGCCGCCGTCGGCGAACGTGCCTACCTCGACGCCTCCGACCACGAGACGAAGCGCCGTCGCGAGATCGACGATGTTCACGCCGAGATCCGACGCGCGTGCACGATCGACGCGGACCTCGTAGGCCGGCGTGCCGGTGACGAGCGTCGTGTTCGCGTCGACGACGCCCGGGAAGTCGCGGACGGTCGTGAGCACCGCCTGCGAGTACTGCTCGAGCATCGCGAGGTCGGGACCGCTGATGACGAACTGCACCGACGCGCTCGTCGCGCCGCCGCCGCCGAACGCGTTGACGGGGCTGATGATGCTGCGGAGGTGAAGCGACTCGTACGTCGGTAGAACCTGCTCACGAACGCGCGTGAGGATCTGATCCTGCGTGGAGGTGCGCTGATCGGCCGGGACGAGGCCGATGAACGTCGACGACTCGTTCGAGCCGCGGCCGCTCGAGTCGCCCTCGGCGCTGCCGACCGTCACGACGGTGAGCGCGACGCCCGGGATTGCGCGGATGTCTCGCGCGATGCGCTCGGTGATGAGCTGCATCTCGGCGAGCGACGTGCCCTCGGGCGCGCGGATCGACATCTCGAAGCGCGACTCGTCCTCCAGCGGGAGGAACGTCTTGGCGACCGCGCGACCGAGCGGGACCATCGACACGAGCACGACGACCAGCGCGATGGCGATGACCCAGCGATGCCGCATCGAGTGCGCGAGCAGCCACATGTAGCCGCGCTCGATGTAGCCGTAGAAGCCGCCGCGCTCGGTCGCGTGACCGTGCTCGCTGCCGGTGACGCTGCGCTCACGACGTGCCCAGGCGAGGAACTGCGCACGCTCTTCGGCGTGATCGCCCGGAGGCGGATCGGCGATCTCGAGCGAGTCGTGGTCCTCTTCGGGCGCGGGCGGCTCGGGCGTGCCTTCGGGGCGCACCGGCGCCTTCAGCCAGCGCGAGCAGAGCATCGGCGTCAGCGTGAACGACACCAGCAGCGACACCATGATCGAGAAGCTCATCGTGAAGCCGAACGACGCCATGAAGCGGCCGATGATGCCGCTCATGAACGCGACCGGAAGGAACACGGCGACGAGCGAGAGCGTGGTCGCGAGGACCGCGAGACCGATCTCCTTCGTCGCGTAGATCGCCGCGCGCTTGGGCGAGTACCCCTTCTCTTCGACCCATCGCACGATGTTCTCGAGCACGACGATCGCGTCGTCGATGACGATACCGACGGCGAGCGTGAGCGCGAGCAGCGTCAGCGTGTTGAGCGTCAGGCCCATCAGGTTCACGAGCGTGAACGTGCCGACGATCGAGGTCGGGATCGCGAGGGCGGCGATGACCGTCGAGCGACCGTTCCAGAGGAAGAGGAGCACGACGAGCGCTGCGAAGAAGCCACCGAGCACGAGGTGCTCTTCGACCGCGTGAATCGAGTTCCGGATGAACTCGGAGTCGTCGCGGACGATCTGCATGTGGTAGCTGGGCGGGAGCGTCGCGCGGATCTCGGTGATGCGCTCGCGCAGCGCGTCGACGACGGCGACCGTGTTCGTGCCCGACTGCTTGGTGATCTGGATGATGACGACGTTCTCGCCGTTCAACGACGCGAGCGAGTCGGGCTCGTCGTCGGTGTCAGAGACCGTCGCGACGTCGCGGACGTGGATCGCGCGACCGTCGCGGTTGGCCACGACGAGATCGCCGAACTCCTGTGCGGTCGAGAGACGGCCGCGAACGCGCAGCTGCATCGTGCGCGCGCCTTCTTCGACGTCACCACCGGGGACCTCGACGTTGCCGGTCGCGAGCGCCGCTTGCACGTCGCGCGCAGTGAGGCCGGCCGCGGAGAGCTGCGTCGTGTCGAGGCGAACCTCCATCACGCGCTCCTGGCCGCCGATGATCACGACGCCGCCGATCCCGTTCAGCGACTCGATCAAGCGGCGAACGCGCGTGTCGGCGAACTCGGTGAGCTAACGACGCGAGCGCGTGGAAGAGAGCGCGACCTGCATGACGGGCGAGGCCGTCGGATCGACGCGCTCGACGCGCGGCTGCTCGATGCTCTCGGGCAGCTGCGAGAGGACGCGGTTGACGCGATCGCGGACTTCCTGCGCGGCGACGTCCATGTCCTTCTCCATCACGAACGTCGCGATGACGACGGAGAGGCCTTCGTACGAGTTCGACTGCAGGACGTCGATGCCGGAGACGGAGCTGACGGACTCCTCGATCTGATCGGAGACCTCGCGCTCGACCTGCTCGGGCGATGCGCCCGCGTAGACGGTCGTGATCGTGACGATCGGGACGTCGATGTTCGGGAAGCGATCGACGCCGAGGCCGAAGAAGCTTCCGCCACCGACGACCATGATCACGAGGATCAGGACCCACGTGAAGACGGGGCGTTTGACGCAGATTTCAGCGAGCCATTGCATGGGGAGCTCCTTGGATGGTCTGCGTCAGCCCTGGATGCGCATGCCGTCGGCCAGCTGCTCGAGGTTACCCGTCGCGAGCACGTCGCCGGCCGCGACGCCGTCGGCGATCGTCACGGTGTCGCCGTCGATCTCGTGGACCGAGACGACGCGCTCTTCGATGTGGCCGTCACGGATGATGAACACGCGGCTCACGCCGGCCTGCGTGAGCACCGCAGCGAGCGGCACCGACGCCATCGGCTGATCGTGGCCGAGCAGGATGCGCGCGCGAGCGAACATGCCGGGACGGAGGCGATGCTCCGCGTCCGAGTTCGGGATCACGGCCTCGACGATCATGCCGCGGCTTCCCGCTTCGACCGCCGCGCTCACGTAGCGGATCGTGCCGTGGAAGACCTGATCGGGCGCCGCGTCGACGCGGACCTCGACGGCCTGGTCCTCGTGCACGTCGAAGAGGTGCTCCTGCGGGATCTGCACCTCGATGCGCAGCGGATCGGTACGCACGAGCGTGATGAGCTGGCTCTGCGCGCTCACGTACTCGCCGGGCGAGACGTTGCGGGCCGCGATCTCGCCGGCGAACGGCGCGCGCACGGTCGAGTCGCCGAGCGCGGTGCTCGCCTGCGTGAGCGTCGACTGCGCGCTCGCGAGACCGGCGATCGACGCGCGCGTGTTCTGCAGCGCGGTCGCGTACGCCGAGCGCGCCGAGGCGGCGGCCGCTGCTGCTTGGTCGAGCTGCGACTGCGTGAACACGCCCTGCTCGCGAAGCCCTTGCGCGCGCGTGAGCTCGGAGTCGCGCAGCTCCATCTGCGCACGCGCCGACTGCACCTCGGGCACGTCCTCGGCGCGCGGGGGTGCCGCACCGTCTTCCATGCCGAGACGCGCACGCGCCGACTCGAGACCCGCGCGTGCGGCCGACATCTGCAGGCGGAAGTCGGTGTTGCGCAGCCGCACGAGGGGATCGCCCTCGGCGACGATGCTGCCACGCTCCACGTAGACCTCGTCCACGCGACCGGCGACGAGCGGCGCCACGTGTGACTCTTCGTCCGCCAGGAGCGTGCCCGTGAGATCGAGCGCCGCAGGGACCTGGACTCCCTGTGCGGTGACGGAGGGAGGCGCCGCGATGGTGGGCACGTCGTCGGCCGGCGCCACGCTGGCGGGCGGCGCGTGATTGCAGCCGAGGAGCGCGAGCGCCGAGAAGCTGACGGAGAGGAGAGTGCGCTTGGCGCGGGTCATCGGGCTGCCTTTCGTACGGGAGACTTCTTCGAGCCGGGATCGTGAGGCGCGCGCGACACACGCGCGGCGCGCTTGGAAGTTCGGGGGCCGCTCGCAGGAACCGGGCCGTCGGGGGCGAGCTGCGAGACGGGAAGCATCGCGCGCACGAGGGTGTCGACCGTCGGCACCTCGACCTCGACGCCCCAGTCGAAGTTCGTCATGAACGAGAGCCCGCGCATGAAGCAGAGCAGCAGAGTCGCGAGCTCGCCGGCGGTCGCGTGCGTGCCGATCTCGCCGCGCGCCTGGCCCTGCGCGATGCGCTTGGCGGCATTGCGATAGCCCTCGCGCATGAAGGTCCGCATCATCTCGCGCGTCTCTTCGGTGAGCGCGTTGCTCGCGAGGCCCGCAGTGATGACGGGGCCCATGTCGGGGTCTTGCTGCACGCGCGCGAGCCAGTTGCCGATGCTGGCGCGCATGCGATCGAGCGCGGTGCCCGGGAGCGAGTCGTCCTCCTGCATCATCGCGCGCGAGTGCTCGAGCTTGTCGGCGAGGATGGCCTGGAAGACGGCGTCCTTGTTCGCGAAGTAGTGATAGACGAGCCCGTGCGAGAGGCCGGCTTCCTTCGCGACGTCGGAGATCTTCGTCTCGGCGAAACCCTTCTTCGCGAAGACGCGCGTGGCCGCACGCAAGATGTCGATCCGGCGCGCGTCCTTGAGCTGCTGATTGTCTTCGGGTGATCGCGGCATCGGGCTTCGCGTCCGCTTCGAAAATCGACTCGAGAAGGTCGATCGTTGGTTGACGCGTCAGTCAATGGATCCAGAATCGGGTCGCGTCAAGGGTCGATGTCGACCCACGGAGCCGTCATGCAGCGAATTGGGATCGCGTTCTTCGTCGTGTCTGTCTCGTTGTTCTCGGTGCCCACCGTCGGGCTCGCCCAGCAGCCGCTCTCGGAGTTCCTGTCTGGTGCGACCGGCGCCTCGATCGACATGCGCACTTCGCAAGCCGCCGCCGACGTCGCCGGCGATCAGGTCGACGTCGCGCGCGCCCGATTGCTGCCGAGCTTTCTCGCGACGGGCACGTACCAGTACAACGAAATCCTGGTTCAGATCCCGGCGACTCCACCGATCTTCCCGAACCCGGTCAACATCCAGCTCCATGACCAGCTGAACGGGCTCTTGCAGCTCACCGTCCCGATCATCGACATCCAAGGGTGGTCGGCATTCTTCTCGGCCGAAGAGTCCGCGGACGCAGCGACCGAGCGCTTCGATGGCGTCACGCAGGATGTCCACGCGAACGTAGTTTCGATGTGGTACGGGCTCGTCGCTGCGCACGCGGTACGCGATGCGGCTCAGCACAACCTCGATGCGGTCGCCGCGTCGCGCGACAACGTGCGCGCTCGCTTCGAGGCGCAGGTCGCGCCGCAGCTCGAGCTCTCGCGCGCCGAGGCCGAGGTGCTGCGCGCCCAGCAGACGATCGCCGAGGCCGATCTCACGATCGTGCTCGCCGAGCGCAATCTCCAGCTCGTGAGCGGTGTCGCACCGACGAGCCAGTCGCAGACGCTCACGGACGACTTGCACGAAGAGCCGGCTATCGATGAGTTCATGACGCGTGCGCACGACGCGCCGATCGTGCGGGCAGCCGCACATGCCGTGCGAGCTGCGGAGATGTCGATCGATGGTGCGTGGCAGGGATTTCTGCCGACGATCGCTGGACAAGGGCGAGAGACGGCGACGAACGCCGCCGGCTTCAGCGCGGCGGTGCAGTACAACATCCTCGTCACCGCAACCTTGAATCTCGACTTCGGGCGCGTTGCGCAGGTCGGGCTCACTCAGGACCAGCTGGCGTCGGCACACGCCCAGGAGGACCTGGCCGTCCAGCAAGCCGAGACGCGCGTGTTCGAGCAGTGGCATCGTGTGCGCTCGCTCCGAACACGCGCGG
>CAYSCF010000347.1:0-6996 GCA_964429305.1 uncultured Sandaracinaceae bacterium | reverse complement strand
CGAGCACGATCGCATCGAAGCGATTGCCGTCGCGGCCGAGTCGCAGGTGCTCTGCGATCTGCTTGGCGAACACCGTGGCCTCGGCGTCGTTGTTCTTTCCTTTGGGTGAGGCGGCGCGCAGCGCATGCGCCGCGTCGCCCGCGACGTCGTGCTCGTGCATGCGGCCCTGCGGGTGATCGATTCGTTCGATCGGCTCGAGCGCCATGCCCTGCGTGCGGCGGTACGTCGAACAGCGTGATCGATCGGCGACGACGATCCAGGAAGTGCTCACGGTGGCCATCCTTTCTTTCGCACCGTGTCGTGCATCATGCGTTCCACGTCTTTTCCCGAGGCATGACGCCCACGTCACAGGCGCTCTCGCGACAACCGTTGCGCGATGTCTCAGAGCCAGCCGGTGTGCTCGGCGAGGATCTTCACGCCGAGCGCGATCAGCACGAGCCCGCCGAACGCATCGAGCCGCTTGCCCGCCATCGCGCCGAGCTGTCGTCCGAGCGCGAAGCCGATTGCGCTCAGCACGAACGTCGTCACGCCGATCGCTGCTGCTGCGACCGCGATCGGCGCACCGATGGCCGGCAGCGTCAGCCCCGCCGCGAGCGCATCGATGCTCGTCGCGATGGAGAGCGTCAGTAGAAGGCGCGGCCGCAGCGGCTCGATCGTCTCGCTCTCGGGATCGCTCGTCCATGCTTCGCGCAGCATCTTGCCGCCGAGCAGCACGAGCAGCACGAACGCGATCCAGTGATCCCACGCTGCGAATCCCGCGCCGAACGCGGAGCCCAGCATGCTGCCGAGCACCGGCATCGCGCCCTGGAAGAGACCGAACGCGATGGCGAGCGCCGCTCCGTCTCGGAGCGCATGCGCGCGCGTCGCGAGACCGCGTGCGGCGGCCACGGCCGTCGCATCCATCGCCAGCCCGACGGAGAGCGCGAGCAGCGGACCGAGCCATGTGCTCATCGATCGACTCGCAGGATCGGCCGGCTCGCGACGCGCAGGAAGCGGATCGTCATCGCGATGCCGACGGCGGTGAGGCCCGCGGACAAGCCCCACCAGAGCCCGATCGCGCCGAGGCCCTGTCGGTACGCGAGCCACGCGCCGATCGGCAGCCCGATCACGTAGTGGCCGAGCACGTTCAAGAAGAGAGGCAGGCGCGTGTCGCCCGCACCTCGCAGCGCGCCTTGTGCGACCGTCTGCACGCCGTCCGAGAGCTGGAAGCACGCCGCGACGAGGAGGAACGGGATCGCAGCCTCGATCAGCTCGGGCCGATCGGTGATCGCGCGCGCGACCAGGCGCGGCATCGCGCCGAAGAGGAGGGCGCCCGCGAGCATGCCCGTCGCGCCGACCACGATTCCCGTGGTGCCAGCGGTGCGCGCGGCGGGCGCATCCTCGTGACCGATCGCGCTGCCGACACGCACGCTCGTCGCGGCTGCGACCCCGAGCGCGATCTGGAAGGTGCAGCTGACGCACGAGAGCGCGATCTGATGCGCACCGAGCGGCACGCGACCGAAGTGGCCGATGAGAAACGCGACGATCGAGAAGCTCCCCGCCTCCAGCACGATCTGCGCGCCGATGGGCGCTCCGAGCTGCCATGCCTTGCCGAGTAGCGCGCGATCGATCCCGCGAGGCATCGCCGAGTGACCGCGCTCGCGATCGATCCGCGGTATCGGCGCGAGCGCGACGAGCAACTGCACCAGTGTCGCGATGCCCGCGGCGAAGCCCGCGCCTCGCACGCCGAGCGCCGGCAGGCCGATCGCGTCCCATCCGAACGCGAGCACGATCGCGACCGGCAGGTTCACGACGTTGGCCGCGATGACGCCCCACACGAGCGAGCGCGATCGTCCGATCGCCTGCAGATACGCGCGCACGGCGGTCAGCGCGAGGAACGGAAGGAGGCTCGGCAGACGTGCGAGCACGTACGCCTGCGCAGAGAGGACGACGCCCGGCTCCTGGCCGAGCCACGGAAGCGCCCACGCGACGAGCGCGATCACGATCGCGAGCGGGATCGACAGGAAGAGCGCGAGCCAGAGCCCTTGCGTCATGACCGAGCGCGCCCGCGTCGGCTCGCGCGAGCCGATCGCCTGCGAGAGCAGCGGATCGAGCCCGAAGAGCGTGCCCATCCCGAAGAGGCCGGCGGTGAAGAAGACCGCGTTGCCGAGGCCCGCGCCCGCGATCGCGTCCTCGCCGAGGCGCCCCACGACCGCGACGTCGACCAGGCCGAGCAGCATGTTGCCCGCATTCGTGAGCACGAGCGGCATCGCGAGCGCGAACAAGTGCGGCAGCTCCGCGCGGAACGTGTGCGCCGGCGGTCGGACGTCGAGCGAAGACACGCGCGAGCTTTAAGTCAGTCGACGTCGAAGTCGACGCGCGAGGCGCTTCTTTGCGCGCGACCCTTGCACCGCGACGCCACGAGGCCTCTCGAAGCCGCTCCTGGGTTCCTGGGTTCCCGCGCAAATTGCGGGTCTCGTCGCGCGCTTCGCGCTACGCGTTTTCGCGGGAACCCAGGAGGTGGGGAACCCGGGAGATCCGACACGTACGGTTAGTTGTCGCGATTCTCTCGCGTCGCGACTCGACGCACTTCGAGCTTGGATTTGCCGAAGTTGATGACGAGCGCGTGACGGCGATCCGTCGCTCGCAAGTAGGAGCGAACGATGACGAAGTGAATGTCCTGAATTTCCTGGACGGCTTTCAGCTCGACGACGATCGAGCCCGCCACCGGCAGGTCGATGCGATGCACACCCACTGGCTCTCCGCGATACGAGATCGGGACCTGCAGTTGCCGTTCGAAACCGATGTCGCGGTGCGACAGCTCGACGCCCAGTGCCGCTTCGTACACGGACTCCACGAAGCCCGGACCCAAGGCGCGATGGACTGCGATCGCGGCTCCGATGATTGCTCCCGTGATCTCTTCGAGCTCCATTCGGCGAAGACGTCCGCTCGGACGGAAGACTGACGCGACGGGAGAGCGCCGACGGGTGCGGGAAAACGGTGTCCGAGGGGGCAGAATGCGATCGACACCACGCGACTCACTTTCTCCCGTGCGAAGTGCTCGGCTTTGTTAGGATGCGCCCGTGTCGACAGGACACGAGCTCGATACACGCCTGCTTCGGTTCCGAACGCGACCCGGTAGCGAAGACGCCGCGAAGCTGGCGGGCGATCTGCTGATCGCCAGCCGCAACGCGGACGCGCTGGAAATTGCGGCGGCCGGACTGCGGGCGAGCCCCGAAGATCTGGACCTCCTCTTGATCGAGGGCCGCGCGGAGCTGGCGGGCGGCGATCTGCTCAAGGCCCAGGCCGCGCTGCTCAAGGCCGCGCGCGTGGGCTCGACGCGCAAGGAGCCCTACCGCTACCTCGGCGAAGTCCTGATGAAGCGCGGCGATCCGGCCCGCGCCGCGAAGGTGCTCGAGCGCGCGCGCGGGATCGACGGCAGCGATCGCGCGATCCAGGCGCTGCACGATCGCGCGCTGCGCCTCGCGAAGATCGCCGAGACCGATCACGAGAAGGCGGCCGAGCAGAGCCGCAGCTCGTTCGAGCCGAGCACGGGCGAAGCGCCCGAAGAGCGCACGATGGTGCGCCCCGATCTCTCCGAGCGTCTCGCCGCAGTCACGCGCGAGAAGGCCGACGAGATCCTCGACAAGCGGCAGCCTCCGAACGACGACGACGACGAGCCGACGACGGTCGGTCAGATCCTCAAGCCGATGCCCGCGCGCGCCATGGATCGGCTCGGCGGAGCCGAGCACTCTGGCTTGCCCAAGCCACCGCCGCGCGCGCCGGTCGCGTTTCCACCGCCTCCCGCGGTGCCGAAGATCGAGGCGCGCCCGCAGCCCGCGCCGGCTGCCCCGCCGCCCGGCGCGCTGCGTCCGCCCGAACAGTTGGAAAAGGCGATTCCGGCCGCGACCTCGCCCGGTGGCTTCGTCGCGCCGCAACGCGCGGGCGATGGCCCCAAGCAAGCGCCGTCGCGTCGGCCTCCGCCGCTCGCGCGCCAAGAGGCCGACTCGCTCGAGGTCCCGACGTACGGCTCGCCGGCGCCGCTCTCCGAGCCGTTCGCCGCGCGCTCCGCTCCGGAGCCGGAAGAGCCGCCCCGACCCTCGGGCGCGCCGAGCCCGTTCGAGGCGGTCGCATACGACGGTGTGGAGACGGGCTATCGCGACGAGGGCGGTCTGCCGCCCGAGCCTCCACCCGACGAGCCGACCGGTGAGCTGGCGGGCGCGAGCGAGGATCCCGACGCGGTGCTCGAGATGCTGCAGCGCGAAGGCATCTTCGAGCCGCCTACCGGCGAGGCCGCGGTGTGGGCGCCGCGCAAAGAAGCGCGCATCGAGCGCACGACGATCGGCTGGATCCTCGGCGGCTTCTGGGTGCTCGCGATCGGCGGCGCGGTCGGCGGTTGGTACGGCTGGCAAGAGTACGTGCGCCAGCGTCACGCCGAGGCGGCACGCATGGTCACGCAGGCGCGCGCCGAAGCGATGCGCGGCGATCACGAGGCGCTCGTCGACGCCGAACGACATCTGCGCGAGGCACGCGATCTCGATCCGAACTCGAACGAGAACTCGACCGTTCTGTTGATCGTGCACTCCGAGCGCGCGCTCGAAGACGGCGCGTTCGAGGTCGGCTATCTGGCGCCCACCGTCGTGCGCGCAGAGCGCTCGGGCTCCGACGCGAACTACGTGCACGCGGCCAACGCGATCATCGCGGCCGGCAACAGCAACGCGACGGCAGCGCGGACCGAGATGGACGCGGCGCTCGCAGGCGCGCCCGACGACGCGGTCGTCCTCTACATCGCGGGTCGCATCGGCCAGCGGCTCGGCGACGAGCACGCCCTCGAGCATCTCGAAGCTGCTACGCAGCGCAGCCCCGAGCTCTCGGCCGCGGCGATCGCGCTCGCCGAGGCCCGTCACGACGAGGGCCGTCCCGAGGACGCGCTCGCGCTGCTCGACGGCGTGCTCACGCGCGATCCGGAGAACCTGCGCGCCAAGCTCTGGCGCGGCTTCCTCACGGCCGACGACGACGACGTCGAGCCTGCGCTCGCGACGATGACGACGCTCGAGCCGCGCCTGGAGCACGGCGCGCCGACCGATCACGTTCTCTTCGAGCTCACGCGCTCGCACTTGTTGCGTCGACAGGGCCACCACGACGAGGCCGGCGCTGCCGTCGAGGCCGCGCTCTCGGCCGGCGCGTCCGAGCCGCGCTTGCTCGCGCTCGTCGCGCAGGCCGCGCGCGCCGAGAACCGGTTCCTGCAGGCCGAGTACGCCGCGACTGAAGCCGTGCGGGGCGCGCCGCAGAACGCGGACTTCCGCAAGCTGCTCGCGGGCATCTATCTCGATCGCCGCAACGGTGCGCGCGCGATGCAGGTGCTCACGCAGCTGCCGGCCGACGATCCGGACGTGCTCGTGATGACGGCGCGTGCCGCGTTGCTGGTCGGCTCGGACGACGCGCTCTCGACCGCGGCCGCGGCGATCGATGCGTACGTCGAAGGTCACGAGGACGCGTCGGTCGAGCTGCGCGCGCTGCGCATCCGCATCGCGGTCGCCGGCAACGCCGATCCCGGCCCGACGCTCGCGGCGGCGCGCGCGCTCGCGCACGACAATCCCGGCGACTCGGTGCCGGCGCTCGCGCTCGGCGAGGCGGCGCTCCGTGCACACGAGGCGCAGGCCGCGCTCGACGCGCTGCAGATCGTCGTCCGCACCGATCCGGACGACGCCGAAGGGCACTATCTCATCGGCCGTGCGTACCGCATGAACGGCGATGCCGATCACGCCGAAGAGAGCTTCCGCCGCGCGATCGAGCTCTCGCCCGAGCTGCTCGACGCGAAGGTCGCGCTCGCGAGCCTCTTGCTCGACATGGGCGACTACGCGGGCGCCGATGCGATCTACGTCGAGCTCGGCCGTACCGCCGGCAGTGCGTCGGGCGCGTCGCTCTCGCTCACGGGCCGTCTCGGCCGCGTGGAAGCGCTCATCGGCCTCGGTCGTCTCGACGACGCCGACGTGCAGATGGAGCAGGTGCGCGGCGGCGATCGCGAGACGTCGAGCGCGCACCTGACGAGCGCGCACCTCGCGATGGCGCACGCGCACTACGGCGACGCCGTGCGCGAGCTGCGTCCGCTCAGCGAGGTCGAGACGCCGTCGGTCATCGTGCTCGCCGCGTTCGGCGATGCGCTCGCGGGCGCGGGAGAGAACGATGCCGCCACGGCCGCGTATGATCGCGCGCTGACGATCGACACCGACTCGCCCGAGGCGCTCGTCGGCAAGGCGCAGCTCGCGGTCGAGACCGGCCACGAGCGCGATGCCGGCCCGTTCCTCGATCGCGCGGAGCACTCCCTCGAGAGCCGCATCCGCCCGCCGCTCATGCACGATCGGCTGAAGGTCCTGCGCGCGCGCGTCGCGATCGCGGGCCACGACAACGCGGCGGCGCTCTTGCTCCTGCAGCAGGTCACCTCGGGCACGAGCCCGATGCCCGACGCATGGTTCTACCTCGGCGAGGTGCTGACCGCCGCGCACTCGGGCGATGCGCGCGCCGCCTACCAGCACTATCTCGACGCCGCGCCGAACGGCTCGCACGCCAGCGCCGCCCGCCGCGCGGTCCGCTGAACGGATAGGTCGCGTATCGCGCGATCGCTGCCCCGGAGGGCGCGAACGATGCGATACTCCGGAGCGATGCGAGCGCCCACGTCGACCGCGCTTCCCGGTTATCTCCGAGACATCCAGCGCGAGGTCGAGACCCACGCCAAGGCGTATGGCCTCGACACCTTTCCCGTGCTCTTCGAGGTCGTCGGCTACGACCAGATGAACGAGCTCGCGGCGTACGGCGGCTTCCCCGTCCGCTATCCGCACTGGCGCTTCGGCATGGAGTACGAGCAGCTCAGCAAGAGCTACGAGTACGGCCTCTCGAAGATCTACGAGATGGTCATCAACAACAATCCGGCCGTCGCGTACCTGCTCGAGGGCAACTCGCTCGTCGATCAGAAGCTCGTGATGGCGCACGTGTACGCGCACGTCGACTTCTTCAAGA
>CAYSCF010000346.1:0-7021 GCA_964429305.1 uncultured Sandaracinaceae bacterium | reverse complement strand
AGGACGGCCGCGTGCAGCTCCGTCGCGCCGTTGTCGCCGATCAGACCGCAGCGCCGATAGAGCGAGACGTACGTGTCCGCGTACGCCATGCAGTAGTGAGCAGGGTCGACCGGCGTCAGGCCGGTGCACGCCGTGGCCATGCCGCCGTCGTACGGCGGGACGTTCGCGTCGACCGGCACGACGACGAAGGCGTCGTGGCCGGGGCTGTCCACCACCATCGCGCCCGAGTCGTGCGGCGTGATGGTCCCTCCATCCGTCTCGACGGCGGGCGTCGGGTTACAAGCTACGAGCGCCAAGCCCGCGAGGGCCAGAATCAACCAAGCGTGTCGCATCGCTCTCTCCATGACGTGACGCCGTCGTTCCCCTGGCGCACGAAGGGGCGGCATTAGCGCACGGCGCGACCAGCCTCAAGGAGGAGCCGCCGGTTCGCTCTCGGAGCGCGCACAGCGAAAGCCTGCGGTCACCACGGCGCCGTCGTCGCCGGACACGAGCGCGCGCCCCGGATCGCGCACCGCCGCGAGCTCTTCCGGCGTGAGGGCTCGCAGCGAGCGCGCGGCGCAGAACGCTTCCACGCCGGCGGTGGTCATGCCGGCGGCGGGGGCCGTGATCGATCCCGGAGGCTGGGCGACCACGCGGGCGGGGCACGTCCCGAGCGAGACGCACGCATCGTAACGCCAGCGCTCGATCGGCCGCGCATCGTACGAGAACGGGAGCAGGGCGATGTCGTCCGCACTGCGCACCGCGGCGGCGCGGAGCATCGTGGCGAAGTCTTCCGTGAAGCTCTCGGGCGCGCGTCCCTCGGCGAGCGTGGGACCGCCGTCCCGCACCCAGATGGTCCCCGCCGGCGGCGGCGTGGGCGCGTCGCACACGAGATGGCCGTGCGCGCCGTCGGCGACGAGCTCGATCGTGCGCATGCCGTCCACCGCGATCAGGCTCCCTCCGAGCGAGACCGTCCGCTCGCCGGTGCAGCCGTCGATCGCGACCGCGTACGAGATCGACTGGTCGTGCGCGATCGCGCTGAGCGACGACACCTCGCGCAGCTCGGCGACCTGCGCGGGAGTCAGCGGCAGAGCGAGCGCGGGCTCGGCGCCGGGCCGGACGACGCGCTCCTCGCTCCTGAGGTCGACCAGCAGCGAGTCATCTCCATGATTCGTCAGACGAAACGCCACGCCGATCCCGTCGGGCCGCGTCACCGCGCGCTCGCGCATCGAGAGCTCGAGCCGGCCAGCGACCGCCACGCGAGACCACACCTCGGGAGCCGGCGGTGGCGGGGGCGATTCCTGCGCCGGCGGCGAGCTGCATCCCATCAGTATCCAGAGCAGGGCCCACACGCGCGTTCGCACACGCGCAGCATAGCCGCTCTGTGAAACGCCGTTGACAGTCTCGCGGGCCCCCTCCTAGTCTCCTTCGAATTCCTGGGCCCGGCGGCCGACGGACGCCGCGATGTGACCCGGGACCAGCGACCGAAAAGAAGGTCCGCCCGTAGCGGGGACTCGGTGGGAGAAAAGGTATGCGCACGCTGACGACGACTCGACTGCTCACCCGCACCCTGCTCGCGGCCCTCCTGATGTTGGGCGTCGTGGGCTGCCACGCCGACGAGAACGATCCGGCCGGCCAGGCGGGCGAGCTGACCGACGCAGTGCGCCGCGAGAACGCCATCGCGAACCTCTCGCGCATGTACACGACCGCGCTCGCGCACGCGAACGGCGACCGCACCGCCGCCGAGCCGATGCACATCGCCGACGTGAGCGTGCAGCAGCTCTCGCAGTGCTTCATCGACCACTCCGAGGACGTCACCGGTCGCACCGCGATCATGGCGCTGCTCGGCGAGATGCGGGACGTGCGCTCGCTCCCGGCGCTCGTCGCCGCGCTCGACTGGCGCCCGGAGATCTCCGAGGAGCAGGCCATCGGCGCCGCCCGGACCATTGCCACGTTGAACCTCGACGACAGCCAGAAGGGCCAGGTCATCACGGCCATCGGCACCGCGCTCGCCGCCGTCCGCCAGGCCCGCGGCGTCGACAACCGCATGCGCATCGAGTTCCTGCGCGCGCTCGGCACGCTCGGCGATCACCGCGGCACCGAGGCCATCACCCACACGATGCTGCTGCAGTCCGAGAACCAGGACTTCCTCATCAACCGCCTCGCGTGCGAGCAGCTCGGGCGCCTCTCGGACCCGGCCGCCGTGCCGGCGCTCATCCAGGCGCTCTATCTCTTCGGCGCCAACAACCCGGCGATGCGCATGAACGACATGGCCTCGATGGCCCTGGTCCGCATCGGTCGCCCGGCGCTGCAGCCGCTGCTCGACACGCTCGCCGGCAACAACACCCAGGCCAACCAGATCGCCACGCAGTACATCGCCGCCGTGCGCCAGCGCGACGCCGATGCCGCCGCGCAGATGTCGGTCGACTCCATCGTCTCCGGCGAGGCCGCGACGGCGCTCGGCCAGCTCGGCCTGCGCGAGGCCATCGACCCGCTCATCGCCGAGACGCAGAAGACCGCCGAGGGCGAGCGCCCGGGCGCGATCGAAGAGAATGCGCAGGTCGAAGGCCACATGATGAGCGGCGCGCTCGGCCTCGTGTCGATCAACCGCGAGGACTCCGACACGCCGCGCATCCGCGACGCCATCGTGTCCGTGTTCAACCGCCTGAACCCCGTGTCGCGCCCCGGGCACGGCAGCCGCCAGCAGCTGCTCATCGCGCTGCAGCACTTCAACGATGCGGGCTCGATGCCCTTCCTGCTCTCGGTCGCGCAGCCGCTGCCGCGCGGCCAGGCCGTCGACTCCGACAGCATCGCGCGCCGCATCCTCGCGTTCCGCGCCTACGCGCTCATGGCGAACGACGCCGAGGCCGCGAACCTCGAGCACATCCTCTCGGCCGAGCCCGAGGGCGACGTGCGCGACGGCCTGCTCGACGTGGTCGGTGACCTCGCCGACGGCTCGACGAGCGACAGCTCGCGCCCGATCTTCGCCGCCGCGCACGCGTGCAACGCGGACGCGACGTGCTGGGCGGGCAAGCTCACGGACAGCAACAGCTGGGTCGTGCGCAAGGCCTGCTACATGCTCGCGCGCTACGGTCGCGGCGATGCGGCGGCCATCACGGCGCTGGTCGGCCAGCTCGGCAACTCCGACGAAGAGATCCGTGGCGAGGTGCTGTACGCGCTCGACTTCGTCGCCACGAACGGCAGCCCCGAGGCCGTCGCGCGCATCGACGCGCTCCACACGGCCGAGCAGGGCCGCTCCATCTGGGCCCACACCGAGTCGCTCTTCCTCGCGGTCCAGGCACGCCTGGCTGCGCGCGCGGCGGCGCATTGATCCACAGATGATTCGGCTCGAGGTCGTAGAGGGTCAGGACAAGGGTCGCGTGCTCGAGTCGCGCTCCGATCTGGTGAAGATCGGGCGCGGCGAGGTGAACGACTTCGTGGTGTCCGAGTGGCACGTGTCGCAGGAGCACGCGATCGTGCTCTTCGTCGGCGACCGCTACGTCGTGCGCGACCTGCAGGCTACGAACGGCACACGCATTCATCGTCGCGTGGACGGTGCCGACAAGACGATCGACGTCGGCGCCGCCGAGAACCGCGAGGTCGCACTGGAGTCCGGTGATTTGCTGACGCTGGGTGATGCGGAGCGCGCTGCGCGCGTGGCCGTGAAGATCGAGGACGAAGAAGACGACGCGCGCATCGTGTCGGTGCGCCGCGTGGCCGAGATCGATCGGCTCGAGGCGGACCTCGGCTCCGATCAGACGGTGCTGCGCGCGCTCTACGAGGCGCAGAAGAACCTCTCGGGCACGCTCGAGCTCGAGACGCTGGTCGATCAGATCGCCGCCGAGGTGTTCCGGTTCCTCTCGCGCGCCACGCACGTGACCATCGCGCTGCGCGAGGACGAGGACGGCCCGCGCCGCGCCGCTCGCTACGTGCCGGTCGGCACGCGCGTGCGCGGTGGGGCAGGGCGCGACGCGGTGCCGATCACGCGCAGCGTCTTCAAGAAGGTGGTCGCCGAGCGCGCCGCCGTGCTCGCGGCCGATGCACGCCGCGACGTGGGCGAGAGCGCCTCCATGATGGCCGCGCAGATCACGAGCACCATCGGCGTGCCGCTCTGGAGCGGCGACGAGATCAACGGCGTGCTCCAGGTCGACAACCGCGAGGGCTCGGGCGTGTTCCGCGACCGCGACCTCGACGTGCTCGCGCTCCTGGCCCAGGCGGCCAGCGCGGCCCTGTCTCACGCGCGCCTCTACGCGCGCCTGCGCGTCGCCGAAGAGAACTCCCGCAAGGAGAACGTCTACCTCAAGCGTCGCGAGCAGACGCGTCGCGAGGGCGCGATCATCGGCGATGCGCCGACGATGAAGCGGCTCTTCGATCAGCTCCGCAAGGTCGTCAACACGCGCGTCACCGTGCTCATCGAGGGCGAGACCGGCACCGGCAAGGAGCTCATCGCGAGCGCCGTGCACTACTGGTCCGACCGCCGCGAGAAGCTCTTCGTCGCACAGAACTGCGCCGCGATGCCGGAGAACCTGCTCGAGAGCGAGCTCTTCGGCCACAAGAAGGGCAGCTTCACGGGCGCGACGGAGGACAAGAAGGGCCTCTTCGAGCTCGCCGACGGCGGGACCTTGTTCCTGGACGAGGTCGGCGAGATGCCGCTCTCGCTGCAGGCCAAGCTGCTGCGCGCGCTGCAGGAGGGCGAGGTGCGCCCGGTCGGCGGCGCCAAGACGATTCGCGTCGACACGCGCATCGTCGCCGCGACCAACCGCGATCTGGAAAAAGAGGTCGCCGAGGGCCGCTTCCGCGAGGACCTCTTCTATCGCCTGAAGGTGTTCCCGATCCGCGTGCCCGCCCTGCGCGAGCGCAGCGAGGACGTGCCTCTGCTCGCGGCGCACTTCCTCAAGAAGTACAGCCAGGAGTTCGGCCGCGCGGTCGGCGGCTTCTCGCAGCAGGCGATGGAGATGCTCCGCAGCTACAAGTGGCCGGGCAACGTGCGCGAGCTGGAGAACGAGGTGCAGCGCCTCGTCATCCAGATCGACGATCAAGCCTTCGTGCAGCCCGAGCACCTGAGCCCGAAGATCCGCCAGGTCGAGAACATCCTGGACCGCGTGCATCCGACCAAGGGCACGCTGCGCGAGATGATGGATCAGGTCGAGAAGTGGATCCTGATCGAGGCGCTCAAGGACCACAGCAACAACAAGAGCCAGACGGCCAAGACCCTCGGCATCACGCGCGAGGGCCTGCACAAGAAGCTCAAGGGCTTCGGCCTGAGCTGACGCGCGCGAGCGCGGGGCGCAGCGCGGCGGGCGACATCGAGAGCGACTCGGCCACGCGGAAGAGCGCGGCCTCGATCGGATCGATCGCCAGCTCGTCCGGGATCGGCGGCGGTGGCGGCGCGGTGGGCTGGCCGCTGAACGTCGCGACAGTCGTGTGGAGCGCCGTCAGCTCCACGTCGGGCGAGTGAACGCGAGGCCCACCTCGCCCGGCGTGCGCTCGCCGCAGACGCCGTGGCCATCGATGCCGGCGGGAAAGATCACGAGAAAGTAGCGGCCACTCACGGAGTGGTTGATCACCAGGTTGATCCGCGAGGGCATGCTCGCGCGCGGATACCCGCTCACGGTCGAGGGCGGGAAGGTCGCGATCGGGACATCGACGAAGCTCACCGTCCCGTCCGACGCGATCCCGAGCGCGGTCATGCTCACATCGCTCACGTCGTCGTTCACGGCCTGGAAAGACATCGCGACGCTACCCGAGCCGTGGAAGTCGACGTCGAACGCCATGACGATCGGCACCGTCGTGAAGAACGTGTCGATCCCGCCGAACGGAACCTCGCCGGGCATGTCGCCGACGCGCCGCAGTGGGATCGCGCTCCGGACGTCGATCCTCGGTGCGAGCGTGTCGAGCGGCACGGGCGCGGTCAGATCCATCGCGTAAGTCGGCAGCGCGGACGCGGGCAGGCCCACCAGATCGATCGCGTCGCCCTCGAAGGAGAGCGCGTAGTGCCCGACCGGCAGGTCCCAGGTGTCGATGCGCCACGCCGCCGCCGCGCTCGCTCCGAGATCGGCAGCGAGAGCGAACGTCCCCGTGCCGACGAGCTGCGGCTGGAGCAGCGGGCTCATCGGCTCCGACGCGCGGACCGCGATGGGCATGCCCGGCACGATCTCGGCGGGATCGAGCGTCAGGGTCGGTGCCGTCGCGTCGCGCTCGATGTGCGTCGCGAGCTCGTCGCCGCGCACCGCGCCCATGGGCGGGCTTCCGCTGCCGTCCGAAAGCAGGACCCGCGGCGCGTGCACGTGGGCCAGCGTCTCGTGCGTTCCGTCGCCGTCGCCGTCCACGAAGACCAACGTGGGCACGTCGAGCGTGTACGTGGTGCGCCCGCAGATCGAGCGCGCGCTCGCGCCGACGTCGACGGGATCGCGCGCGACGAGTGTGTCGCCCATGACGTCGAAGAGCACCGTCCGCGAGATGCCGCCGCCGCCGAGCACCGCGCGCACCGTGCCGGCCTCGGTGCGCGCGTCGAGGGTGATGCTCAGCACGGCCGCGGGCGTGAGCAGGAGCTCCGCGGTCCACGACTGCCGCTCGATGACAGGCGCGCCACCGTCGGGGTCGACCCACGCGTCGGCGAGCGGTGACGTCCATGCATCGGGCGGCGCGAAGGCATCCGGACGTGCGCCCGCGTCGTGCGGTGGGTCGGGCGGCGCAGAGCCACAGCCGACGAGCATCGTCAGGAGCCAGATCCCGAGCGGCGCGCGCGTCATCGCCGGTCAGTGTAGCGCCGTCGTCGGCTACGCTCTGCCGATGACCGGCTTCGTCGCGGCTTCCACGTTCGAGCGCATCGCTCCGGGGGAGCACCGTGGCGTCACGGGCGCCGGCCGGACGCAGGTCGTGACGAGGACGATCTTCGCCCCCAGGAAGCGGGCGATCACGGAGCGCAGCGCGGCGGGCGACCTCGCGAGCGACTGAGCGGCGCGAAAGAGCGCGGCCTCGATCGGATCGATCGCGAGCTCGCTCGGGGATGGTCGGGGCGGTGGCGGCGGCGGCCGAGGAG
>CAYSCF010000345.1:0-7064 GCA_964429305.1 uncultured Sandaracinaceae bacterium | reverse complement strand
TGCGCGGGCCGGCGCTCTTCACGTGGTTCGAAGGCCTCGCGCCCGCCTCGCACCGCAGCATGGTCCGTCTGCGGGACGCGTTCATCGAGACGGGGCGAGGTCTGTTGATCGGATCGGGGCTCACGGGGCTCGTCCAGGCCGTGATCGCGACGGTCCTCTACTTCGCGTTCGACGTGCCGCGGGCGTTCGTGCTCGGCTTTCTCACCCTGCTCGCGTCCGTGATCCCCGGCGTGGGAACCGCGCTGGTATGGGTCCCGATCACCATCGGGATGGCGCTCACCGGACACCTGCCACAGGCCATCGCGCTGGCCGTTCTCTCGACGATTTTCGTGGCCGGCATCGACAACGTCATCCGTCCTTTCTTCGTGCGCTGGGGCAAGCTCGAGCTGAGCCCCTTCGTCGTGATGGTCTCGGTGTTCGGCGGGCTCGCCGCGGTCGGTCCGTGGGGCATGCTCCTCGGCCCGATCATCGTGCGCCTCTCGCTCGAAGTGCTGCGCATCTCTCGCGAAGAGCACGTCCTCTGACGCGCGCGTGAGCTCGACCGGAGGGGTCCGCGCCGTCGAGAGCTCACGCGTCGGGTGCGTCGCCCGCGATGCACTCGGCGACGCACCGCGCGAGCTCGCTCGGCTGCACCGGCTTGATCAGGAAATGGCGCACGCCCATGGTGGTCGCGATCTCGCGCTCTGCGCCCGAGCCCATCCCCGTCACGACGACGGCCGGCAGATTCGGAGCGACGTCGCGGACACGCTCGAGCAGCATCAGCCCCGACGTCTTCGGCATCGAGAGATCGAGCACGAGCACGCTCAGCTCGCCCTGATGCACGCGCTCGAGCGCCGAGCGCGCATCGCACGCGGTCTCGATCACGGCACCCGCGAGATCGCGCGCGAGCACGGCGCGATGCAGCTCGCGATGCGACTCGTCGTCGTCCACCACGAGCACGTGCGCCGCGTGTCCGTCCACGTCGACACCGCGTGCGGCGGCTCGGATGGCGCGCATGAGCTCGCCTGCGGTCGCCGGTCGCGCGTTCGGCTCCTTGTCGAGCCCAGCTGCCAGCGGTGCGTCGAGCGCAGGCGAGAGGCCCGAGACCGAGCTCAGCTTCGGTGGCGCATCGGCCGCATGCGCACGGAGCAGGTCGTGCGGGCTCGTCTCGACGAAGGGCAGCCGGCCCGCGAGCACGACGAACGCGAGCACGGCGAACGAATAGACGTCCCCACGCCCATGTAGCGCCGTCGGCACGGCGAGGCCGCGCGCGCGCTCGGGTGGCATGTAGGCGGGCGTCCCGACGACGTCGCCGCTCGTCGCGCGCAGGAGCAGAGGAGTGATCCCGAGATCGGCGAGCTTGATGTTGCCGTCGCGGTCGACGAGGACGTTGCCCGCTTTCACGTCGCCGTGCGCGATGCCCCGCTCGTGCAGCACGTCGAGCGCGCGTGCGATGCGCCCGAGCAAGCGCATGCCCTCGGTGAACGTCGGTGGCTTGGTGCGTAGGAGCTGGTCGAGCGCCGTGCCGTAGACGCGCTCCATCACGAGGAAGGGCGGCGATGCGTCGAGGTGGAGCGCGAAGACGGCGACGACGTCGCTCGATTGCGCGGCGCCCATCATCCGCGCTTCGTCGAGCAGCGCGCGCTCGCCACCGGTGTCGTGGAGGATCTTGATCGCGACGGGACGCTCGATCTCGTGATCGAATGCCCCCAGCACCGTGCTCATCCCGCCTTCGCCGAGGATCTCCATCACCTCGTAACGCCCGTCGGCCAACCGAGAGCCGATCGCTGGGACCGAGGACGAGCTACCCGAAACGGAGGACGGACGCACTGGAGGCGTGTGGTCCTCGAACGACGAGGGCGGCATTGCCTCGTGAGGAGCAAGGCAAGGGCCACGGGTGGACCTCGGAGAACGGCCAGGGAACACGCGGTGTGGACGAGCTCGCGTGGCGCGCCTCCTCACCTGTGGCCCGCTGCCTCACGCCAACAGCCAACAACTACCGCAATTTCCAGCGGTCCGGTCTGGTGCGCAGAATGCTTGTACACGCGCCCGAGGTGATGTGATGCAAGGACACGTTCTGGTCGTAGACGACGACGCCGGCGCAGTTCAGATGATGGCCGAGCGACTTCGGCAGTCGGGGCTCGACGTCCGAGCGGAGACGGACCCGCTTCACGCGTTCGAGACGTCGCTCGACGACGACGTCGAGGTGGTCGTCACGGATCTGAAGATGAGCCCCATCGACGGTCTCGCGCTCTGCGAGAAGGTGAGCGCCAGCCGGCCCAACGTGCCGGTCGTTCTCGTCACCGGGCACACCGGCGTGGACATCGAGGCTGGCGCGTATCGCGCGGGCGCGTTCGACTTCGTCACCAAGCCCACCGACGGCGCCAAGCTCGTCAGCGTCGTCGAGCGCGCGCTCAAGCATCACCGCCTGTCTCTCGAGCTGAGCAAGCTGCGCAGCGCGGCCGAGCACGGCAAGCCCGATCCACTGCCGCTACCGGACTCCGTGGAACGACTCGTCAGCGCCGCCGAGCTCGAGCGTCGCTACGTCTCGCACGTGCTCGAGATGGTGAAGGGCAACAAGTCCCGCGCCGCGCGCATCCTCGGCTTCGACCGCCGCACGCTCTATCGCAAGCTCGAGCGCACCGCGCACGAAGCGGCTACCACGAACGGCAGCGCGACGAACGGTGCTGGCACGACGAACGGCGCGAGACACGACGCGTGAAGCTGTCGGGTCGCAAGCCCGCAGCTCGGCGTAGACGCGCCGGTGAATCATCCGAGACGTCGAGCTCCTCCACGGAGCTCGCCGCAATCTCGGATGAGCGCATCGCCGTGCTCATCGTCGACGATCGACCCGAGAACCTGATCGCGCTCGAGACGGTTCTCGAGCCGCTCGGGCTCGACGTCGTGAAGGCGGGATCCGGCCGGCAGGCACTCAAGAACCTGCTCGAGCGCGAGTTCGCGGTGATCCTGCTCGACGTCCTGATGCCCGACATGGATGGCTTCGCGACGGCCGAGCTCATCCGCGAGCGCGCCAAGACTCGGCACATCCCGATCATCTTCCTCACGGCGGTGAGCCACCAGGACGAGTACGTTTCGCGCGGCTACGCGCTCGGTGCCGTCGACTACATGCCCAAGCCCTTCCATCCGGAGATCTTGCGGGCGAAGGTGGCGGTGTTCGTCGAGCTCTTCCGCGCCAACGCGCGCCTGTTGCGGCAGTCCGAGCAGCTGCAGGAGAACGAGCGACGCGAGCGAGAGCGTGCGCTCGACGAGCTGCGCACGCTCGGAGAGAAGCGCTACCAGCGCCTCGCCGAGTCGATGCCGCAGATCGTGTGGACCGCGACGCCCGATGGTGTGGCGACGTACGCGAACCGCCGTTGGTTCGAGTACACGGGGGCGCCACACGACAAGTTGGAGCCCGATCTGTGGGGTAGCGTCCTGCACCTCGACGACGTCTCGCAGGTCCAAGCCGCGTGGCGCGCCGCGCGCACCGGCGAGGCCGAGCTCGAGATCGGTGCACGATTCCGTCGTCACGACGGCGTGTATCGATGGCACCTCGTCCGCGCCGCGCCCGCGCTCGATGCGCGCGGAGAGCTCGTCGAGTGGATCGGCACGGCGACCGACATCGACGATCGCACGCGCGCCGAGGACGGCCTCCGATTCCTCGCCGATGCCAGCACGCAGCTGGGCGAGTCGTTCGAGTACCGGCGCACGCTGACGGAGGTCTGTGGGCTCACCGCGCGTGCGCTGGCCGATTGGTGCGTGATCGATCTGCGCGCGCACGCGAAAGCGCCGGCTTGGCTCTGCGTCGCTGGGACCGACTGGCAGCGGACGGAGTCGGCGCGCCGCTTCGTGACGAACGAAGCACCGCATCTCTCGCCGATCTTCCGTCACGAGGCATCGGCGGAAGCGCGGATGGAAATGCGCGAGACGGATCCGTGCGACGGAAGGCCGCTGACGAGCGTCATGCGCGTGCCGATCACCGTGCGCGGCGAGCCGATCGGATCGCTGCGCCTCGCGCACTCGACGTCCGGCCGCCAGTTCGATGCGCTCGATCGCGCCTTGGCAGAGGACCTCTCGCGTCGCATCGCGGCGTCGATCGAGAACGCGCGCCTCTATGAGGTCGCGCAGGCCGAGCGCACGGCGCTCGAAGCCGCTGCCAGGACCAAGGACGAGTTCCTCGCGGTGCTCTCGCACGAGCTGCGGAGCCCGCTGCACACCACGCTCGGCTGGGCGCAGATGCTCCGGACCGGAAACCTCGAGCCGCAGACGTTCGAGGTCGCGCTCGAGACGATCGAGCGGAGCGCGCGCGCGCAGGTGCGTCTCGTCGACGATCTGCTCGACGTCTCGAGCATCGTCACCGGCAAGCTGCGGCTCAAGGTCGGGCCGGTCGATCTCGCCGACATCGTGCACGCTTCTGTCGAGTCGGTGCAGCCCGCCGTCGCTGCGAAGAACATCACGCTCACGCTCGACATGCCGGAGCGGCGCGTCTCGATGCGCGGCGATCAAGGCCGCCTGCAGCAGGTCGCGTGGAACCTGCTCTCGAACGCGATCAAGTTCACGCCAAAGAACGGGCACATCGACGTGCGCCTGCACGTCGACGGCGACCTCGTGCGCTTCGTCGTCAAGGACGATGGCGCGGGCATCGATGCCGACTTCCTTCCGTTCGTCTTCGATCGATTTCGTCAGGCGAACAGCTCGGCGACGCGCACGTTCGGTGGGCTCGGCCTCGGCCTGAGCATCGTGCGCAACTTGGTCGAGCTGCACGGGGGCCGTTGCTGGGCCGAGAGCGAGGGCACGGGGCGGGGCACGACGGTCTCGATCGAGCTACCGGTCGCGCCGACCGGTGTCCGAGCGGTCACGCCGCTCACGGGCGAGACGACGACACCGGCGCTCGAGGGGCTGCGAGTCGTCGTGGTCGACGATCTCGCCGAGAGCCGCGCGCTCTTCCAGATCGCGCTCGAGCGCGTGGGAGCGCGGGTGCGAACGGCCTCCACCGTCGCCGAGGCGGCCGAGCTCGTCGAGAACGAGACGCCGGACGTGCTGGTCTCGGACATCGGACTGCCGGGCGAGTCGGGCTACGACCTGATCAAGCGGCTGCGGAAGTCGGACGACACGACGATCAAGCGCCTACCGGCGATCGCGCTCACGGCATACGCGTCGGAGGCCGATCGCAAGGCGTGTCTCGATGCAGGCTTCGACAAGCATCTGCCCAAGCCGATCGATCACGAGAAGCTGGTCTCGGCGCTGCGCGAGCTGCTGAGCGCTCGCGCGAACTAGTTTCTTTGCGAGGGCCTGGGCGCCCGCGCCCCGCGCCGAGTGAATCGGACGCGGGGCCCCACTCCCCTCCGCTGCGCGCTGCGCGTCGGGGCCCCAGCCCCGACTTGCTCGTTCCCTGCGCTCGTAGTCCGCGGCCTACCGCCAGAGCCAGATACCGAGCAGGCTCAGGAGCTGCTCGCTGTCGATGGGCTTGGCGATGTAGTCCGACGCGCCCGACTCGATGCACTTCTCGCGGTCGCCCTTCATGGCTTTGGCGGTGAGCGCGATGATCGGCAGCGATCGGAAGCGCGGCAGCGCGCGGATCGCCTTCATCGTCTGATAGCCGTCCATGCCGGGCATCATGATGTCCATCAGCACGCCATCGACGTTCTCGGCTTTCTCGAGCACCTCGATCGCGGCTTTGCCGTTGTCGGCCGAGAGCACCCGGATGCTCTTCTGCTCGAGGATCGTCGTCATCGCGAAGATGTTCCGGACGTCGTCGTCGACGACGAGGATCGTCTTGCCCTCGAGCACGACGTGCGGCTGGTGGCGATGCTCGAGGATCGCGCGCTGAGGCGTCGTGATCCGATCGTGCGGTCGGTGCAGGTACATCGACGACTCTTCGAGCAGCCGATCGAGCGAGCCCGGCGCCTTGCGCACGATCGCGCGCGCCACGCGTCGCATGCGCGCCTCTTCGGCGTTGGTCAGATCGCGCGCCGTGTGGATGATGACCGGCACGTCGCGCAGCTCGGCCGACTTCTGCATCTGCTCGACGACGCGCACGCCGCTCTGATCGGGCAAGCCTAGATCGAGCACCACGCAGTCGATGCCGCCCGCGGCCATCTCCGCGAGCGCACGTTCGCCGGTCGGCACCGCCTTCACCACGAGATCGTCTCCGCTCAGCATCTCGACGATGCGCGAGCGCTCGCGCTCGTCGTCCTCGACCACCAGCAGCGTCCGCGACGTCTGCTGCACGAGCGCATGGAGCCGCTCGAACATGCGATCGAGGTCTTCGCGCCGCACGGGCTTCTGCAGCACGGCCAGCGCGCCGTGGCGGTGACCGCGCTGCGCCGTGTCGTCGGTCGAGATCAGTACGACGGGCACGTGGCGCGTCGTGAGATCGCTCTTGAGGTGATGGAGCACACGCCAGCCGTCGATGTCCGGCAGACGGATGTCGAGCGTGACCGCCGCCGGTCTGTACTGACGCGCGAGCGCGACCGCGGCCGTGCCTTGCGTCGCGACGAGCGCGCGGAAGTGGTGCTGGTGTGCGAGATCGACGAGATAGCGCGCGAACGCGACGTCGTTGTCGACGATCAGGATCGCGCGATCGTCAGGCGCCAGATCGCGTCGATCGTCGACGATCTCGCGCGCCGTCTCGGTCGTGCGCGTGAGCGTCGTCGTCGCGGGCATCGACTCCACCACTGCGGCCGGCGTGACGACCGGCGCTTCCTGCCGCGGCGGCAAGGCGACCGACGCACGGAACACGCGCGGCAGATAGAGCGTGAACGTGCTGCCGAGACCGGGCGTGCTCTCGAGACGGATCTCGCCTCCGAGAAGACGCGCGAGCTCGCGGCTCAAGGCGAGACCGAGGCCGGTGCCGCCGTAGCGACGGCTCGTGCTCGCGTCGGCCTGCTGGAAAGCCTCGAAGATGATCTGCTGCTTGTCCGCCGGGATGCCGATGCCGGTGTCGCTGACCGCGAGCGCGATGACCGTGTCGGCGCTGTTGAGGCCCTCGTTGTCCTGGGAGAAGCCGCGCGTGACGCGGCCGATGCGGACCTCGACCTTGCCGTGCTCGGTGAACTTGAACGCGTTGGAGAGCAGGTTCTTGA
>CAYSCF010000344.1:0-7064 GCA_964429305.1 uncultured Sandaracinaceae bacterium | reverse complement strand
TCGTGTTCTTCGTGCTCTACGAGATCACGTTCGAGATCTTGTACGACCTGCGCGATCTCGACGGCGATCGGAAGGAAGGCATCCCGACCTATCCCGTCGTGCACGGGCAGAAGGTCGCGCTGCGCATCATCGACGCGCTGCTCGTGCTGGCCCTCGTCGTGCTCGTCATCGGGCTCGCGACCGGAACGCTCGGCGTCCGCGAAGGGCTGATGCTGGCGGCGCCGTTGCTGCAGCGACTCTTCTATCCCGCGCGTGTCGCACGCGGCCTCACGAGCGCCGACTGCATCGCGCTCACGAACCTCGGAACCGCCGAGCTCGTGCTCTTCTTGATCGGCACCGCGATCTGGAGCGCCGCCGGTCTTCCCGACGACATCTTCCTCGTGTGACGCTCCCGTCCTCATGAGCAAGACACTCGAAGGCAAGGTCGTCGTCGTCACCGGAGCGAGCGCGGGCATCGGAGCCGCGCTCGCCGAAGAGCTCGCCGCGCGCGGCGCGAGCGTGGTGCTCGTCGCACGCCGTGCGGAAGCATTGGCCGAGGTCCAATCGAAGATCGGTGATCGCGCGCTCTCGGTCGTCGCCGACGTGACGCGCCGCGAAGATCACGGGCGCGTGGTGAAGGAGGCAGTCGCGAAATTCGGTCACGTCGATGCGTGGGTGAACAACGCCGGTCGCGGCATCTCGCGCAAGGCGAGCGAGCTCACCGACGCGGACATCGACGACATGATGCTCGTGAACGTGAAGTCGGCGCTCTACGGCCTGCAGGCCGTCCTGCCGCACTTCCGCGAGCGAAAGAGCGGCCACGTCGTGAACGTGAGCTCGATGCTCGGCCGCGTTCCGATGGCGCCGATCCGCGCCGCGTACTCGGCGAGCAAGCACGCGCTCAACTCGCTCTCGGCGAACCTGCGCATGGAGCTCGCGCCGGAGAACATCCTCGTCTCGGTCGTGCATCCGGGCGTCGTCGCGACCGAGTTCGGTCTCAACGCGCTGCACGGCGGCTTCGACAGCCGACAGATGCCGGGCGCGCAGTCCGCCGAAGAGGTCGCGAAGGTCATCGCCGACGCGATCGAGAAGCGCCAGGCCGACGTCTACACGCGTGAAGGCGCGCGCCAGATGATCGCTGCGTACTACGCGGCCGAAGACATGGCGCTCGCCGAGACGAAGCCGCCGTTCTTCCGATGATTCGTATCAGCTCGCGGGGGCTTCGACGCTCTCGCGCGGCGCCACTGCGGCGGCCGCCTGGCGATACACGCGCTCGTGCAGTCGCGCCGGCCGCTCCCAGCCGTGGTCGGCGCCGATCGCGCGCAGCTGCGTCGCACGGAACGGCGCACCGAGCGCGAAGCCCGCGACCGCGCGCTGGATCGCGCCGAGCAGCGCTTCGCTCGTGTGGTCTTCGAACGAGAAGCCGTCGCCCGAGCGGAGCTGCGCATCGCAGTCGACCACCGTGTCGGCGAACAGACCGATGCGACGCCCGATCGGCAGCGTGCCGTAGCGGTGCGCTTCCATCTGCAGCGTCGTGCGCGGATCGTCGGTCGCCGCCACGATCGCGAGATCGGCCGCGCCGAGCGCGCGATGCGCGAGCGCCGTGTCATCCGTCGGCCCCGTGCCGAGGCGCACCGCGAGGCGATCGGGATAGCGCGCCGCGAGCTCGGTGATGCGCGCGGTCGCCGTGCTGCCGGCGTCGTCGACGAGGACCGCGAGCTGCACGTCGTTGCGCGCGAGCGCCGGCACGATGTCGGCGAGGCGATCGAGGCCCGAGCGCGGGCCCGAGCCGCCGAGCACGATCGCGAGCGGCACGTCGCCCTTCACGGGAAGGCCGAGCTCCTGCTGCATCGCCGCCTTGCAGCGCATCTTTCCGTAGGTGCTCGTGCCCGCGACGTCCATCGCGTCGAAGCGCGTCGTGAGGTGTGGATCGGTCGCCGAGTTGAACACCGACGCGTCGACGCCGGGCACGATGCCGACCAGCATGCCCTCGCGCGACTTGAGCACGCCCTCGAGGCCGCCTCCGCCGCCGCGCTCGAGGAACGAGCGCAGGAACGAGGGGCCCGGCGTGATGATCCGGCCCGCCGCGACGAGACCGGCCTTGAGCGCGGAGAGCTTCCCGAAGAACTCGACGCCCTCGATCGAGAACAGGCTCGGCGACAGGCCGAAGTGCGGCATCACCGAACGGTCGAAGCGGCCCGCGGAGTCCATCGCGGAGATCGTCAGCGTGGTCGGCAACGATCCGAGCTCGCGGTCTTCGCGGATCATCAGCGCGAGCGGCGCCGTCTGCCACTCGTGCACGTGCACGACGTCGGGCCGCGTCTCGCGACGACGCAAGAGCTCGAGCGCGCCGCGCAGGAACAAGCCCCAGCGCCGACCCGCGGCCTCGGACTCGTCGGACGCGGTCACGCCCGCACCGAAGTGATCGTCGCTGCCGAGGAAGAGCAGATCGACGCCGCCCGAAGTGCGCCCTTCGTAGAGCGAGAGACGCGTGGGCGCGCCCTCGACGTCGACCTCGATCTTGGTCAGGCGCCGCCCGAGATGACGCGCGCTCGGATCGATCGACGCGAACAGAGGCGCGATCACCGTGACCTTGTGACCGAGCGTGCGGAGCGCCTTGCTCAGCGCCGCGACCGGCTCGGCCGACGGAATGGTCTTGGAATAGGGGGCGATCTCGGGAGCGACGACGACGATATCCATGTTGCCGCGCGACTCTAGCGCAGCCTCCACCCAAAGCTCATCCCAAACCCAGGAGCCCTCGGAACGTTCCCCAGATGGCGTAGCCCGCGCCCGTGATCGACTCGCCCGCGATCGCGCCCGAGGCCGCGGGGATCACGTAGCGCTCGGCGCTCTCCTTGTGCACGCGCGTCCAGACCGCCGTGATGACCGCGCCGATGAAGAACGAGAACGAGTTCTGGAACGGGACGACGAACGCGAGGCCGAGGCCCATCGAGCTCGGAACCCACTTCTTGTACTGCTTGGGCGCGAGCGCCTCCGCGAGCGCGATCACGATGCCGAGCACGGCGCCCGCCGCGATCGCGTAGCGCGCGGTCTCGGGGATCGTCTCGATGCCGTGCGAGAGCGCCATCGCGACCGCGTACCACATGCTCGTCGAGGGCGAGTTCATCGCATCGAGCGTCGCGCGATCGGGCGCCATCGCGTACCACGCGGGCACGACCGCGAGCGTCCCGAAGATGACGCCGCTCGCCTGCGCGATGAACTGCTGACGCGGGTTCGCGCCGAGCAGGTAACCGCTCTTGAGATCGGTGAGCAGATCGGCCGACGCGCCAGCGGCGCCCGACGTGATGCCGGCCGTCATCAGGTTGATCGTCGTGTTGCCGGGCGCGAGCACCGCGTAGATGAACTGCGTGATCTTGCCGAGCGGCCCGATCGGCGTCGTGTCGGTCTCGCCCGTCGCGCGGCACGCGACGAGCGCGATGAAGAAGCTGAGCGCGACCGAGATGATGCCGAGGATCGGGTTGATGCTCAGCGAGAGCCAGCAGAGCGCGACCAGGCCGATCGTGATCGGGATCATGCCCATCACGAACCAGCTCGTCGGGACCTCGAGCGCATCGATCTCGGCCTCTTCCTTCTTGCCGCCGCGCGCCGCCATGAGCTTCTGGAACGCGCGCAGGATCGTGCGCCAGCCGAGCGCGAACGAGGTGAGGCCCGAGGCGACGAGCATCGCGGTGCCGAACCAGAGGCTCCAGCGCGTCACGCGCACGCCGAGCGTGATCGGATGACCGCCGACGTAGTACAGGACGCGATGCGAGCCATCGCGCGCAGCGATCGCGCGGTGCTCGCCGATCGTGATGCGGTCGGCGCTGATGCCGTTCGAGATCAGCTCGTCGCGCACGTGGGCAGCGCGAAGATCGGCGAGCGACTCGGCGTTCTCCTCGCCCACGTTCGCGAACGCGACGAGCTCCACGGCGCCGCTCGAGCTGATGGCATTGAGCTGATCGGCGATGCCGTGGATCGCGTCGTGATCGACGGCGCTCGAGTTGGCCGGGAACGTGGTGCCGAGCGCGGTCGACTCGACGTGACCGAAGAACGTCTTTCCGTCCTCGTGCCAGTCGGCTTGCGACATGGCCCAAGGAATCAGCGCCGTGTAGTTCACCAGCGCGCCGACCATCATCCAGGTGCAGACGCGAAGGCCCACGATCATGCCGGCCGCGATCAGCAGCAGGCTCGGCTCGAAGCCCATCGTCAGCGTCGCGCCGGTGAAGTCGGTTCCGCGTGCGCGGAAGATGCGGAACGGGAACGGGATGAAGCCCGGCACCCACTCCATCACGTCGCGCACGAACGCGACGGCGGCGCCCGCGATCATCGAGCCGATCAGCGCGCGCGCAGCGAGCACGGACTCGCGACCTTCGGCGTAGAGCGATCGCAGCGTCGCGGCGGCCGCGATGCCGGACGGGAACGGCAGCTGCTCCTGGTTGATCATCTGGCGCTTCATCGGGATCGCCAGGAACACGCCGAGCACGCCGGTGAGAAAGACCCACACGCCGACGGGGATCCAGCCGAGGCGATCGTCGTCGCCTCCGATGAGCAGCATCGCGCCCACGGCCGTCGCGAGCGTCCCGCCCGTCGAGTAGCCGGCCGCCGACGCAGTAGACTGCATGCAGTTGTTCTCGAGCAGCGTCATCTGCGAGAGGCCGGGGATGCGACCGAGCACGCCCCAGATCGCGTACGCGAGCACGCCGCTCGTGATGGCGACGCCGAACGACCAACCGACGTGCAGCGTCGTGTAGAGGTTCGCAAGGCTCATGAACATGCCGAGCACGCCGCCCGTCACGACCGCGCGCACCGTGAGCTGAGGAACGCCGCGCTGGTAGTAGTGGTCGACCCACTTCTGATCGCGCTCGTTCTCGGGGACCAACGCGAGATCAGGCAAGCCCGGCGGCGTGGCCTCGGCATTTTCGGTGGATGCAGCTCCGCTCATGGGGCGGCACGATCACCCGAAAGACGCCGTCACTTCAAGGGCGCGTGGACGTTCGCTCGTGAGGCAGCTTCTCGAGGTGCTCCCAGCAGGCCTTCTCGTCCGCCGTGATGAGCTCGGTCGACATCACGCCGCCCGCCACGCTGGTGCGCTGGTGCTGTAGCGCCACGAGCGTGCTGTCGACCAGCACCGCGCTGCCACGGAAGTTCTTGTGCGCCGCGCTGTAGCGCTTGGCCTTCTCGAAGAGCTCGGTCGACTGCGGGCTGAGCGGCTTGAGGCCGCGGATGTCGCAGAACACGCGGTAGTCGCGGCCGTGGAAGCCGTCGACCGCGCGGTCGTGCGCGCTCACGAACGCCTGCATGTCCTCGAACGTCAAGACGCCGTCGAGGCGGAGGCTGAGGACTCCACGCGCACGATCGGGCTCTACTTTCCAGGTCGTCATCAGGGTGTTTCGGCGTAGCAACGAGCGCGCCGGCTCGGAAGATGGCCTTTTGCGGAAAAGATGCAGCGGTGACCGCGACAGTTTGCCTCAGCGGCGACGAAATTGGCCGGGCTGGATCGTGCCCGAGCTGACGGTCTCAGGCCGCCGCCGCGTAGCCGAGGAATCGCCGCGCCTTGATGACGTGGGCGACCTCGGGCGGCACCATCGCCTCCCAGCTCTGATCGCCCGTGCGCAGCTTCCGCAGTGCATCGCGCGAGAAGATGCGCAGGCAGTCCTCGTCCACGTTCTCGAGCTGCCGGATGAAGCCGTTGTCGAGCAGGTGCCCGTAGAGCTTTCGCAGGTGCGGCGCGACCTCGAGCGTCTGCGCGGTGCGGAGCGCGCCGGTCTTTCCGTCGAGCAGCGGATAGATGTAGAGGCGCAGCTCGTTCTTGAACAGACGCCCGAACGACTCGAGGATCCCGCCTTCGAGCGCGCCGTAGTACTTCTCGTCGAAGAGATCGAGCAGGCTGCCCGCCCCCATCGTGATCGCGATCTTGCCCTTGGTGTGCCGCGCGAGGTGCGCGGCGAGCCGGTAGTACTCGAAGTAGTCGCTGATGAGCACCGTCTTGCCCGAGGCGGCCAGCATGTCGGCGCGCGCGAGGAAGTCGGCGCGATCCACCTCGCCGCCGACCTCGCGCAGGTTGCGCATCGTGAGCTCCATCAGCTCGACGATCTCGCCGCCGTTCTCCCCGAGATCGCGCGCGAAGCTCTCGCGCGCGCACTTCATCATGTCGATGTTCACGCGACACACGGGGCGAAAGCTCCCGCGCTCGACGAGCACGTTCTTCTTGTAGAGCACCTCGGACGGCTGCAGCACGGTGCCGCGCGGATCGAACATGGCCGCGCCCGAGAGACCGAGCTGCACGAGCTTCAGGCTCATCAAGCGGTTGTCGACCTGACGGAACTCGATGCCGGAGAGCTCGATCATGTCGATCGCGATCCGATGCGTCGTCAGGCCGTCGAGCAGCGACTCGATGAGCACCTCGGGATCGGGATAGAGGAAGAACGCGCCGTAGAGCAGGTTCACGCCGAGGATGCCGAGCGCCTCCTGCTGGAGCGCGTTCTCGGTGTCGAGCATGCGCACGTGCAGGACGATCTGGCTCTCGAGATCGCCGGGGCGCGACTGGAACTTCACGCCCATCCAGCCGTGGCACTCGTTGGTGCCCTGGAAGTTGCGAGCCGAGACGGTGTCGGCGAACGCGAAGAACGCGGTGCTCGCGCCGCGCGCGGCGCTGAGGCGATCGATGTTCAGCTTCTGCTCGTGCGCGAGCATCGCTTCCAGACGCTGACGGCACACGTAGCGCTCGGCACGACCGTAGATCGCGTCGCTCACGGCCATGTCGTAGGCCGACATGCTCTTGGCGATCGTTCCCGCCGCGCCGCCGACGCGGAAGAACCAACGCACGACCTCTTGGCCCGCGCCGATCTCGGCGAACGTGCCGTAGCGACGCGGGTCGAGGTTGATCTCGAGCGCCTTGGTGTGGGTGTCCTCCGTCCGAGCGGCCTGGGCGCGAAGTCGCATCCCCAGGCCATCGAACGATAGGGCGGGGATCATGAGCGATGCGAAGGGCTAGACGCGCTCGATGATCGTCGCGATGCCCATGCCGCCGCCGATGCAGAGGGTGATGAGCGCCGTGCCGAGGCCGCGCCGCTCGAGCTCGTCGA
>CAYSCF010000343.1:0-7084 GCA_964429305.1 uncultured Sandaracinaceae bacterium | reverse complement strand
CCATCACGTTCCCGTGTCGCGTGGATGTCCTCGGTGTTCTGCTGTTCGCGACGCGGGAACGTGATGGGCGAGGCTTCGCGCATCTGTGCCAGGTCCTGCAGATCGGGCTCGGACGGGCGACCGAACACGACGACGCGCTCCAGCCGCTCGACGAACGCGCGACGCGATGTACCGCGACCGAGCTCCAGATCGCTCACGCTCACGTGGCCCGTGTGTACGAGACGATCGCCGTGCGTGCCGTCCGGCTGCGCGCACGGCTCGAGGTACTCGGCGAACGCGTGCAGGATGCGCGGCTCGCCGCTCTCGGTGCGACCGAGATAGATCATCACGTGCCCCGGGAAGTGCAGCAGCACGATCCCGTGATCGAGCGCGCGATCGGCGATGGCGAGGCGCTCGCGCTCGCTCATCTCGGGCGTGATCGCGATGGAGAACGTGCCGGCGTCGGCCTGGCGCGCCGAGTGGCGGGGCAGATCGAGATCGAACGTGGAGAGCACGTCCATCACGAGCTCGCTGCAGTCGAGCCCGCCGTCGCCGCCCCAGCCGTAGGGCTCGCCGTAGTGACGGAACGCTTCTTCGAGGAACGCGCGGCGCGTGAGCGTGCGGCGCGTGGCGAGGATCGAGGCGGCGGCGAGCGGCGTGCTGCGGTGGATGCCGTCGGCCGTGGCGAAGACGACGCGATTCGGATCGCTCGCGTCGCGCGGCAGGAGCACGTCGGGGCTCACCTCGATCGACGCGCCGTCGTCCGAGGAGATCGTTCCGGCCTCGCGCAAGCGCACGCGCTCGGCCGTCGTCACCTGAGTCACCGCCGCGCGCGCGAGCGGCGGGGAGAGCGCGGCATCCGTCGCGATCCACCCGAGCGCGTAGCGCGTGCGCACGAGCAGCGCGCTCGGCTCGCGCACGAGGATCTGCACCGGCTCCTGGGCCTCGATGGTGCTGCACGCGTTGCGATCGAGGTTCGTGTCGGGCGCCGTTCCTGCGGGCGCGTCGGCGGCCGGTGCCGAGCGCATCGGTGCGAGATCCGGTCCGCATCGGAGCGGGATGCGCGCGAGCGAGACCACGAGCCCGCCATCGATCGTGCCCAGCGGAGCATCGGCGAAGCGCGCGAGCGTCGCAGCCGACGCATGCGAGCCATCGCTCGCGACGTACGCGCCACTCTCGAGCCGCTCGCGCATGAACGCGAGTCGCTCGCCGACCTCGCGCGCCACGATCTCGCGCGCGAGAGCCTGACCGAGCGCGAGCCGCGCGAACGGGAGGTCGTCGCCGCCCGCTCCGATCGCGCGATCGTGCGAGGCGATGTCGGCGGGCGTCATCAGCGGTCGATCGAGCTCGGCCTGCGACGTTCGTGCGAGCCAGTAGGCCAGCGTCTGCTCTTCCGGTCGCACCCGCGGGAGCGGCACGGGCGCATCGATCGCGGGACCACAGCTCGTGAGCCCTGCATCGATGGCGGTCGGTACCGGCGGGTCGGTCGTGACGGGCTCGGGATGCTCGTCTCCCCCGCGCGGCGCGCCGCCGCCGCAACCCACCAACACGACACAGAGAAGAAGACGCCTCACGAGCCTTTTTTTCCCGAAGGCTTCACGCCGAAGCCCCAGCGGATCGTAGCGCCCAGCGCGCGCCCCGTCGCAGATCCGACGTACCTCGACGACGCGGTATTTCCGGGCGCGTGGCGCTTCGGCACACCAGGGCACGGATCCGTCCGCGGAAACCCGCGCGATTCCGCGAAATACTGGGCAGACCAGGGTGGTACATCCCCTGCTGCGTCGCCCGCGTTCTCGGGTGGCTGTTTCTTCGCGACGGATCGCGCGGGAGGTGGCCACTCGGTTAGAATCGACGGCAGTCGCGCGAGCGGCGGAGGGTGGAGACCATGCGAAATCGATCGTGGCTTCTGATCGGTCTGGTCACGGCGATCGCCGGCTGCCAAGGGCCGCGAGGGCTCGAGGCCTCCACGGACGAGCCGAGCACCGAGCCGATCCCGACGCCGGAGTCGCGGAGCCCGGGCGCGTTCCTCGATGTGCGCGTGATGGGCGACAGCAGCCCGGTGCGCCTGGACGATCCGCCGACGCCGATCACGGGCGGCACGCTCTACGTGACCAACTCCGGGTACACGGCGATCGTGGCCGATCCCGATCGTGATCGCGTCCTCGTCGTCGACCTCGTCGGTCGGAACGTGACCGGCGTCGCCACACTGCCTGCCCACGCCGAGCCCTTCCGCGCGGTCGAAGACGCGACGGGTCGGGTCCACGTGGTGCTGCGCGGCACCGGTGACGTCCTCTCGTTCGCGCCGAATGCCATCGAATCGGCCACGCGCCAACACGTCTGCGCGATGCCGCGCGGCATCGCGTACGACGCGGAAGACGACTCGCTGGTCGTCGCATGTCGCTCGGGTGAGCTCGTGACGCTCGGCACCGACGGAGCCGTTCGCTCGACGGTCCAGGTCGAGCCCGACCTTCGCGACGTCGTCATCTCGGATGGAAGGCTCTTCGTCTCGACCTTCCGCACCGCGCACCTGCTCGAGCTCGATCGCTCGACGGGCGCCGTGCTCCGTGATTCGCACCCGGAAACGTTGGCGACGTTCGGCGGGCTCTCGCGGGACGGCAGCGCCAACGAGGGCTTCTCGCCGTCCGTGGCGTGGCGCACCTCCGCGGTCCCCGACGGTGCGCACACCATCGCCGCGGTTCACCAGCGAGCGAGCGATACGCCGGTCGAGCCGTCCCCGGGCGGCTACGGCTCGAGCGGCGGCGGCTCCGACTGCGGCGAGACCGGCATCGTGCAGTCGGCGATCACGATCTACTCTCTCGATGGCACGCACACGGCGGGCACGGAGCTCTTGGGCGCGACCCTCCCGGTCGACATCGCGTTCGCGCGCGACGGCTCGGAGGTGACCGTGATCGCTGCGGCGAACGAGTCTGGTACTCAGGCGGTGCAGACGTACGCGCTCGCGGACTTGAGGGTGGGCTCGCCCTGCGGCTCGTCGAGCGGTCCCGTCGACGAGGCGGGCGTGCCGCTCGTGATCACGAACCCGATCGCGGCGGCGTACGACGGCGCCGGCCGTTTGATCGTGCAGCAGCGCGAGCCGGCGCAGTTGATCGTCGTGGGTCTCGCGCAGCCGATCGCGCTCGCGACGCCGAGCTCGCCGGCGACCTCGCGCTACGACACGGGCCACTCCGTGTTCCACGGCAACTCGGGCGCGTTCATCGCGTGCGCGTCGTGTCACCCGGAAGGCGGGGACGACGGTCGCGTGTGGAACTTCGATCACATCGGCGAGCGCCGCACGCCTGCGCTCCACGGTGAGCTCACCGGCACCGAGCCGTTCCACTGGGACGGCGACATGACGGACCTGCACATGCTCGTCCACCAGGTCTTCACGGGCCGCATGTCCGGCCCCGAGCTGAGCGGTCGTCAGATCGACACGCTCGGTCACTGGCTCGACAACGGCATCACGGCCCCCGTGCACGAGCCGGGCATCGACGTGGACGCGGTCACGCGCGGACAAGATCTCTTCAACGGCGAGGCGGGCTGCAACACGTGCCACTCGGGCCCGTACCTGACCAACAACCAGACGATGGACGTCGGCACCGGCGGGCGCTTCCAGGTGCCCTCGCTCATCGGCGTCTCGTACCGGTTGCCGCTCATGCACAACGGCAGCTGCCCGACGCTCCGCGCACGTCTGACCGACGTGACGTGCAGCGGTGGCGATCATCACGGTCACACGTCGCAGCTCCGGGCGGCGGACGTGGACGACCTGATCGCGTACCTCAGCACGCTCTGACCCCGCCCAGATGGGCGAAGTGGCTCTCTCCCACGAACCGTGGGAGAGCAGCCCGGTGTCGTACGTCGTCGAGGACCCGAACGAGATTCGCGCCATCGCACGCGCGCTGAAGCGTGTCGCCGTTCTCGGCATCAAGACGATCGCGCAGGCCGCGCAGCCCGCGTACTACGTGCCGGCGTATCTCGTCGCGGCGGGGGTCGAGGTCGTGCCCGTCCCGACCTATTATCCCGAGGTCACCGAGATCCTCGGACAGCCGGTCGTCCGCACCGTCGCGGCGATCGAAGGCCGGATCGACATGGTCGACGTGTTCCGGCGGCCTGCGGATCTCGAAGCACACCTGCCGGATCTGATCGCCAAGCGTCCGCCCGTCGTGTGGCTGCAGCTCGGGATCCGGCACGAGGGCTTCGCGCGCGCGCTGACGAAAGAAGGCATCCGCGTCGTCGAAGACCGGTGCCTGATGGTCGAGCATCGCGCCGCGATGCGCGCGCCGTGAGCTACAGCGTCAAAGAGTGCTTCTTCACGCTCCAGGGCGAAGGAGCACGCGCGGGACGCGCCGCCGTGTTCGTGCGCTTCGCAGGCTGCAATCTCTGGACGGGCCGTGAGAGCGATCGCGCGAGCGCGATCTGCCAGTTCTGCGACACCGACTTCGTCGGAATGGACGGAGACGGCGGCGGCCGTTTCGAGGACGCGGCATCGCTCGCGCGCTTCGCACGCGCGAAGTTCCCCGAGGGCGGCGCGCCGTACGTCGTGTGCACGGGCGGCGAGCCACTGCTGCAGCTCGATGCCGCGCTGATCGATGCGCTCCACGCCGAGGGATTCGAGATCGCCATCGAGACGAACGGAACGATCGCCGCGCCGCCCGGGATCGACTGGATCTGCGTGAGCCCGAAGCACGGGGCCGAGCTCGTCCAGAAGACGGGGCACGAGCTCAAGCTCGTCTTTCCGCAGTCGGGCGCCGATCCGCGGGCGTTCGAATCGCTCGCGTTCGAGGCCTTCTTCCTGCAGCCGATGGACGGCCTGCTCCGCCAGAAGAACACCGAGGCGGCCACGCAGTACTGCATGACGCATCCACGCTGGCGCCTCTCGCTACAGACGCACAAGCTCCTCGGCATTCGATGAGCGGACACGAGATCTGGAAAGAGGCGACCTTCGAGGCCGCCCATCGTCTTCCCCACGTTCCGGCGGGGCACAAATGCGCGCGCCTGCACGGACACTCGTATCGCGTCCGCATCTGCGCACGCGGACCGCTCGATCCGCGCGGTGGCTGGGTGCGCGACTTCGCCGATCTGACGGCGGCGTTCGAGCCGCTCCGGCTCCAGCTCGATCACTACTACCTGAACGAGATCCCGGGCCTCGAGAACCCGACGAGCGAGCTGCTCGCGCGCTGGATCTGGGACCGATTGGCCCCGGCGCTCGCGGATCTATCGGCGGTCGAGGTCATGGAGACGTGCATGTCGGGCTGCCGTTATGAAGGCCCACCGCGCGATCCCTGATTGCCGCTGGCCGTACAGGTCGTCTATGGTCTGCGCGCGTCGGAGGAATCCATGCTGCGATCGACCGGTCTGTGCCTCTTCGGTTCGTTGATGCTCTCGCTCGTTGCCGGTTGTGGCGGTGACGGCATTCGCCACGCGAACGTGTCGCCCGAGTCCATGCCAGCAGGGCAAACCTTCACGGGTGTCTATCACTCGCCCCAGTACGGCGAGATGCAGATGGTGCAGACCGGCTCGCAGATCGTGGGCGAGTACACGCAGGACGAACGGCACGGCCGCATCCAGGGGACCGCGCAGGGCAACCTGATGCGCTTCGAGTGGAGCGAGGAGCGCGAGCTCGTGCGTGGGCGCGCGACCACGACCCGTGGCCACGGCTACTTCCGCTTCGTCCCGGACGGCAACGGCGTCGACTTCGCGCTGCTCGGCGAGTGGGGCCACGATCAGAACGAGACCGGCGGCGGGCCCTGGAACGCCTCGCGCGATCGTCGACGCCAGCCCCACGTGGGCGGGACCACGACCGGCGGATCGAGCTCGTCGTCGGGCGGTGCGGCTGACGAGGGTCTCGAGGACCTCGGCCCGGCCGGCTCGAGCGGCTCCAGCGGCTCGCGCTCGACGGGCTCGTCTTCGGGCTCGTCTTCGGGCTCGTCCGGCAGCGACCTCGGCCTCGACGGGCTCTGATCTCGGCCAATTCTCACCGATCCGATCCGCTACGGGTGTAGCGGACGCGTCCGTGAGAAGGTCGGCTTGCATTCGCCGAGGGCGTCGGGAACACTCGGCCTCGTTCGCTTGGCGGGGGCCGCCACAACGCGGGATGCTTACGTACCAAGGTCAGCTCGACCTCACGAACCAACCCACCTGAACCAACGCAGCGCACGCAACGATTCGAAACGTCCGGCCCGTGACCAACGGGCACTGCCACGGACGGTACGGCCAAGACATACGCCGTATTCCCGGAAAGCGTGACCGGGTGCCCGAAAGGGCGGCAGAAGGGAGCACGATCGTCGATGGGTCTTCTTTCCAGCTGGTCGCGATCCAAGGGCTTTGGCGCAAAGCCCTCGGACGACGGAGCCTCTCTCGAGATCACGGAGCGCGAGAGCGAGCCCCCAGAACGCGGAGGCCGCCACGTGGACTCGGACGTCCAGTCGGGCGAGCAGGTCTTGCGGATGACCTGGACCGACATCTGTCGCGCCGCGCAGTTCCGGGGCCGCTGGGTCGCGCTCTGCGAGTGCCACTACGACGAGTCGACCGGCAAGGCGACCGAAGGCTCCGTGGTCGACGTCGACGACGACCTGGTCGAGCTCTGCAGCCGGATTCGCGCGTCGGACAAGAAGAACTGCGCGATCCTGTTCTGCGACGAGCACGCAGAGAAAGCGCACTGACTTCCCGGGGCCGATACCGGCCCCTCCCCGAAGCGGCTTCGCCGGTCGGGGCCTCACCTTGCATTCACGGCGCCGAGCGCCGCTAGGTGTGGTCAGCTCAGTGCGGGGCAGGGCACCAGTCGTCGCTGAACTGGCCGCGCGCGGATCCGCCGGCACCGACGCCGCGCAGATCGCGGTAGAGCGCTTGCGCGTTGGGGCAGTGGCCCTGCTGGAGCAGGATCCCGACCTGGTTGCCGCCGCGTGAGTCGAGCTGCGTCTGCAGCTGATGTGCTGCCGAGCCCGAGCGGCCGACCAGCCGCTGGCACTCGCGCAGAGACTCGATCGCCGTGCCCCAGTCGCGATTGTCGATCGCGGCGAGCCCGCGCGCCGATTCCGCGCGCGCCCGCGCTTCGTCGGCCGCCGAGACGTGGCGCTCGGACGTGTGATCGCCGCTCGGAGCTGCGGCC
>CAYSCF010000342.1:0-7091 GCA_964429305.1 uncultured Sandaracinaceae bacterium | reverse complement strand
CCCACGTCGCGCATCGAGTCGATGCCGAGCGCCGACACCGGCGCCGACGTCGCGCTCGCCGAGAACGAGCTGCACGATCTGCTCAGCGAGAAGATCCACGAGTTCGGCAAGACGCTGAAGGGCAAGGAAGACGTCATCTTCCGCGAGCGCTTGATGAGCGAAGAGCCGAAGACGTTGCAGGAGCTCGGCGACCAGTTCGGCGTGTCGCGCGAGCGCGTGCGTCAGCTCGAGAAGCGGCTGCAGGGCAAGATCAAGGCGTACCTGGAGTCGCAGGTCGAGAAGAGCGCGCTGGAAGAGACGTGATCCGTTCGCCGCTCCACGTCTCGACGTGGAGCACGCGCCCATCCGTTCGCAGGATCACGCCGCCGTCGCGATCGGTCCGGAGCACGCGCGTCCCGTGCGCGGCGAAGCGCTCGAGCACGTCCGCGTGGGGATGCCCGAAGCGGTTGCCGACGCCCGCGCTCACGATCGCGATCCGCGGTGCGAGCGCGGAGACGAACGCCTCGCTGCTCGACGTGCGCGAGCCGTGATGGCCGACCTTGAGGACGTCGAGCGGACCACGCAGGCCGCGGGCGAGCAGCGCGCTCTCCGCGTGCGCTTCGGCATCGCCCGACATGAGGATCGATCGCCGTCCGTACGTGACGCGGAGCACGAGCGAGTTGTCGTTCGCGTCCCACCCGGGATCGAATCGCGGACACGGCCAGAGCACCTCGATGCTCGCGCCGCCTTCCTCGTGCGCGCCACAGAGCGAGCCGGGATCGAGCACCCGATCGAACGAGCGCAGCATCGAGGACCACATCCCGTCGGGGTCTTCGTCGCGCGCTTGGCCGCTGTCCCACACCTCGCCGATCGGAAAGCGGCCCGCGAGCGCCGCCGCTCCGCCGTAGTGATCGGGATGCGGATGCGTGATCACGAGGCGATCGACGCGCGTGCGTCTTCGCGCGCGCAAGAGAGGCACGAGCACGCGCGATCCGGGATCGGCGCCGCCGCGGAAGGCACCGCCCGTGTCGATGACCATCAGAGATCCGTCCGGCAGGTCGATCAGCGCAGCATCTCCCTGGCCCACGTCGAGGAAAGTGATGCGCAGCTCGCCGCGCGGGATCTCGACCGCCTGCAGGTGCATCTCGGCGCCGGCCATCGCGATCGACGCGAGCGCCAGCACGACGAGCTTGCGGCGCCAGCCGGGGATCGCGACGAGACCGACCGCGGCCAGCGTCGCGATCACGCCTTCGGGCGCATCGAGCGGCGGCATCGATCGGCCGACGTCGATCGTGCCGAGCGCATCGCACGCACCGACGAAGCCGCGGCAAGTCCAGTCGAGCAACGCGCCCGTCGGCCCGGCGAGATCGACAGCGAGCGCAGCCACGAGCGCATGCACGGTCGCCAGCGGCAGCACGAGCGCGGCCACGATCGGCAGCAGGATCACGTTCGCTGCGACCGCGACGATCGGCACACCATCGAAGCACCACGTCACCAGAGGCGCAGTGAGGATCGACGCGCGCACGCTGGAGCGCACGAGCGTCTCCAGCGTGAGCTCGCCGGGCAGCTCGATCACCGCCGCCGTCGCCGCGATCGAGAGCACGAACGCCGGTCGGAGCGCGCTCGCGGGATCGATCGAGGCGAAGACGATCACGGCGAGCGCGCTCGTGGCCATCGCATCGGGCCGGCGCCCGGCCGCACGCAGCGCCCACGCGAGAGCGGCCGTGACCGCCGCGCGCCACGCCGACGGCGCGCCACCGGCGAGCTCCGCGTAGACGAGCACCAGCGGCGCGGCGATCGCGTGTGCGAGGCGCGACGTATCGATCCGCGCGGCGAGCCAGCTCCGACGCAGCACGCGCACGAGAGCGAAGAGCACCGCGCCGACGACGATCGTCACGTGCATGCCGGAGACGGCGAGCACGTGCGTGAGCCCCGCCGAGCGGACGCTCGCAGCCGAGCTTGCATCGACGTCGGCCTCGTCGCCGAGCACCAGCGCGATCGCGAGCCCTCGCGTGGGCGGCGACGTCGTGCGCTCGAGACCCTCGCGCACGCGCGCGCGAACCGATTCGATCGCGCGACGCCAGAGCCTCGCGGGGCTCAAGACCACGGTGCTCTCTCTCGCGCGGCCGACCCAGGTGATCGGATCGACGCTCGGCCAGTCGGGGTGCGGGCTCGGATTCCGGAACGTCGCGTGCGGTCGCAGCTCGGCATCGAGCGTGATCGCGTCGCCGGGATCCGCGGCGATGCCGTGGATGCGTGCGCGGGCCCGGACGTCGCACAGCGCAGCGCCGAGCATCGCCATGCGATCGATCTCGACGACGCATCCGCTCTCCGCATCGCAGCGCCCGACCGTGCCCTCGATCGAGAAGACACCCTCGACGCCGGGCGACGCACGCGCTGGCACGAGCGCGATGCCGCCCGCCGCCGCGGCGAGGCCCGCCAGGACGAGGACCGGCGTCCGAGGTCTCGCGCGCAGCTTGCCAGCCACTACGAACGCGAGGCTCCCGAGCGCGAGCGGGACCAGCGCGAGCGTCGGGGCGTCGCTCCGGAGGAAGCCGCCCGCGATCAGACCCGTCATCATCGCCGCCGCGAGCCATGCGAGCACGAGAGACGGCTCTCACGCCGCGTACCGCGGGCCAATCGCCGAAAACGCGGCGGATCTGGAACGGTTTCGGCGGGCTGGCGGCGGGTGGCGGCGGAAACCCGGTTGACGCACCGACCCCGCGTCCTACATAAGGAGGGACCTAACCCTTACGCGCACGTGAGGGTGTGGCCTTTCAGCTCATGACTCAAGCAACCCAGCGGCACGTCGGACCTCTCTCTGCAGGCTCGCCTCTCTCTGCGGGCTCACTGCTGCGGACGGATGGGACGTTGCTGGTCGGCGACCTCGCGCGCCGTACGGGCAAGACGGTCCGAGCGCTGCATCTCTACGAAGAGCTCGGCCTCCTCGAGCCGGCCGATCGCAGCAAGGGCGGCTATCGGCGCTACCGCACCGACGCGGTCACGCGGGTCGAGTGGATCACGCGTCTGCAGGACGCGGGGCTCTCGTTGCCGGAGATCCGCGAGCTGCTCGCCGGCTGGAACGGCAACGCGAGCGCGCCCGATGCGATGCTGCGCCTCTCCGAGCTGTATCGCGAAAAGCTCACCGAGACGCGCGCGCAGATCGTGCGGCTGAAGGCGCTCGAGACCGAGCTGCAGTCGAGCCTCGCCTACCTCGAGACCTGCAACACCTGCGAGCCCGTGCGCACCGTGCACGCGTGCTCGTCGTGCGATCGCCACGAGTGCGAGCCCGCAGAGACCCCTCTCATGGTCGCCGGCGTGACCGGTCCGACCACAGTCGAAAAGGCAGCTCGATGACTCTCTCCTTGCCGATCTACATGGACAATCACGCCACCACGCCGGTCGATCCGCGCGTGCTGGACGCGATGATGCCGTTCTTCACGACGAAGTTCGGCAACGCCGCGAGCCGCAATCATCCGTTCGGATGGGCGGCGGAAGAGGCGGTCGACGAGGCGCGCGAGCGTCTGAAGATCTTGATCGGCGCGCACAGCGAGAAAGAGATCGTCTTCACGTCGGGCGCGACCGAGAGCGACAATCTCGCGATCAAGGGCGTCGCGCACCAGTACAAGGATCGCGGCAACCACATCATCACCGCGAAGACCGAGCACAAGGCCGTGCTCGACACGTGCAAGCGCCTCGAGCGCGAGGGCTTCGTCGTCACGTACCTCGACGTCGACCCCAAGGGCCGCGTCACGCCCGACGACGTGAAGCGCGCGATCACCGACAAGACGATCCTCGTGTCGCTGATGCACTCGAACAACGAGATCGGCACGGTCCATCCGATCGCCGAGATCGGGAAGGTCACGCGCGAGAAGGGCGTGCTGCTCCACTGCGACGCGGTCCAGGGCATCGGCAAGATGCGCTTCCTCGTGGACGAGATGAACGTCGACCTCGTGTCGATGTCCGCACACAAGATGTACGGGCCCAAGGGTGTCGGCGCGCTCTACGTGCGTCGCACCAAGCCGCGCGTGCGCATCACGCCGGAGATCGACGGCGGCGGTCACGAGGCCGGCATGCGCTCGGGCACGCTCAACGTCCCGGGCATCGTCGGCTTCGGCAAGGCCGCCGCGATCTCGGCGACCGAGATGGAGAAGGACTCGGCGCACGCGTATCGGCTGCGCGAGCGCCTGCGCGGCAAGCTCTTCGCCGCGCTCGACGAGGTCCATCTCAACGGCTCGGACGACGGTGATCTGCCGGGCGGTGGACGCTTGCCGGGCAACCTCAACGTCTCGTTCGCGTTCGTCGAAGGCGAAGCGATGATGATGGGCATCAAGGACGTGGCCGTGAGCTCGGGCAGCGCGTGCACGAGCGCGAGCCTCGAGCCGAGCTACGTGCTGCGCGCGCTCGGCGTCGACAGCGAGCTGGCGCACTCGTCGATCCGGTTCGGCCTCGGTCGCTTCAACACCGACGAAGAGGTCGACTACGTCGCGGAGATCGTGATCCGCGAGGTGCTTCGCCTACGCGAGCTCTCACCGCTCTACGACCTCCACAAAGAGGGCGTCGACTACAAGACCATCCAATGGGCAGCACATTAGTTTCCCCGGGGGGTTCTTGACCCCCCGGTCCCCCGCACGACGCACCGCTCGCTTCGCTCGCTGTCGTGCCAGTTCGACCTGAAAGAGGATTCAAATGGCCTACTCCGAAAAAGTCATCGATCACTACGAGAACCCGCGCAACGTGGGGCGGCTCGACAAGGAAGACCCGACGGTCGGCACCGGCCTCGTCGGCGCGCCGGCGTGCGGCGACGTGATGCAGCTGCAGCTGCGCGTGAACCCGGAGACGGGCGTGATCGAGGACGCGAAGTTCAAGACGTTCGGTTGCGGCAGCGCAATCGCGTCGAGCTCGCTCGCGACCGAGTGGGTCAAGGGCAAGACCGTCGACGAGGCGATGGCGCTCAAGAACACGCAGATCGTGGAAGAGCTCAATCTTCCGCCCGTGAAGATCCACTGCTCGGTGCTCGCCGAAGACGCGATCAAGAGCGCGATCGAGGACTACCGCAAGAAGCAGGCAGCGCGGAAGGCTGCCGCGGAGACCTGAGACCATGGAAGCGGTGACGACAGAGACGATCGAGACGCCGACGACTTCGCCTAGCGCTCCTGCCGGAATCGATCTGACGCCGAAGGCCGTCGAGATGGCCAAGAAGGCGATCGAGCGACGCGGCACGCCCACGGCGGCGCTTCGCCTCGGCGTGCGCGGCGGCGGATGTTCGGGCGCGTCGTACGTGATCGAGTTCGCCGACAAGATCCGCGAGCGCGACAACGTCTTCGACTTCACGACCGCCGACGGCGCGAGCGTGAAGGTCGTCGTCGACCCGAAGAGCCTCGTCTACTTGCGTGGCTCGGTGCTCGACTACGAAGTGAAGCTGATGAGCCACGGCTTCAAGTTCAAGAACCCGAACGAGAAGAAGGGCTGCGGCTGCGGCGAATCGTTCGCCATCTGATGCCGCGCCCGGAGAGGTTCTGCCTTGGAGAGTCCGTTCGAGGTGCTCGGACTGCCGGTGCGCTACGCGCTCGAGCCGGCCGTGCTCGAGGCGCGCGTGCGTGACCTCCAACGCGCGCTGCATCCCGACAAGCACACGAACGGAACGCCGGCCGAGCGGCGCGTCGCGCTCTCTCGCGCGGTCAGTGTGAACGAAGCCCATCGTGCGCTGCGCGACGACCTCTCGCGCGCTGCGGCGCTGCTCCGCGTGCGCGGGCGCGACGTGAAAGAGGGCGGAGGCGGCGCCGATCCTGCGTTCCTGATGGAAGTGATGGAGCTGCGCGAGACGCTCGGCGAAGCGCGCGCGGCGCATGACCTCGATCGCGTCCGGAAGCTGGCCGGCGAGGTCGGTGCGAGCATGCGCGCGGCGAGCGCGACGATGGCCGACGCCCTCGACGTGAAGAACGATCTCGATCGCGCCGAGGCCGAGCTCTCCAAGATGCGCTACTACCGCCGCTTCCTCGACGAGGTCGCGCTCGCAGAAGAAGACGCTCATGTCCTTGCTCCAGATCCACGATCCCGCGGCTAGACCGAAGGCCATCGGCATCGACCTCGGGACGACCAACAGCGTCGTCGCGTACGTCGCGCCGACGGGCGATCCGGTCGTCATTCGCGACTGCGACGACCTGGCGCTCGTTCCCTCGGTCGTCCACTACACGAAGGAAGGCGCGACCATCGTCGGGCGCCACGCGGCCGATCGCGCGGTCGAGCATCCGCACGACACCATCGCGAGCGTGAAGCGCTTGATGGGCCGAGGCGCGAACGATCCCGAGACGAAGCGCATGGGCTCGTACCGCTTCGCGACGACGGAGGGCCCCGTCGTGAAGCTCGAGGTCGCCAACGGCCGCATCGTGACGCCCGTCGAGGTGAGCGCGACGATCCTGCGCGAGCTCGCGGACAACGCGCAGGACGAGCTCGGCGCCATCGGCGGCGCGGTGATCACCGTGCCCGCGTACTTCGACGACGCGCAACGCCAGGCCACCAAGGACGCCGCGAAGCTCGCCGGCATCGAGGTGCTGCGTCTTCTGAACGAGCCGACGGCGGCGGCGCTCGCGTACGGTCTCGACGCGAAGAAGAACGGTCGATTCGTCGTCTACGATCTCGGTGGCGGAACGTTCGACGTCACCGTGCTCGACCTCGATGACGGCGTGTTCCAGGTGCGCTCGACGGGCGGCGACAGCCAGCTCGGCGGCGACGACATGGATCGCGCGGTCGCAGCGAAAGTGCTCGAAGCGCTCGGCACCGACGAGAGCGATCCGAGCCTCACGCGATACGCGCTCGGCGCCGCGCGCCAGATCAAGCACGGGCTCACCGATGCGGCCGAGGTCGCTTCCGAGCTCGGATACGGCGGCAAGACGGGCCAGCTCGCGATGACGCGTGCCGGCTTCGACTCGCTGATCGCGCCGCTGCTCGAGCGGACCGGCGTCGCATGCCGTCGCGCGCTGCGTGATGCGGGCATGGACCCGACGCAGCCCACTGCGCTGCCGCTCGACGGAGTCATCCTCGTCGGCGGTGCCACGCGCGTGCCGGCCGTGCGCGCGTTCGTGGAGAAGACGTTCGGTCGTGCGCCGCTC
>CAYSCF010000341.1:0-7111 GCA_964429305.1 uncultured Sandaracinaceae bacterium | reverse complement strand
CATGCAGCTCGCCGAGACTCTGCTCGCGAGATTGCCCAAGCCCTGATCGGGGTCACGCGCTACGGCGCGACGCGGAAGAGCGCTTCGAAGTTTCGCTCGAGCTGGGCCTGCGCTTCTGCGAGCGAGACGTTCCACAGCTCGGCCGCGTACTGCGCGGTGCCTGCCACGTGCGCGGGCTCGCTGTCTTCGCCGACGACCGCCGGCATGTACGGGCAGTCGGTCTCGAGCAGGATCTGGTCGCGCGGCAACGACGAGATCATGCGCGTGAAGCCCTCGCTGCGGCGCGCGTTCGACGGGATCGACAAGAAATGGCCACGCTCGGCGATCTGTTTCGCGAGCCCGCTCTTGCCGCTGAAGCAGTGCCAGTCGACGCGCTTCACACCCATCTCGTCGAGCACTTCGAGCGTGCGCTTCTCGCGCCGTCGCGTGTGGATGATGATGGCCTTGTCGTGCTCGAGCGCGATCTCGATCAGCGCGCGGAACGCTTGCTCCTGCTTGTCCCAGAGCTCCTTCGGGACCCAGTAGCCGTCGAGACCGATCTCGCCGATCGCGAACGCCTCGCTCGCGTGCTCGCGCACCCACGCGATGCCATCTTCCGTCGTGCACGCGGGCACGTCGCGCGGATATTTCTTGCCCATCGCATCCATGTCGGCGAGCACGGTGTCGACGGGATAGAACCCGAAGCACGGCTTCACGATCGGCGCGCGCGCCGCGAGCGCTCGCACCGCCTCGTTGTCGGTCGGGTTCAGACCGTTGACGAGAATGGACGTGAGGCCCGCGCTCGCGGCGTTCGCGAGCACTTCGCTCTCGCGCGGCGCGAGCTTCGGGCTCGTCAGATGCGCGTGGACGTCGAACAGACCCACGATGCGATCACGCCTTGGCGGCAGCCTTCGCGGGCGCGGGCTTCTTCGCTTCTTCGGTCGTCTCTTCTTCTTCTTCGCTCGCCCCGCCGCGACGGCTGAGCATGTACGTCGCCACGCCGAGCAAGAGGATGACGAACGTGCCGACCGCGACGGTCCAGAGGCCGTATCCCGTGTAGCTCACGAACATCGACGCGAGCACGTACAAGCCGTACGCGAGCATGCCGACGGCGACGCCGATGGCCGTCTGCGCTGCGTAGCGGAACCCCATGAACGAGGCTGCGCTCAGCAGCGCTCCGAGGATCGGCACCAGCAAGATCGCGACCGGCGCGGTCCCCTGGATGTCGTTCTCCATCAGGAGATCGAGCCCGTTCTGGAAGTGCTCGGGCGAAGGATGCTCACCTTCGACGGCCGGAAAGCGTACCCAGGGCAGGAAGAAACCGACCAGCAGCGAGAGCCCCGCGAAGCCGAGCAGTGCGCGCATCACGATGTGCGGCGGCTTCTGCAGCGGCTTCTCCGGCTCGGCAGCTTCCGTGGTCTCCGGCTCGGCAGGCTTGCTCGCCGCTTTGGGCTTGGTGGTCTCGGCCATGGAGCGCGAGCCTATCGCGTGCGTCTCCCTTGTGCGAGCCGCGCGCTATCCTCCGGCGCCCATGCCGTCCCTCCTGAACGAGCTCGCGTCGCTCCCGTCCGACATCCCGGAGAGATTTCTCGCCGACTGCCCGTACGGGCCGGGTGGCTTCCTCATCGATCGCATCCTCGCGATCGATCCGGACAACCACGTGGTGCGGGTGCGCATGCCGACGCACGCCGAGCTGCCCATCACGCGCGAGCAGCGCGCCGATCCGATCAAGCATCCACGCCACGTCTCGGGCGGCCTGATGGTGCACATGACCGGGATGGTGGGGTTCGTGCACGCCTACTACGTGCTCGGGCTCGCGCATCGCGAGGGATGGATCGGCTACGGCGGGCGGATTCACTCCGCGAAGTTCCGGAACCTCGCGCTGCCCGGGGAGCCCATGGAGCTCGAGTGCACGGTGACCCAGATCCGTCAGCGCTCTTCGCGCGTCGTCGCGCGCTACGCGTTCCGCTTCTTCCAGGCCGACAAGATCATCTACGAGGGCGATCAGACCGCGATGTGGATGAAGATCGACGAGAACGGCGCGCCGCCGTCGCTCATGGGCGGAGACGACTGATGGAGCAGAGCGGCGACGTCTCGGCGCACCTGGCGCGCAATCTGGTGTCGCTGCGTGCGGCGCGCGGGCTCTCGCAGGTCGATCTCGGCAAGAAGGCCGAGGTGCCGCGATCGACGATCGCGAATCTCGAGTCGGGTGACGGCAACCCATCGCTCGCGGTGCTGGTGAAGGTCGCGCGTGCGCTCGATGCGCCGATCGACGAGCTGCTCGCGGCGCCGAGAGAGAAGGTACGCAAGTACGCGCCGGGCGAGATGCCGGAGCTGCGCCGTGCGGGTCGCGGCGTCTCGATGCGCCCGATCGTGATGGGCCCTTCGCCGCACGAGGTCATGGCGATCGTCACGTTCGAGCGCGGCGGCGTGATGCCCGGGCTGCCGCACCTGCCCGGCACGCGCGAGTTCTTCACGCTGATCGAGGGCCATCTCGCGATCATCGTCGCGGGCGAGAAGCACGAGCTCGAGCCGGGCGAGCTGCTCGCGTTCCCGGGCAACGTGCCGCACGGCTACCAGAACCTGTTCAAGGGGATCTCCCGCGGCGTGAGCGTGGTGTTGCTCTCGAGCGCGGGCGTCTAGCGCGGCGTGCGCGTGTGCTCGACCTGCTCGTGGATCGTCACGTCGACGGTCGCGGTGCCGCCGGCCTCGGTGGGGACGAGCACCTGGATGTCGACGTTCGTCTGCTCCGTCTCGCGCAGTGGGACGATCGCGGTGTCGCTCGGCAGCACGACTTCGATCGTCGCGTGCACGTCGGCGCGTTGCTCGACCGATCCCGGCGGCAGCCCTGGGAAGCCGATGTGGCTCGCGTTCAGCTCGGTGCGCAACGTGAGGACGTCGACGTTCTGCTCGTTGCCTGCGCTGACGAGCGTCGTGCTTCCACCCACGTTCGACGCGTCGACGGTGAGCTGAAGCGCCGCGAGACCGTGCGCGGTGCCCTGCGGATCGATCGGCCAGCTCGCGCCGATGCGCTGCGGCTCGCGCGTGCCGAACACCGCATCGTCGTCGGCCGGGTGAGCCTGATCCGGGAGCACGTGACGCAGTTGCTCGACCGTCTCTTCTGCGATCGCTTCGCCGTTCTCGCCCGCGATCGTTCCCGGCGTGCCGGGCGTGATCACGATCACGGCTGGGACGGGGAGCGGGCTCGCGCCCGTGCCGACGTCGAGCGTCGCGCGATCGATCGCGAGACGAAGGCGCGACGGCTGACCGTCGGCGCCCAGCGCGAGGATCGAATAGTCGCCGGCGATCTCGATCACGCTGCTGTTCGCGGTGTCGCGCACGACCGTCGTGCCGGCGCTGATCACCTCGCGCTGCTGCGATGCGTAGTGCGTGACCTCCCCCCACGTGACACCGACCGCGAGCGTTCGCGAGAGGCGGATCGCGTGCGAGCCCGCCGGCGCGCCGGTCGTCGTGGAAGCGCTACCGCCACCGCAGGCGGAGAGAACGGAGAGTGCGAGCGCGAGAGATCGTGCCTTCATGCCGCGCACGCTCGCATCGCACTTCGACGCTCGTCAATGCCGACGGCCGTCTTCGCGGGGACGGCCGCCTTCGACCGGCCTACCGTCCTCGGCGCCACGATACTCGAGCGCGAAGTTGATCTGCGTGATCGCTGCATCGATCGCTGCGATGGCGCCGGCCTTGTGCCCGCCGAAGTCGTGCGGAGCCTCGGCGAGATACGCACGCGCGTCACGAAGCGCGTTGATCGCCGTCGCGAGGCGCGGATGCATCGCGCGCTCCTGTCCGTAGACGGAACCAGCTTGGAACATGAGCGCCGAGAGCGTGACGGCCGCGAGCGTGGTCTTGAGCGTGCGATTCATCGTGGAGCCTCCACGGCGAACATCCGCGTCGCTCGCCGCAGGGTCAACGCGGGACGCAAAGCGCAACGCGCGCTTCACACACACTGACCACGCGCGTCGCACGTCTGTCCCGGAGCGCAGTCGCTCGGGCCCGTGCACTCGACCGGCAAGCGACAGAAGCCGTCGACGCAGACGCGGCCGGGCTCGGTGCAGTCGTGCGTCACGCGACAGGTCGCGTTCGGCGTGCAGAACCCGATGTCGCAGTGCTCGTCGGCCAAGCAGTCGGTGTCGAGCGTGCATCCCGGCGGCGGGAACACGTAACAGAGGCCCGCGAAGCAGCTCTCGCCTGGCGGACAGCCCGCATCGCTCGTGCAGCCGCCCGGGTTCGTGCACTCGTTGTTGCGACACACGCGACCGTCGGTGCAGTCGTGATCGGTGCTGCAGAGCAGATACGGCACGCAGCGACGCGCCTCGCACGTCCAGCCGTAGTTGCAGTCGCGATCGGCGGCGCAGCTCGTCGGCTCGCACCAGCCGCCCTCGCAGCGCTCGCCCGTGTGGCAATCGACGTCCGTGTTGCAGTCGGGCGCCAGGAAGCAGATGCCGCCGGTCGTGCACGCCGTGCCGGGCGGACAGCCGCCGGTCGAGCCGCCGTCGGGCATGCCGACGTCGAAGCCGCCGCCGTCGATCGTGGGAGGTGCCACGCAGAACGGGAACGCGAAGCACTGCGTGCCCACGCACTGAAACGACGTCGGGCAGTCGGCGCTGGTCGTGCAGTGCACGTCCGTGATGCACGAGCTCGTGCCGAGGTTGCAGATGGTGCCCATCGCGCAGTCGGTGTTCGCGCGACACGGCATCGTCTCGCACGCGCCTAGGGCGCAGTGCGCGCCCATCGTGCAGTCGCCGTCGTTGGTGCACATGGAGGCCGAGGTGCACGAGCCGAGCACGCAGCGCGAGCCGCTCGGACAATCCGCATCGCGTCCGCACGCGCCCACGAACACGCACGATCCGTCGATGCAGTCGTTGCGCGCTGGACAGTCGCCATCGCTCGCGCACGCGGCCGTGAAGACGCATCGACCGCCCTGGCACGCGTAGCCGCTGGTCCTGCAGTCCGCGCTCGTCGTGCACTCGGGCGGCGGAATGCATGCGCCGAGATCGCAGACGAGCGGCGCGGTGCACGGCACGTCGGTCGTGCAGTCGTGACGCGGCCCACAGAAGCCGTAGTCGCACACGCCGCCGGGTCCGCACTCGCGATCGTAGTGACAGTGCGAATCGCCGAGCGGCACGCACGCGCCGTCGATGCACGTCTGTCCGCCGCAATCGAGATCGCTCGTGCAGCCGCCGGGGACCTGACACTGATGGTCGCGACAGATCTGGCCCATGAACGGGCAGTCGTGATCGATCGTGCAGACGAGCGGCGGGATGCAGCGGCTCGCGAGGCAGCGGAACGCGGCGGGGCACTCGGCGTCGCTCGCGCACTGGATCGGCACGCAGCGGTTCGCATCGCATCGCTCGTTGGGGCCGCACTCGTTGTCGGCGACGCACTGAGGCGGCGGGTTGCAGCGGAAGCCGTCGCAGCGCTCGGGCGGCGGGCAGTCGGCGCTCGTGCTGCAGCGACGGAACGGCGTGCAGTTGCCGAGGATGCAGAGATCGCCGGGCGCGCACTCGGTGTCGTGCATGCAGGGGATGCGCGCGACACAGCGGTCGTCGATGTACTCGCAGATCTCGCCCGGATGACAGTCCGAGTCGCGGACGCAGCTCGAAGGCACGCAGCGCCCCTCGCGACAGCGATCGCTCGTCGCGCAGTCGGAGTCGGCGCTGCACTCGCACGTCGCAGCACCGCACGGGCCGAGGCAGTGACCCTCGACGCAGGTCGTGCCGCTCGGACAGTCGGCGTTGGTCGCGCACATCGGACGCGTGATGCAGAGGCCGTGCTCGCACACCTCGCCGCTCGCGCAGTCGAGATCGCCGGTGCACTGGGGCAGGCTCCCGTCGCGAACGACGAACGTGTCGATGCGCGTGCTCGCGTCCCGCGCGAGCGTCGCATCGGGGCCGGCGTCACCGTCGGTCGTGTGCGCTTCGCTGCAGCCCGCGGCGAAGACGACGAGAAGGAGCGCGACACGACCGGCCCACGTCATCTCGTGATGGTACGCGCCTCTCAGGCTCCGCGGTACGGGATGCGGTCCGCGCCCGCGAGCTCTCGCGCTGCCTTCAGCGCGCGCGGTCCGAAGCGGCGCGACATCTCGGCGACGTCACGCGCGACCGCCGCGTCTTCGCCTTCGCCCGTGTGCGCGACGAGCCTCACGGTGAGACGCAGCTTGCTGTACCAGTTCTCCGCGTGCTTCCACCCGTCGACGCGCGAGAGCGCGAGCGCGTGGTGGCCTTCGCACGCGAGCGCGAGCGCTTCGAGCACGTCGCGGTGGGCTTGCAGCAGCGCGAGCGTGACCGGCGGCTGGATCGAGCCGAGCGCCGAGCGTGCCGCGACGAGATCGTGCGCGAAGATCTCGACGTGCGCCCACAGCAGCGCGTGGTTGGCCTGCGAGGCGCCGCGGAACGTCAGCCCGCGCATGCGCTCGAGGATCGCGCGCGCCGCGATCGGCTCGTCGGCATCGATGAGGTATGCCGCGCCGATGAGCCCGGCCTGCGCCCAGCTGCCGAGCGCTTCCGTGTCTTGCATCGCGGGCTTGGCGCGATCGAGCGCGGGACCGATCGCGGCCATCGCCGCCGGGCGTCGCGCATCGTCGTTCAGCGCCGCGGTCAGCCGCTTCACCGCGCGGATCGGCGCGTAGCGAGCGATCAGGCGCCCGATCGGGAACGTCGCGCCGATCAGCGCGAACGCGAGCACGGCGGGCGGCGGCGCGCGCAGCGAGCTCGCGAGAAAGCCCGGGAGCAGCGCGCCCATCGCCGACTGCACGAAGAGCGGTCGCATCGCCGCGAGCGACCAACGCTCGCGCGGGATCGCCGTGATCTGCGGCAAGAGGGCGATCGTGGCGAGACCCGCCACGCCGCCCGCGAGCAGCACGATCACGAACGACGTCACGACGAAACGATCAGTGCGCCACGTGCTTGGCGATCAGCGCGTTCGCCTCGGCCGGGTGCGCCTTGCACTCGAGCAGCGCGCGCAGGATGAGCGGCGCCACGATCGTCGCGTCCGACTCGATGACGTACATCGGCGTGGTCTCGGTCAGCTTGTCCCACGTGATCTTCTCGTTCGGCGTCGCGCCGGAGTAGCTGCCGTACGACGTGGTCGAGTCGCTGATCTGACAGAAGTACGCCCA
>CAYSCF010000340.1:0-7184 GCA_964429305.1 uncultured Sandaracinaceae bacterium | reverse complement strand
GACGTCGGCGGCCTCGTCGCCTGCGGAGTACGTCTCGACGTCCGTGCGTCGCACGACGAAACGCGGGCCATCGCTCGGTGCGAGCGCGAGCGCCTGGGCGAAGAAGCGCGTGCTCGCGCCTCCCGTAGCGACCGCGCGACGCGCGAGAGGTCGGGGATCCCCGTCCACGAGAAGCACACGAACCGCGGACGACGGGTCGAGCAGGAACGCGCGTGCGTCGTCCATCGGCAGCGCGTCGTGCGCGTCCAGGATGCGCGCCTCCGCCGACACGGTGCCGTCCGGTGGCAGGACGTGCAGCGTCGCGCGTCCCGAACCTTCGACGAGCGGCACGTCGGCGCGCGCCAGCTCGCGCTCTGCGACCGTGATCGCCACCGTGACCTGCTCGGATGCGGCACCGAGGCCCCGCACGCCGACGACCACCGAGAGCGAGCCCTCGAGCGTCGGGTCGGGCGCCGCATCGACCGTCGCCAGTGCGAGGTTCGGCGTCTGCGTCGGCCCCAGCGGCTCGAGATCGACGCGCACTCCGGAGGGAGCGCTGTGCTGCGGATCCCACGTTCGCGTATCGAGATCGGAGAGCACGAGGATGCGTCGGTCCGAGTGCGTGGCGCCCGCCAGTTGTCGCGCGGCGAGCGAGAGCGCGCCTTCGAGGTCCGTGCTGCGTGCGCCGGGCTCTTCACTCGCATCGAGCGTGCGGGTCGCTTCGCTACGTGACGTGGTCCGCGCGACGAGCGTTCGCGCGGGACGTCCGGCCAGGACGATCGCGACCTCCGAGCCTTCGGGAAGGGCGTCGATCGCGGCGCGGGCGCGACCGTGGGCGAGGGCCATCAGCGTTCCGCCGCCTTCGATCGATCGCGTCATCGACATGGAGTCGTCGACGACGATGGCCACGCTCGCGAGCCCGCCGCTTCCATACGCGACGTCGCGCTCGAAGTACGGCGCAGCGACCGCGAGCGCGAGCGTCGCGACGAGCGCCACACGGATCGCCAAGAGCAGCGGGTCGACGACGCGCACACGGCGCCGGCTCTGCGCGATGGCCCGCGCGAGCAGCTCGACCGTCGGCAACGTGCGCGTCGGAACGTCGCTCTGACGAACGAGATGCGCGAGGATCGGCACGCTGGCGAGCACGAGCCCGAAGAGCGCGAGCGGGAGCGCTAGGCCCATCGCGTGCGTCTCCCGCGCAGGAGCAGCTCGGCGAGCGGTCGTTCGATCGGCTCGTCGGTCCGCACCAGCCGATACCGTGCGCCGCGCTCGGTCGCGGTCGCGCGCATCTTGGTGACGAACGCGTCCACCTCGCGCTTGTAGGCGTCTCGCACGATGCTCGGGTCGGCCTCCACGGATGGCTCGTCCTCGAGACCGACGAAGCGCGCGGCGCCGTCGTTCGCGAGATCGAGCTCGTCCGGGCTGAGCACGTGGAGCACCCAGACCTCGTGCCCGTGCGCCGCCAGCTGCGCGATCGGCGCGAGCGCCGTGGCGTCGGCATCGAGCAGATCGCTCGCGATCACCACGAGCCCGCGCCGTCCGGCGCGATCGGCCGCGGCCTCGAGCGCGCCACGCACGTGCGTGCCCGCGGGAGCGGTGACCGGCAGGCCGAGCGTCGTGAGCACGCGATCGACGTGGGTGATCGACGCGCGCGCGGGGAGTGTTCGCTCGATCTCGCGTGCGAAGCGGATCACGCCGACGGCGTCCGACTGCTTTCGTAGGACGAGCGCGATCCCGGCGAGCAAGCCCGCGGCCTGCTCGATCTTCGCGCGGCCACGCGCACCCTGGAAGTCCATCGAGCGCGAAGCATCGAGCAGCAGCGTCGCTCCGAGCTGCGCCTCCTGCTCGAAGCGCTTGATCGCGTGTCGATCGTTGCGTGCATAAGCGCGCCAGTCGATCAGACGCGGGTCGTCGCCGGGCCGGTACTCGCGATGCTCGACGAAGACGACGCTCGCGCCGCGATGCGGGCTGCGGTGCTTGCCCGAGAGCAGGCTGAGCGCCGCGCGCTGGATCTCCAGGGTCAGCGCCGCGATGCGTCGCGCTGCCTCGGGATCGATCGCGCGCTTGGGCGCTACCTCGCTCACGCCCACCCGCTCACGGTCGGCCGACGAGCTCGGCGACGAGATCACGCGCGCGCACGCCCTCGGCCTCGGCGCGGAAGCTCGGAACGATGCGATGGCGCAGGACGGGCAGGGCGAGCGCGCGCACGTCCTCGACCTCGGCGACGAAGCGGCCGTCGAGCACGGCGCGCGCCTTGGCGCCGAGCACGAGGGCTTGGCTCGCGCGCGGTCCGGCGCCGAACGCCACGAGATCTCGAACGCGTTGGCTGGCGCTCGCATCGTCGGGCCGGGTGCGACGCACGAGCGAGACTGCGGCCTCGACCACGTGATCGGCGGCGGGGACGCGCGGGATGAGCTCTTGGAGCGCGAGGATCTCGCCCCGCGAGAGGACGGCCGTCGGCGCCTCGGTCGCAGGCGCGGTCGTGCGCTTCACGATCTCGAGCTCTTCGGCCGCGCTCGGATATCCGACGTCGATCTGGAAGAGGAAGCGATCGAGCTGCGCCTCGGGCAGCGGATAGGTTCCTTCCTGCTCGATCGGATTCTGCGTCGCGAACACCGCGTAGGGCGTCTCGAGAGGGTACGTCTTACCGCCCGCGGTCACGCGGCCCTCGGCCATCGCCTGCAGCAGCGCGGCCTGCGTCTTGGGCGGCGTGCGATTGATCTCGTCGGCCAGCAGGATGTTGGTGAAGATCGGCCCGGGCACGAAGCGGAAGCGACGCTCGCCGGACGCGGCGTCCTCTTCGAGGACGTCGGTGCCCGTGATGTCGGTCGGCATCAGATCGGGCGTGAACTGCACGCGGTTCGAGCGAAGCGAGAGCGCCTCCGCGAGCGTCGTGATGAGCAACGTCTTGGCGAGACCGGGCACGCCCACGAAGAGCCCGTGGCCACGCGCGAAGAGCGCGATGAGGAGCAGGTCGACGACCTCGTCCTGGCCGACGATGCGCCGCTTGATCTCCGTGACGAGCCGCTTCTTCGTTCGTGCGAGCTCTTGCGCGCGCTCGACGTCGCTCGCCTCTTCGTGGCTGGCGCCATTCGCCGTCTCGAGATTCGTGGTCACGCGCGCACCTTACTCGGAGTGGCCGCCCAATGCCGCACACGCTTCGCGCTGGAAAGCCGCATCGTCCGCCGTCGCGGCGTCCGTCTCTTCGACCGTCGCCAGCGTGCAGTGCGGCTCGGGATCGAACGGGTTGATCTCGGTCGCGCTGCGGCTCGTCGTCCGCGCGCGCTCGCGGTCACCGATCAACAGATACGCGGCGCCCAGGTTCGCGAGCAGCGGCTCGTGGTCGCCGTGCGTCGCCAGCAACGGCTCCAGCGCAGCGATCGCCGTGTGACCATCGCCGCCTCGCACCGCCGCGCGCGCGAGGCGCGAGGCCACCACCGGATCGGTCGGCGCGAGATCGTGCGCGCGGCCGTACTCCACCGACGCCGCGAGATAGCGCTGCGCCGTCCACATGAGATCGCCGAGCCGCACCGAGCGACGCGCGCCGACGGCCGAGACGTCGTCCGAGTCGTCGGGCTCGCCCTCGCCGTGGCGCAGCTCGATGTGTGGCAGCGGCTCGTTCTCCTCGGGCAAGGGCAGCGTGCCGATCGCATCGCGCCAGTGACCTTCGAGCGACTCGAACGACTCACCCGCCGCATCCGAGAACGCCTGCCGCGCGTCTTCGCCGGCCCGCACGCGCGAGGCGACGTCGACGAGCCCGGCGTGCCCGTGTGCTCGATAGAATGACTCCACGAACGTCGACACCTGGGCGAACGCGAGCGCGGCGTCTTCGGCGCTCGGCAACATCGCGATCGAAGGGTGGAGTCGATCGAACGGGATCAGCGTGTCGGTCGCAGCGCGCGTGACGAGGAGCGTCTGCGATCCGGGATCGAGGCGCACGCTCGGCGGCCCGCCGCGCCATCGACGCTCGAGGAAGCGCGCGTAGCCCTCTTGCATCCAGACCGGCGCACGATCCTCGGTGATCTGCGCGAGGACGAGGTGCACCGCCTCGTGCCCGATCGTGTCGGCCCACGCGTAGCCGTGCACGAGCGCTCTCGGCGACGTGATCATCAGGCGATCCCACTTGCAGAGCGCGATGGTTCCCGTGCGCTCGATGTCCTCGATCGAGAGGCTCGAGACGCGCGAGAGCGCGGTCGCGGTCGGCAAGATCTCGAGCCGGATGGGCGCGGGATGGTGCGCACCGAGCTCGGTCGCCAGCCCTTCGTCGACCGCTCGCATGACGGCGAGCGCGTCGTGCGCGACGAAGCGGTCGGGACCGGGCGCGAAGATCACGACGAAGCGGCCGTCGTCGCTGCGAAGCTGTTCGAAGCCACGCGTGACGTCTTCCGTCTCGTGCGCGACGCGGGCGAGCGTCGCCCGCTCGTCGGGATGCCGAATCGCGACCGCACGCACGAGCGTCGCCTCGAGGTCCGCCCGAGCGCGGCCGTAGTCGCCGCGCAACAAGTGGAGGTATCCGCGCTCGAACCGAACGTCGGCGTCGTCGGGATAGCGGGCCGAGAGCGTGTCGAGGATCGCAGCTGCCTCGGAGACGCGCAGTCGATCGAGCGCGTCGGCCGCCGTGAGCAGGCGCTGCGCATCGTCTCCCGGCGGCAGCGCCCACGCGTGCGCCGCGACGAGCCAGAGGAGCGAAGCGAGGACGAGACGCTTCATCGGAGCAGGCCCTCGTAGTAGCGGCGCACTGCGTCGTCGTAGCCTGCAGGCGCGCCTTCGTTCATCGCGTCGAGCAGGCGTCGTCGCAGCTCCATCGGGCCCTCGTGATCCTCGGGAATCTCGACGGGGCGACCGAGCTCGGAGCGCGAGCCGCCGCTGCTCGAGTCGCCGCGTCGATGCTGCGCGTCTTCTTCGAGCCGATGACGCAGCTCCGAAAGGCGTCTCGCGGCTTCTCCTTCCGCGTCGGCGGCGTCCGCAGGCTCCTGTTGCTCGCGCGACGCGCGCGCTTCGTTCATCAGCTCTCGGATCGATCGCAGATCGCCGCCGACGTCGGGCACGAGCGGCTCGCCGTCTGGACCGTGCTCGAAGCGATCGGCGAGACGTTGCGCGGCATCGGCGGCGGCGCCCTGTCGCGGCGCGTCGGCCTGCAGGGCGCGGCGGCTCGGCTCGGAGAGATGCTCGCGGAGGTCCGGAATCGCGCGATCGATCGCGCTCCGCAGCTCGCGCGTGCGGCGGGCTGCGTCTTGCGCCGCGCGTGCGGCCGAGGCGGTCTCGCCGTCGCGTCCGGGAAACATCAGCGCTTCGAGGCCGAGATCGCGTGAGAGCTCGTCGGCTTCCGTGTCGGCCTCTTCGGCCATGCGGCTCGCCTCGCCGAGATCGCCGCTCGCGAGCGCATCGGCGACGTCTTGCAAGCGCTGCCTCGCGCGCGCGCGCTCGTCGCGCTCGGTCTCGCCGAGGTGGCTGGGCTGGATGGCCTCGAAGGCGGCGCCGACGGCCTGCGCTTGCTCGGAGAGCCCTTGTGCACGACCCGCACCGCGATCGCCGAGCGTCTCGAGGGCCGCGTGGGCCGCTTCGGTGCGCGCATTCGACGAGCCGCTCGCCAGCTCGCGCTCTTCGGCCTCGAGACCTTGCAGCGCATCCATGGCCTCCGCGAGCGCGCGGTCTCGCTCGCCGAAGTGCGCTTCCGCGAACGACGACTCGCCTTGTCCGAGCGCGCGCGCGATGCCGTCGATCTGCTGCTCGAGATCCGTGAGCGCGCGCGCCGCGGCGTCGAGATCGCCCGCGAGCAGGCTCTCGCGCATCGTATCGAGCGCCTCTTGGGTCTGACGCGCTTCCGCTTCGCCGACGTTGCCGAACTCCTGCGGCGCGGACGTGCCCATCGCACCGAGACGCGCGCGTAGCTCGCCGAGTCGCTGCTCGGCGCGGCCGATCGCCGTGAGGAGCGCGGCTCGGGCCTCGTCGCTCGGCGCGCGCGCCAGCTCTCGCAGGAGCGATGCGATCTCGCGTCGGAGCTGTTCGAGCTCGCGCGCGATCGCGGCGGCATCTTCGACACGTGCGCGTGCGAGCATGTCGCTCAGCGTCAGCACGTCGTCTTCGAGCTCGGTCTGCACGGCGCGATCGGTGGCGACACGCGCCTCGACGTCGGCCATGTGGGGCTCGATCGATCGCCGCTCGGCCCCGATCACGCGGCGCAGGCGCGTCATCATCCCCGCGTAGATCGGCGCATCGGTCCGCGCCGACTCTCCCACGCGCGCCGCGAACGAGAGACGCCCCAGCGCTGCCAGCAGCGTCGTGACCTGCGCCGAGCCGTTCGCGAAGCGTGTGAGCGTCGCCGTCTCGTCGGCCTGCACCGGCACCTCGAGGCGGTCCGCGAGCGCGCCCAGCGTCACGTCACGCACCACTTGCAGATCTTCGATGTCGCCTTGTCGGCGCGTCGACTCCGAGGCCAGCGTGAGCGTGCGCGTGTCGGAGCGACCGACGCCCGGTCCCGTGACGTCGTTCGCGTCGTGCGCCTCGATGCGCAACCCGACGTGATCGCCGGGCTCGATCCCGAGGTCGCTCGCTTCGAGGGTCGTGTCGCCCGTGACGGTCTGGAGCGAGGGCGAGAGCGACTGGAGCCGCCGCCGCCGTTCGCGACCATCGGGCGGCGTGAGAACGAGATCGACGTCCACAACGCCGACGTCGTCCGTCACGCCGTAGCTGACGAGGAAGAGGTCGTCGGGATCGATGGTCTCGTCGCTCTCGGGCGAGAGGAGCTGCACGACCGGGGCGGCATCGGGGACGGCGTGGAGCGCGCGGCGATCGGAGTCGCGCACGGCGCGGCCGCCCTCGTCGGTGACGATCACGACGATCGACGTGTCCTCGGAGACCAGGAAGCTCGCGCCGAAGCCGTCGCCTTCTCGCGTCCCCGCGAGGTGGCGCTCGCCGATGGTGATCTCGAGCCGCCGCGCGCGGATGCGCGGAATCACGCGGACCTCGACGGTCGATCCGACGGGCACGTCGAGGCGCGTCGCCGCGGGCACCGAGAGTGGCTCGCGATTCAGATACGCCGGGTATACGCCGCGCGCGTCGCACGACTCCACCACGGATGCGATCGGCAGATCCGCGCGGCTCGTCGCGAGCGGATGCGTGAGCGCGAACATGCCCGCGCGCGCGCGCCCGCTCGAGAGCGCGATCACGGCGGCGAGCAGCATGAGCCCGAGCGAGGGAAGGGC
>CAYSCF010000339.1:0-7197 GCA_964429305.1 uncultured Sandaracinaceae bacterium | reverse complement strand
TCGCGAAACATTCGGACGCAGCGGATCGACCGAGTCATCCCGAGGAAGAAGCGATGCCAGCGGAACGCAGGGATCACGATCAGATCCCCCGCGCGGACCTCGATCCGCATCCACGCATCGTCTGGTCCGCGGACGTCGAACACGCCGGTCCCGTCTTGCACGTAGCGCACCTCGTCCTCCGCGTGCCGGTGCTCCTCGGCAAAGCGCGTGAGGAGCACGTCGAGCTCGGGCGTGGTCGCTCCGAGCACCGCGACATCTTGCCGACAGTAGCCACCGTCCAGTGCGACGAAGTCCAGCATGGGTGCTGGCCGTGCGGAGTCGAGCGTCAGCGCGCGCACTCCCGCGGTTCTGAGCGCCAATGGCTCGATCAGCTCGCACGTGCTCAACCAGCTCGCCCTCATGATGGCCTCACGCGTCCGAGTGGCTCGGGCTTGCCTGGGTCGAGCGCGAGTCGTGTCATCTGCACTGCGGCCTCGAACAGGTAGTCGTAGACCTCCGCGTGGGTCTTGGCTTCCATCGCGGTTCGGCCCCAGACGTAGACGCCGTGGCGACGCACGAGCACCGCGCGCGTTCTCGGGAATCGGTCCATGGCCGCTCCGAGATCGTCCGCGAGCTCGCTCTCGTGCGCGGCGTTCTCGATCACGGGGATCTCGGCAGTATCGAAGTAGCCATGCCCCTCGATGCCTTTGAGCATCTCGAGATGGCTCACTCGAAGCGTCGCTCCCGCACGCAGTGTGGCGAGCATGGCGTGCATCGAGTGACCGTGGATGACGGCGCCAGCGCCGCGTCGGAAGGCCTCGAGGAAGAGCGGCGCACAGGCGCTCACGCGCAGCCCGGATCGGGCAGGCTTCTCGACGACGCGGCCCGAGACATCGAGCACGAAGAGGTCGTCCGGCACGAGCAGCTCCTTGTGCACACCGCTCGGGGCTACGTAGATTCGATCGCCGTCGCGTACGCTGACGCCGCCTCCCGTGCCCGAGGCCCAACCGCGGGCGTACAGGCGCGCGCATAGCGCGACCACCAACTCACGCGGATCCCCGGGCTCGCCGTTCGCGGCGCTGCGCAGCGCCGCGTCCCCCACATCATCGACCGGCTCCAGCAGCATGAATGCAGCCTATCGATAGCCCCACGCAGTCGAGCAACGCGGAGGGGGCAAGCCGGTGTCGAGCGTTCCGTGCTCACGTCCTCCCTGAACGCGTAACCGTGACGACACGCAAACGAGTCCCAGACGACGAGCGCGACGCCTAAGGCCGCGCGCCATGTGGCTTCGCGTCTTCGTCCTCGTCGCTCTCTTCGGCTCGATCGCGTCGTGCACGCGACGCAGTGGCTATGTGGTACCCGACGCTAGCGGCTCCGGTGTGGACGCCGAGGTGGCCATCTCCGTGGACGCGTCCATGCGGAACGACACGTTCCATGCGCCCGTCGACGCCGGCCCGCTCAGCTACGACGCCGCGTGCGCGACCTCGATCGCAACCGCACCGGTTACGCGGCGACCGGTCGACATCGTCTGGGTCATCGACAACTCCGCGAGCATGCAGCCGGCGATCGCCGAGGTGCAGTCCGGGCTGGACGCGTTCGCGACGACGATCGCAGGTCGCGACCTCGACTACCGCGTGATCATCGTCTCCAAGCGCGGTCACGGTGAGTACATGGCGCCCTTCACGAGCAACCCGCGCTACGCCGTCTGCGTGCCGCCGCCGCTCGCGGGAGACGCTGACTGTCACGATGGGCCGCGCTTCTTCCACGAGAGCGTGGACATTCGCAGCACGCAGCCGCTCGAGCAGCTTCTCGGCTCGCTCGACGAGACGACCGACTACGCGCCTGGCGACGACTATGGTGCCGATCTCGGTGAGACGTCATGGGGGATGCACCTGCGTCCCGGAGCGACGAAGACGATCGTGGTCGTCACGGACGACAACGCACGCATGGTGACCGCGAGCTTCCACAAACCGTCCGGGGGCGACGCCGATCCGAGCGCATCGCCCACGGCGACGGCCGAGTGGTTCGAGCACATGCCCGGCGGCATCAACCCGTTCAACGGATCGGGAGCGACCGCCACGCGTGCGCTGCCGCCGGGTCTGCTCGATCCATCGCGCGCCGGCATGTTCGATGGCTATCGGTTCGACGGCATCTTCGGGTGGGGATCAGGCAGCGACGACACCGTCACCTGTACCTACGGTGACGGGTCGATGGCCGCGAGCTCGGGCCGCACCTACAGCGCGCTCGTCGCTCGCACAGGCGGCGTGCGTGCCCGCATCTGCGACGGCCACTCGGCGTGGGCGTCGTTCTTCGACGACGTCGCGACAGCCGTCGTCACGACCGCACACATCACTTGCGAGCTCGACTTGCCGATGCCTCCCGACGGCTCGACCCTCGATCCCACCCGCGTGAACGTCCTCGTCGAGGGCCGGAGCGGGTCGACGACGCTACACGAGACGACCGGCGCGTCAGCGTGCGGGACGAGCAACGCCTGGTACTACGACGACCCGCACGCGCCCGCGCAGGTCGTGCTGTGTCCTGCGGCGTGCGACTTCGCGCAGAGCGAGCTTGCGACGGCGACGGATGGGGTGCGCGTGCTGTTCGGCTGCCAGTCCATCATCATCTGATGTCCGTCGCGTGATTGTCGCGAGAGCCGCGAGACGACGCGTGATAGCGGGAACGCCATGAGAGCAGCGACGCTGATGACTTGTGCGTGCCTCGCGGCTTGCGCGTCTGCCGGTCATTCCAACCCTCGTTTCGATGCGGCCATCACGCGCGACGCCGCCCTCGCGCCTATGGACACACGCGGACCGCTGGACGCTACGCCGACGACGTCGGACGCGTTCGTCGAGATCGACGACGCGTCCGTGGAGCAGCCCGACGTGTTCGTTGCAACGAGCGATGCGTTCGCGAGCGCTCCGGATTCCTTCGTTGCCGCGCACGACGCGTTCGTGCCACCGATCGACGCGTACGTCGGCCGCGACGCATTCGTCGCGCGCGATGCTTACGTTGGACACGACGCCGCTTCCTCCGGCGTCGTCGCGTGCAGCTCTGCGGCGGCCTGCACGGGACGCCTCGTGATCAGCGAGGTCGCGCCCCACGGACCCTCGAGCGCGACGGACGAGTTCGTCGAGGTCGAGAACACGAGCACCGCGATGCTCGACATCTCTGGTGTCGAGCTCGTCTATTACTCGGCGTCGGGAGCATCGAGTCATCGCGCGACCGCGCAAGCCGGCGTGGTGATCCCGCCCGGCGGGTTCGCGCTGTTCGCGTCGACGACATTCAGCGATCTCACGGCCGACGTCACCGAACACTGGTCGCAGGGGTTGGCAGACGCTGGCGGCACGGTGGAGCTGCGCGTCGGCACTGCTGCGATCGATCGATTCGGATGGGGAACAGCGACGGTGTTCGAGGGCGCTGCCTACACGCCCGCGAGCACGACGGGCGCGAGCTCGTACGAGCGGAAGGCGTCCGCTTCGTCGACCGCGGTCAGCATGAGCTCGGGCGGCACCGACGAGCACGCGGGGAACCGCTACGACACCGATCGCAACGCGAGCGATTTCGTGACTCGCTCATCACGCGACCCCGCGAATCTCGCGAGCGGTCCCGAGTGAGCACCGCCGCGCCGCCGATCGGACTCACTCTGTGTGCCGCTCCAGCTTCAAGCGCGTGAGGCTCTCCTTGAAGCTCCAGATGTTGCAGTCGACGTCGTGGAGCGCGCACAGTCTCACGGCATCGGCGACCGACTCGAGCGGCACGAGCAAGCAGAAGCCGGCACCGTACTTTTTCGCGACCTCCGAGTACGGCCGCCACTGCTGCGACGCCTCGGCGTCCGTGACGCTCTCGACGGTCTCGACTTCCCAGAGCTCGAGCAAGATCAGTTTCGGCGCTGCGCTCAGCTCGTCGAAGACGACCACGTCGGGGTAGAGCCCGTCGACATCGAGGTTCTTTTCGGTCCCCGGGTTCGCGTAGGTCTCCACCTTGCGGGTGCGCTTCTGCTCGGCGAGCCGCTCCACGACTCGGTCATGGAGCGACTGCTCGGCTGCATTCTTGCGCAGGCCTTCGATGGCGCCGCGGAACATGCTGGGCGGTACGCCCGCGTTCGCTGACCGTCAAGCGACGGTCGCGTCTCGGCCTCGAGGCTACGCGTGCGACGCCCTACAGAGATCGCTCAGCTCGGTGGCGATTCCGACTGAGCCGACGAGAGGACCAAGGGCAACAGGAAGAGCACTCGCTCCAGACGGCCCATCGCCGTCGCGTCGGTTCGGTGTGGCGCACGCACGGACTCCGACAGTCGCGGCCCATATCGGTAGAGCGTGCACGCGGCGAGCAGAACGCAGACCGCGCTCGTGACGTCCGGCGCCCACAGCTTGGCGATCACCGAGATCGACACCATCGTGAGAGTGGTGCCGAGCCACACGAGGTGTGGGACGCACCCCATGAGCAAGAGCACGTAAGCGGCGGCCGCCGCGACACCGGCGTCTGGAACCGCCGCTTCGGTCAGCGCGACGACGCCGAAGATGCCCGCCGCTGCCGCCGTCATGTGAAGCAATCGAGCTCGCGGTCGACGGTGAACGGTGCCGAAGCGGCGAGCCAGTTCGGTCCAAGCTGCTTCCTCGCTCGGGTCGGTCATCCATGCACGATCTCCGATGGGCGGGGCGGATCGGGGACGGCCTCGTGAAGGCGCGGCAACGTCGCCGTCGCACGATGCACCGCCAACGACCACGACGAGCGTCCTGGACGCGTCACCGCTGTGCGTAGAAGCGGGCCCCGCAGTCGAAACATCGGAATGGGTATCGCCCGACCCACGAGAGCACGTGATCGAGGCCGCGTCGGCGCGAACGAACGACGTTTGTGCTCGCGCAGCTCCGGCACGTAGGCGAAATCACGATGTCCGCTCCGACTCGGGACGCGCATCGATGCGACGCGACGCGATGCGCAAGAGGGCTTCGCGACACTCTTCGAGCGCCCGTAGGTGCGCCTCGTCGTGGTCCGTAGCGCGCAGGCGCTGGATCTGCCGTTCCATGCGGGCGAGCTCCATCAGCGCCAAGATCAGCTGCGTCGTCGTGCGCTCGACGGGGCGGGCGGCGGTGTCCATTGCCCGTACCTGCGCCCCAGCGACGGTGGCGGCACGGGACGACGCGGCGACGAGCGCGACGCGAAGTCGTTGCACACGCGGACGTCAGCCCGAGACCAGCGAGAAGAGGACGAAGAACACTCCCGCCAACACCATCGACACGGGGAGCGTGAGCAGCCATGCGATGGCGATGTTGCGAACCGTCGCACTCTGCAGCCCGGACCTCTCGACGACCATCGTCCCGGCGATCCCCGACGACAGCACGTGCGTCGTGCTCACGGGCAGGCCGAGGAGACTCGCGACACCGATCGTCGAGGCAGCGACGAGCTCGGCGGACGCGCCCTGCGCGTACGTGAGATGCGTCTTGCCGATCTTCTCGCCCACGGTGACGACGATTCGCTTCCAGCCGATCGTCGTTCCGATCCCGAGCGCGAGCGCCGTCAGCAAGAGCACCCAGGTCGGTGCGTAGTCCGTGAGGCGCGCGATCACCCGCCGGTGCGCGTCGAGCGCGACGCGCTGGGGGTCCGGAATGCGGAGATCGGCGATGGCTCGCTCGATTCGGATGACGCCTTCACGCACCGCCCAGCGGCGCGACGCGGGGATCGATGCGACCGTCGTTCGATCCTCGAGCGTCTCCGCGATGATGGTCGCGTGGTGAGCGATCACGCACGCCGGACCCGCGTCGTGCGGCGCAGGCTCGTCCGCGGGCCAGTCCGCGCGGCATCCCGCGGCGAGCGGAGAGATCTCGTCACGCAACGCGAGGGCGGCCGCGTGCGCATGCTCGACTTCGGCAGGTGCAGCTTCGAGGTCGAGCGCGAAGCCAGCCGGGACCAGGCCGACCACGATCAGCATCACGAGGCCGACGCCCTTCTGTCCGTCGTTGGACCGTGCGCGAAGCTGACGCTCCCGCAAGTGAGGATCAGCAGCGCGCGAATCCATGTCGGTGGCGCCTCCTCGTTCGCGGGAGCGAACACCCGGGCGTCCTTGATCACGCGCCGCATCACGAGCAGCACGCCTGCCGCCATGAGGAACCCGAACGCGGGAGACACGAGGAGCGAGAGGAGCACCTCACCGGCCTTCGCCCAGTTCACGCCGGCGCCGAAATGGCCCTCCATCGCCGAGCTCGCGATACCGACGCCGAGGATTGCTCCGATGAGCGTGTGCGAGCTCGAGGCCGGGAGGCCACGCGCCCATGTCGCGAGGTTCCAAGTGATGGCCGCGAGAAGCAGCGCACCGACCATCGCGAGACCGCGCCCTGTCCCGCCAGCGACGACGAGCTCCACGGGTAGAAGGCGCGTGATGCCGATCGCCACCGCCACGCCTGCGAACGACGCGTTCACGACGAGGCCGAGGAAGTTGCACACGCCTGACAATGCGACCGCCGCACCGGGACGGAGCGACTTCGTGTAGATGACGGTCGCGACGGCGTTGGCCGTGTCGTGGAAACCGTTCACGAACTCGAACGCGAACGCCGCGACGAGCGCGACGACGAGCAGAACGAGCGCCGTCGATGACAGCGACGCGTCGGAGAACCCGTCGAGCCCCAGCACGACCGCACGGTAGAAGAACCGTACGTCCCTCGGCGTGACGCTCCGGCCTCGGAAGCGTGTCAGCGACGCGTCGCGGCCTCGACGGGCTCAGGCGTCAGCGAACGGCGGGCGCACCGCGCCGATCGTGGCGATTCGATAGTAGCCGACCGGACCTGCGCTCAGCTGGGCGTGATGCCGAGCGAAGAACGTTCGTGGCAGCGGTCGCACGTGGAACGCATCGAGGAACCGCACGAACGGGCGGCGCAGCGTGCGAGGGACGCCGTCGAGATCACCGAAGTCGACGACCACGATGCGGCCGCGCTCGCTGACCGACATCCGCGCATGGGCGATCGCCTCGTCGGGATCGGCGATCATAGAGAGCGAATACGAGAACAGGATCCGATCCGGCGGACCGTCGGCGAGCGCGAGGTAGGGCGCGTCCTCGGCGAACGCGTCGACGATCCGTGCGAACGGCGCTTGCTGCATCGCGCGCGTACGCATGGGCGCGCTGGGCTCGACGCCTGCATAGCGACGCCCAGGCTTCATGCGATGGAGCGCCGCGAGATTGCGTCCGGTGCCGCAGCCCGTTTCGACCAGCGAGCCCCAACGCTG
>CAYSCF010000338.1:0-7225 GCA_964429305.1 uncultured Sandaracinaceae bacterium | reverse complement strand
CTAGGGGTCAATCGCGATGTGTAGGATCACGAGACCTTGGTACCTTGGTTCCTCCGCCTTGGGGCCGCGCGGCCCGAGCGCTCCCGAAGGGCGCTTCGAAAGAGCAGCGAAGAGGAGCCGCGCAGACACTCCCGAAAGAGGGCGAGAGCGAGAGCGAGAGACGAGAGACGAGAGCGAGGGCGAGAGACGAGAGCGAGAGACGAGACCGGTCAGGCCGGATCGAGATAATAAGCCCAGAAGAAGCACATCTCGTCCTCGAAGCTCGTCCCGAAGTGAACGGCCGAATCGGTCGTGTTGTCGTACACGCACGTGAGCCGCACTTGCTGACCGGCGGTGATCGTCATCGGCGGATCGAACAGCGTCAGCGGCGGATCCGACCAGCTCGTGCTCTCGTGGATGCGCGTTCCCGGATCCGCGGTGCTCGTCGTGATGTCGAGCGTCGCATCGATCCCGAGCTGATGCGTGTGCGTCGTCATCGCGATCACTTCGGAGCCCGTCGTCAGCGGGAAGAGATCCGAGACGGTCGTCATCTGATGCGGCGGCAGGTTCAGCGACATGTCGCCCGTGAACAGGATGTGCACCTCGCGGATCGCCGGATCGACGGGCACGAGATCGAAGTCGACCGTCCCCTGGATGTCGAGCGCGTCCGGCGTGACGTCGATCATGTGCAGCTCGAGACCGATGTGCTGATGCGCCGCCATCGGCAGGCCGGCATAGCTCGGGTACGTCAGCCCACTCTCGTGGCTCTCCGCGATGAAGATCGCGTTGCCGACGCCGTGCGCGAGCGGCGGACAGCTCAGGGGCGTCGTCGTGAGCGGGTCGTCGGTGCGCGAGACCACGAGGTGATGGCTGCCCTGCGTGATGTGCGTACGGAGGCCACGCAGCATCATCGGCACCGTGTTGCCGAGATCCACCACGATGCAGAGCGTCTGCTCGACGCCGCTCTCCACGTGGTACGGGCCGGTGAGGAGGTTCAGCGTCGTCGAGCCCGGCACCCACGCGTCGGGGCCGGGAGAGAAAGCATCCGGCGTCGTCGCGGCATCGGGCGCGGCGCTTCCGGTGTCGGTGTCGGTCACGTGCTCGCTGGAGCAGGCCGTCCAGAGCAAGATCGAGAGCGCGAGAGCTTTACGCATGCCTCCAAGGTAGCGCAGCTTCGCTCTCTCAACGCACTCGCTTTCGATTCCCCTCGCCGGAGCGCGGCCTGACTTCGACCCGCGTGTCCGATTCCGTCGATGGCGTGGGCTCGATCGCGACTGGCGTCGGCCGCGGGCGCGGCAGCTCGGCGACGTGCGCAGGTTTCCACTTCCCCGCGACGCTCGAGCCGGCGAGCGCATCCGCGAGCGCCCGACCGTCCGCGAAGCGATCCTCCGGCTTCTTCGCGAGCGCACGCAGCACGATCGCGTCCACGTCGGCCGGAATCGCGTCCGGCATGCGCTGGCTCGGCGGCATCGGTGCGTCGTTCAGATGCGAGAGCAGCGTCGTCGCCGCGACCTCTCCCTTGAACGGCGGGCGACCCGTCAACGTGAAGTAGAGCACCGCACCGAGGCCGTAGACGTCGCTCGCGCCCGTCGCTTCGCCACCGAGGATCACCTCGGGGCTCATCGTCGCGGGCGTTCCGGCCACGGAGCCCGTCTGCGTGAGGTGGTGCGCGCCCTCGCTCGCCGCGCGCGCGATCCCGAAGTCGAGCACCTTCACGAAGTCGCCTTCGCCGCCGGCGCTCGTGACGAACAGATTCTCGGGCTTCACGTCGCGATGCACGATGCCGGCGTCGTGCGCCTCGGCCAGCGCACGCGCGGCCTGCGTGACGAGGTACACCGCGCGCGCCGCGGGCATCGGTCCTTCCTGCTTCACGAGCTCGCCGAGGCTCATACCGTCGAGCAGCTCCATCGCGTAGTAGAGCAAGCCATCGTCCGTCGTGCCCGAGTCGAACACGCGCACCGTGTTCGGATGCGTGAGGCCCGACGAGAGCCGCACCTCGCGCTCGAAGCGAGCCGCCGCGAGCTCATCCGTCTCGTCGGAGAGACGCAAGATCTTGAGCGCCACCTCGCGCTCGAGCCCGCGGTGCCACGCGGCCCACACCTCGCCCATGCCGCCCTTGCCGATGCGGCGCCGCAGCTCGTAGCGACCGATGCTGCGCGCCTCGGCGACCGAGCGCCGGAGCTGGAACAAGCGATTGCTCGCGATGACGACGATCGCGGTCGTCGTGACGACGAGGCTGACGTGCGCGCAGAACGGATAGAGCGCATCGAGGTCGAAGAGCTGCCCTCGCATGGGCGGGTAGGCGAACGAGCCGATCACCATGCCGAGTGGGTAGATCGCCGCCGCGCCGATCATCGGCCAGGCATGCTTGCGCGCGGGGCGCGGAACGATCGTCGTGCCGGCGAGCACGGCGAGGATCGACTCCGCGAACGAGCTCCGGAGCCCGCCCGTCACCGCGGCCTCGAGCGTCAGCGTGAGCACGAGGATGTAGATCGTGCCGTAGAGCAGCATCGTCATCTCGCGTCCCGAGATGGTCGGCCGCCTTCGCACGCGCTGCAGCGCGAGCACGAACCACGGCATGGGTAGCGCACGCAGCAGCGCGAGGGCCGGCAGATCCGCCCACGCATCACGCGCGATCACGTGCCCGATGTCGATGAAGAAGAAGAGCGGCCAGATGATGCACGCGAAGAGCAGCACCGGCCTCGCACGACGCAGGTCTCCGAGGTGCTCGCGATCGGCCAGCTCCGTCTTGATGCCGGTGACCGACTTGGTGCCCGTGACGGAAGAGCGTCCGGACGAGCTCGTGGTCCCCGTCGGCGGAACGCTCGCCCCCGCGGGCACGTCAGCCTCCGAGGCGCGCGGTGACGCGCGAGGTCGCCCCGGCGCGCACGTTCACCGTCTGATGCTGCCCCGGGCTCGCGCCGCCGGGTCGCAGCTCGACGTCGTGACGACCCGCGGGCACCTGCAGCTGACGAGGCGTGCGCCCGCGCAGCGCGCCGTCGACGTAGATGTCGGCCCAGCCGCCGCTCACGCTGATCGCGATCGTGCCCGGGCCCGTGCGCGGCGCCGCGCGCACGTCGTCCGCTGGAACGGGAGAAGGGACCGTCGGCGCGGGAAGCGGCTCGATCGGGAGCGCTCCGATCACCGGTGTCGTGTCCGTCGTCGGCAGCGGTGTCGGCGAGCCGCTCGGCGGCGGCGAGACGATGGTCGCTCGCACGACGGGCAGCGGTGTCGCGCTCGGATCGCTCTGACGCGTGCTCACGGCGACGACGCCGACCAGCGCCACGAGCATCACACCGCCGATCGCGGCGGCCCAGACCCATGCCGGCGTGCCCGCTGCAGGAGCCGGCACGACGGGTGGCGCCGGTGCGAAGCTCGACGAGCTCGGTGTCGTCGTCACCGTCGTCACCGGCAACATCGCGGGCGACACGGCCGGCGCCACCGTCACGTCGACGACGAAGCGCTGGCCGCTCGAGGTCGGCACGACGTCGCTGCTCGTCTGGAGCACGCTCGCGACCACGCCGAGCTTGGTCTCTCGCTCGCGCGCGAACACTTCTTCCATCAGCTCGCTCAGATCGGCGAGCCCAGCCGACACGCCGCTGCCACTGACGAACGTGTTGAGATCCCGCGCCATCGCGCGCGTGGTCGCGTAGCGGCCGTCGAGGTTCCGATCGAGCGCTTTCATCACGATGCGATCGAGCTCGTGCGGGACATCAGGCGCCATCTCGGATGGCGGCGCGATGCGCTCGCTCGCCACCGCCGTGATCATCTCGACCTCTTGGCGCTTACCGAACAGGCGCCGCACGGTGAGCAGCTCCCACAGGCACACGCCGAGCGCCCACACGTCGAGGCGGCGATCGATCTGCTGCCCGCGCACCTGCTCGGGCGACATGTACCCGAGCTTGCCCTTGAGCGAGCCCGTCTGCGTGTGGTGCAGGCGCCCGGCGGCGAACGCGACGCCGAAGTCGACGACCTTCACGGCGCCGTCGTAGGTGACGAAGATGTTGTGCGGCGTGCAGTCGCGATGCACGACACCGAGCTTCTGCCCGCGCTCGTCGGTGAGCTCGTGTGCGGCGTGCAGGCCCTCGCACGCGTCGGCGACGATCTTCGCCGCGAGCGCGTGCCACCGTCGAGAGGTCGCGAGATCGGGTCGTCGATTCAGCCCCCTCAGCAGCTGGTTGAGCGGCTGCCCGACCAGATACTCCATCGCCATGAAGTACGTGCCGTCGACCTCGCCGAAGTCGAACACGCTGCACACGTTCGGATGGGTGATGCGCGCCGAGAGCCGCGCCTCGTCGAGGAACATCTCGACGAACTCGCGCTTCTTGGCGAGGTGCGGATGGATGCGCTTGAGCGCCATCGCGCGGTCGAAGCCCGCGGGGCCCTTGCTGCGCGCGAGATAGACGGTGGCCATGCCGCCCGACGCGATCTCGTAGCGAAGCTGGTAGCGACCGAACTGACGCTCGTCGTCCTCGACGGGGACGAACTGGTCGACCTCCGCGCTATCGACGCTGGGCGTCAGGCCACCGATCCCGCTGCCAGTCATCGCCAGGTCAGAAGCGTACCACCGGGGCGTCCGGCTGGGTCTGATCGGACGGTCCCTGGCTCGTTCCCACCACGAGGCAGATGATCACGGCCGCGACGACCAGCGCGGCGATTCCCACGCCGATGCCGATCCAGAGCGGCGTGTCGTCGTGGCGCTCGCTCGGCTCGACGAACACGGACGTCGGTGCCGGCATCGGCGTCGGCGGCTGGAGCTCCGCGATGGGCCCGCCGCCGTGCACGATCGGCGCGCCCTCGCTGCCGCTCGTCGCGATCACCGCGCCGCCGGGGCCGATGGCCTCGACCCACGCCTCGACGGCAGCGTGCTCGGCGACATCCAGCCGCACCGTGCTCGAGTCCGACTCGGTCCACGTGCCATCCGCGACGCGCACGTGCGTGCGGAGCGCGCGGACGAGCCCGGCATCGTCGTGGTGCGTGTCGACGGTGAGCGTCGCGCTGCCCGGCGCGTCTACGAACGAGAGCTGCAGCGAGAGCCCGCCGTCACGCGCTGCGTCCGCGAAGGCCTCCCCGAGCTCGGGCGGCGCCTCGGGTGGGAACGCGTGGTGCGGATCGACCTCGGCCAGCGCGATCAGATCGTGCTGCGCCTGTCGCTCGTTGCCCTGCGCCCAGCGCGCCATCGCACGCCCTTCGTAGATCGAGAGCAGCTGGTCACGCGTCAGGTGCGCGCCGCGCTCGGCGCGATCGAAGGCGCGGACCGCGCGCGTGAAGTCGGCGTGCTCGAGGCGACGCCGACCTTCGTCGAGCTGCGCGTGTGCCTCGCTCGCGACGAGCGAGACGGAGAGCACGCACAACAAGACACCGAGCCGCATCGCGCTCGCGATGATAGCCGTGATCACTGCGTCGCGGGGGCGAGCGCGTGATCGAGGCCGACGATGGGGGAAGTCATCGTGTCGAGCTGGACGCCGATGCCGAGCGTGACGTACGGGTACCAAGTGCTCTCGAACGAGGCGGACGGCCCCGTCGTCGGGCCCGCATCTCCGCCGAGCGCGATCGGCCACCCCGCGAGCAGCTCGATGCGAAACCAATCGATCGGGACACGGATCATCAAATACGGATCGACGAAGCCCCGCGTGTACCAAGTCGTGGTGTCGATCCCCGAGCCGAGGGCATGCGCGAGCACGCTGTGCGTGAAGAAGCGCAATCCGCCCGCGAGCTCGAAGTACGGAATCTCGAATCCGATGGCACCCTGGACGAACGCCTGTCCGTAAGGACCGCTGAGCGTCGACGGCCTGAACGTCGATGTGCAGCGCGCGCCGTCCGGGCAGAACGTCGATCCCTGCGAGGCGCCTCCGTTGCCGCCGACGAGGAGCTCGGCGCGGAAGACGTCGTTGCGCGCGAACGCTCCGATCGCAGCGCCACCACCGACGTGCAGCGTGTGCGTGTCCTCGTCGGCGCCGTCGACGTCGACGTTCGCCGCGATCTCGAGGTTGTCGATGGGCGCGTAGGCCACCTGGGCCGCCGCGGTCATCAAGTTGGTCGCCATGACCCCGCCGCGAGCGCTGATGTCGAGCTGGCCCGCGTGATCGAGCATCGCCGTGTACGGCTGATGAGGCGCCGTGATCGCCGCGCTGCCGCAGCCGGTGAGCGCGAGCGCGATCGTGACCGCGCGCGCGCGAAAGCAGTCCATGCCGGCATCGTGCCCTGCGCCTGCCATTTCGCGCTACGAAGACGCATGGCACGCGCACGCACGGGCAAGCCCGCTCCTCCGCCTCCCACGGGGTTCGTGATCGATCCGCCGGTCGAGCCGATGCTGAGCAAGCCGACCGAGGACGAGACGATGCCGCGCGGCGCCGTGAGCTACGAGCCCAAGTGGGACGGCTTTCGCGCGCTCGTGTTCCGTCGCGGCGATCAGCTCTATCTGCAGAGCCGCGACTCGCGCCCGCTCGATCGCTACTTCCCCGAGCTCTGCGAGGCGCTGAAGGCGGCATTGCCCGAGAGCATCGTCGTCGACGGCGAGATCGTGATCGCGACCGAGCACGGTCTCGACTTCGGTCTCTTGCAGCTGCGTCTGCATCCGGCCGCGTCGCGCGCGCGCAAGCTCGCGGCGGAGACGCCGTCGTCGTTCGTCGCGTTCGATCTGCTCGCGATCGGCGACGAAGACCTGCGCGGCCTGCCACAGATCGAGCGACGCGCGCGCCTCGAGTCGGCGCTGGCCGGAGTGAAGCCGCCGATTCACCTGACCCCGAGCACGCGTGATCCGGCGGTCGCCGAAGAGTGGTTTCGACGCTTCGAGGGCGCCGGATTGGACGGTGTCATCGCCAAGCCCGACGACGCGCCTTATCAGCCCGGCAAGCGGGTGATGTTCAAGGTCAAGCACGCGCGCACCGCCGACTGCGTGGTGGCCGGCTTCCGCTGGCACAAGGACGGAGAGAACGAGCGCGTCGGCTCGCTCTTGCTGGGCTTGTACGATGCGCACGGGCAGCTGCATCACGTGGGCGTGACGTCATCGTTCACGATGCAGAAGCGCGCCGAGCTCGTGAAGCTGCTCGCGCCGCTGCGCGAGGGCGCGATGGAGCAGCATCCCTGGCGCAAGTGGATGGAAGAGATGGGCGCCGACGTCTCGAGCATGCAGCGCATGCCGGGCGGCGAGAGCCGCTGGAGCGCCGGCAAGGATCTGAGCTGGCAGCCGCTGCGCATCGAGCGCGTCGCCGAGGTGAAGTCCGACCACCTCGAAGGGACGCGC
>CAYSCF010000337.1:0-7266 GCA_964429305.1 uncultured Sandaracinaceae bacterium | reverse complement strand
CACCCCGCCCCCCCGGCACCCCCCCCGGGCGCGCCACCGCCGGGCGCTCCCACTCGTCTCACCCCCCCCCCCGCACCTCCCCCCCAGCCCTCCGAACACCACGCCGAGCTTCGTCATCTGCTCGAGCGTCATCTTCGTAAGCGTGGGGCCGAGGTCGTGGGCGTGGACTCCATCGAGAGCGCGCTCCACGCGTTGGCACGCCCGGAGGGTTTCCAGGCGCTCCTGCTGGACATGTGGCTCCCCGGCGGCAGTGGTCTGCAGGTGCTGGAGCGACTGCCGCAGACGACCAAGCGTCCCGCGACGATCGTGATGACGGGCGAGGCGACGGTCGAGACCGCGGTCGGGGCGCTCCGCATCGGCGCCATCGACTACCTGCTCAAGCCGTTCTCCATGGACGCGCTCGATGCCGCGCTCGCTCGCGTCGTCACACAGCCTTCGCACCCGCCTGGCCCGCCGGACGCGAGCGCCGTGGAAGAGTGGCGACGGCGGAACGCGCCGATGATGATCGGACGTCACCCCCTCCTGATGCGCACGTTCGAAGTCCTCTCGCGCGTCTCGACGTCCGACTGCTCGGTGCTGATCCAGGGCGAGACGGGCACGGGCAAAGAGCTGGTCGCGCGCGCGATCCACGCCGCGAGTGGGCGCGGCTCGCAGCCCTACGTGGCCGTCAACTGCGCGGCGATCCCGGAGCAGCTGATGGAGAGCGAGCTCTTCGGCCACGGACGGGGCGCGTTCACGGGCGCGGACAAGGCGCGCGTCGGGCGCTTCGCTCTCGCCCACAAAGGCACGCTCTTTCTCGACGAGGTCGGCGAGCTTCCGTTGACGGTGCAAGCGAAGCTGCTGCGAGCGCTGCAAGAGAAAGAGATCGTGCCGCTCGGGGAGAGCAAGCCGATCGAGGTCGACGCGCGCGTGGTCGCCGCGACCCATCGCAACCTCGAGCAGATGGTCGAAGAGAGGACGTTCCGCGAAGACCTCCTCTATCGGCTCGACGTGATCCGCGTGGAGATTCCACCGCTGCGCAAGCGCCGCGAGGATATCCCGCTTCTCGCGGAGGCGTTCCTCGGCGAGCTCTGCCGCAAGCGTGGGCTCGAGATCACGGGCATCGATCCGGCGGCGATGCAAGCGCTGATGACGTACTCGTGGCCCGGCAACGTGCGTCAGCTGAACAACACGCTCGAGCGCATGATGCTGATGCGCGGTACAGGCACGCTGGAGCTGCAGGACGTGCCCGAGAAGATCCGCGGCGTGACGCGCGGGGCGGTGGCTCAGCACGGAACGTCGGGCGAGCCGATCCTCCCGGCGGAAGGTCTCGATCTGCGGGAATCGGTCGAGCGCTTCGAGAACGGCCTCATTCGGCAGGCGCTGGAGCGCACGCAGGGCAACAAGAACCGGGCGGCCGCGCTGCTGAAGCTCAACCGCACGACGCTGGTGGAGAAGCTCAAGAAGCAGAGTCGACTGGCCGAGGAGCAGGACGAGGAGGGTGAAGACCCCGGAGCCTGAAGTGTCATCCGGTTGACTCCCCTCCGGGCGAGCGTCGGAGATCTTGACGCTCGGCGGACGGGATCACGGGAGATTCCGCCCCACCTGCGTCGGCTTCACCTTTGCACTGGGCGGGCCCATGACGCTCAAGATCCTCGTGGTCGAAGACACCGCCGAGCTGCGCCGCGGCCTCGAACGGCACCTGCGCTCTCGCGGGGCCGAGGTCGTCGGGACGGAGTCGGTGGACACCGCGGTCGACGTGCTGACGCGCGACCAGACGTTCCACCTCATGGTGCTCGACCTGAACCTGCCGGAGGGCTCGGGCCTGAGCGTGCTCGACCGGCTGCCGCGCGGCGTGCGCAAGCCCATCACGATCGTCATGACCGGCGATGCGAGCGTGGACAACGCCGTCGGCGCGCTCCGCTCGGGCGCGCAGGACTTCATCCTCAAGCCCTTCTCGCTCGATGCGCTCGATGCGGCCATCGCGCGCGCGATGGCGGGTCGCGGCCGCGGGCGGATCGTGCCCGTCGACGACGACGACGCGACCGAACAATGGCGCCGGCGCCACGCGCCCGCGATGCTGGGACGCAGCCCTCAGCTCAATCAGGCGATCGATCTCATGCGCCGCGTCGCCGACACCGACTGCGCCGTGCTGATCGGCGGCGAGACCGGAACCGGCAAGGAGCTCGCCGCGCGCGCCCTCCACTCGGGCAGCGCGCGCGCACGCGGTCCGTTCGTCGCGCTCAACTGCGCCGCCATCCCCGAGAACCTGATCGAGAGCGAGCTCTTCGGACACTCGCGCGGTGCATTCACGGGCGCGGCCACGTCGCGCTCGGGCCGCTTCGTCGAGGCGCACGGCGGCACGCTCTTCCTCGACGAGGTCGGCGAGATGCCCCTCGCGCTGCAGGCGAAGCTGCTGCGCGCGCTCCAGGAGAAGGAGATCGTTCCGCTCGGCGAGGGCAAGGCGATCCCGGTGGACGTGCGCATCGTCGCCGTGACGAACCGCGATCTCGAAGAGATGGTCGAGCAGCACCGCTTCCGCGAAGATCTGCTCTATCGTCTGGACGTCATTCGCGTCGATCTGCCGCCGCTCCGCAAGCGCAAGGGCGACGTCGCGGTGATCGCGCAGAGCCTCGTGGAAGAGATCAGCGGGCGGCGCCACACGACGGTCACGGGCATCGATGCCGAGGCGATGGCCGCGCTCGAAGCGTACGACTGGCCGGGCAACGTTCGTCAGCTCGCCAACATCATCGACCGCATGGTGATCCTGCGCGTCGACGGGATGCTGACGATCGAGGACGTTCCGGAGAAGCTGCGCATCGCGCGCGTCGATCCGGATGCCGAGACGCAGGAGATGAAGCTACCCGCGGACGGAATCGATCTGCGCGCGAGCGTCGAGCGCTACGAGAGCTCGCTGATGCGCCAGGCGCTCGAGCGCACGGGCTGGAACAAGAATCGCGCGGCCGCGATCCTCAAGCTCAACCGCACGACGCTGGTCGAGAAGCTCAAGAAGCGCGGCTGGAACGCAGACGACGACGGATCGAGCGCCGGGCGCCTGCGCGCCGGCAACGCCGACTGATCGGTAGCGACCGCGAGCGCACGACGGGCCACGACGCCATCGCGGCGCGTGACCCGTTCGGCGTTTCGGGAGCTCTCAGGCCGCGCTGACCGTCTCGCCGTCGGCGCCGGTGAGCTCGCAGCGCGCCGAGAGACCGGAGCCGTCGAGGATCACCTGCTCGCCACGACGCGAGGTCATGCCGATCACGATGGGCGCGAGCATGTTCGCCGTCGGCGTCCGGCCGTCGCGCGGGAGCGTGACGACCACGGCGATGGCCACTTCGTCGTCGGCCAGGCTCGCGAGCGCACGCGCAGCGGCGACCGGATAGTCCGGGTCGATGAGCGTCGCTTCGACGACGACCAAGCGCACGAGCTCGTCGTCGAGCGAGACGAGCGCCCGCATCGCGGGGAAGCCGGTGATGTCGGCGAGCACGAAGCGCTTGTGCTCGCGCAGCCCGGGAAGGCCCGACGGAATCTCGATGACGCCCGCCTGCTCCGGCTGGACCGGCGGCGCGAGCTCGACCGACGCGCGGCGGTTCTCGCTCTCGATGCGCGCGAGGACCTCCGAGCGCACGATCGCGAGATGCCGCGGCGCACAGATGCCGATGCGGACCTTGCCGCGACCGATGTCGACGACCGTGATCTCGACGTCGTCGCCGATCGCGATTCGTTCGCCTTCGCGTCTCGTGAGCGTGAGCATGGGGAGCCTTTCAGGTCTTCTCTGCGAGCCCCGGCAGCGGCAGCTTCGCGGCGATGGCCACCGCTTGCTGCAACGCCGACTGAGCGGTGGTGAGGGCCGAGATCGAGTCGTAGGCGTCGGCTTCGACGGCCCCCGCGCGAACCTGGTTCGCTTGGTCCTTCACGGCCGCGCCGAGAGAGGCCGCCATCATGAGCGCGTTCTGCGCGACGCCGAGCGAGCCACGTCCGGTCGACACCTGCTGGGTCGCGGTCGTGATGTCGTCGATCCCTGCGCGAATGGCGACGATGTCGTTGCTGCCGAGCGCGCTCGAGAGGCGCGCGAGCGCCGCGGGAACGTCGAGGCCGCCGACGGGAGCGAGCACCTCGCCCGCAGAGATCGACGTCGGCATGCGAACACCCGGAGCGACCTCGATCGTCGGTGACGTGCGGTCTCCGACGAACGCGCCCGTCGCATCGAACGGCGGTGTGTCCTGGCGCATCCCGCCCATCACGTACTTGCCGTCGACCTGCGTGTTGGCCACGGCGAGGATCTGATCACGCAGGCTCGAGATCTCGCTGCCGAGCGACGCACGATCGCCCGCCGACGTCGTCGCGTTGGCGGCTTGGACGGCGAGCTCGCTCGCGCGCGCGAGCAGGTCGTCGACGTGCGAGAGCCCGTCGTCGACGGAGCTCAACGAGAGCTGCCCCGCATTGGCGCTCTTCACCATCGCGTCCGCGCGCGCCATCTCGCTCGTCTTGCGACGGCCGAGCGCGGCGCCCGCCGGATCGTCCGACGGCTTCTCGACGCGGATGCCCGTCGAAGCGACGCGCTGCGCGGAGAGAGCGCGATCACGCGCGTCCGCCACGCTCGATCGAGCGAGCTCCGAGATCATGGAGTCGGTGACGCGCATGGCTTCTCATTCCTCATCGGACGAGCGCGTCCGAACCTTCAGTGAAAAAGATCAGGTCTTCATCGCGATCAGGTCCTGCAGCATCTGATCGGCCGTCTGCACGACCTTCAGGCTGGCCTGGTACGCGCGCTGGTACTGCGTGAGGGCGACCATCTCGTCGTCGCTGCTCACGCCGGAGACGGACGATCGGAGCGCCGTGGCCTGACTCTCGGCCGCGCCGAGCACTTCGCTGTCGCGCTGCGCGGTCTGCACGGCCTCACCCGAGGTCGCGATCAGATCCGAGAGCGCATCCCCGGCGCTGCGCGTGCCGCTCGACGTGATCGCCGTCGTCGTCAGCGCCGAGAGCGCGAGCGCATTGCGATTGTCCCCGCTGACGAGCGTGGGATCGGTGCCTGCGGCGATGCGCTCCGGATGTCCGTCGACGTCGCTCGAGACGACGAGCGCCGACGCCGCACCGACCGCGGTGGCGCTCGTGGCGAAGAGCGCGCGACCGGTACCGCCGTCGAGGCCGACACCGGCGGAGTGCACGCTGTTGTAAGCCGTCGCCACGTCGAACGCGATCTGATCGAGCGAGCTCGTCGCCGCTGGGATCGACTGGTCCCGCGCGGCGATCAGGCCGCCGATCGAGCCGCCCTTGAGCGTGCTCGTGATGTCGACCTGCGCGCCCGCGCTCGTCACCGTCACGCTCGAGACGCCGGTCGTCGCGTTCGGCGTCGCCGAGAGCAGCTGCGTGCCGCCGTCCGCCGAGACGAGCCCGTGTCCTCCGTCGAGCTGCACCGACACCGTGCCGCGCGGGCCGTCGACGGTCTGGACGGGCACGAGCTTCGCGAGCTCGCGGATGCACTGATCGCGCTGGTCACGCAGATCGCTCGCCTCGACGCCGCCGATCTCCGACTTCTTCATCTGCGTCTGGAGCTGATCGATCTGCGTGATGAGCCCGTTCGCCTGGCCGACCTGATCGCCGATCTGCGCGTTCGCGTCCGTGCGTGCGGTCGCGAGCGTGCTCGCCGTGCGCTGGAACGCGCTCGAGAGCGCGGTGGCCGATGCCAACACCTGCGACCGCGTCGGGCCATCGGCCGGAGACGCGGTCAGCTGCTGGATCGCGGTCTGGAACGCATCGAGCGCCGCACCGAGGCCCGCGCTCTCCGAGAACGCATCGTCGAGTGGCCCGAGCGCGGAGACGCGCGCGTCGGCCTCCGCGTGCGCCGAGGTCGCCCCCAGAAGGCGCCGCTCCACGAACTTGTCGACCGTGCGCAGCGGTCCGCGCGCGAGCACGCCGTTGCCACCCATCGGAGGGCCAGGCAGCGGATCTTCGACGACCTCGCGGCGGCTGTACCCAGCCGTCGTCGCGTTGGTCGCGTTCTGCGAGGAGATGTTCACGCCCACGGTGGCGGCGCGAAGCCCCGACGCTCCGACTCCGAGGATGCTGAACAAAGACACGTCGTGCTCCTTGCTCGCGCGTCAGGGACGACGCAGCGAGAGCGTGGTTTCCATCACCGTGACGCCACGCGGGCCGTACGTCGGAGCGGCGGCCTCGCCGACGAGAAGCGCGCGATGCAGCTCCGCGAGCTGGCGCACGAGACCGATGTTCGCGTGCGCCTTGCGGACGATCTCCGCCTGCTGCTGCGCCGTCGGCGGATCGCTCTCCATCTCGGCGAGCACGGCGGCCTTGTGATCCTGCAGCGCCGCGAGCGTGTCGACGTCCGCCGCGAGCGCAGCCTTGCGCTCGACGTCGAGCAACGTCGAGAACTGCTCGAGCGGCGTCATCGCGCTCTTCGTCACTTGGTTCCCCGCAGCCGATACGCGGCGGCGCGTTCGATGGCCATCTTCACTTCTCGTCCCGCAGCATCGCGTCCGCGATCGCGTGCGCGTCGACGGTGAGCTTGCCCGCCGCCACGAGGCCGCGGAGGTGCTCGATGCGCGCCTGGTCGGGGACCTCGGGCGCGCGCACGCCGCTGAGCTGACGGCCTGCGTCCGAGAGCTGCACGGAGCTCGCGGTCGCCCCCGTCTTGTCGGTCGCCGAGCGATCGGTCGCTTTGCCGGTGCGGTCCGCGTGGGTGCGGGCGATGGGCTGCTGCGGGGCGTTGTTCTGGATCTTCATGGCGTTCCTCGGTGGGGCTTTCGGGAAGGGCTTCGGACGTTCGGGGGTGAGACTTGAGCCAAATCGTTGGCGCTCGTCATGGCTCTGACGCGCCGGACGGGGCGCTCGGCTGGTCGAGAATCGACGCCGGGGCGTCGCCGTGAATCGGGCGCTCGACGCTCTGGCCAGCCTCGGGGCGCTGAAGTCGAACGATCTCGATACGATCGAGACCGCCACGGCCACCTTCGGCGGGGGCGTGGCCGTACGTGCTCCAAGTGCGACGGGTGAGATGCATGGCTCCAGTCGAGCGTCCTTCCCAGCCATCAAACACGATCCGGGCCACGTGCCCGTCGGCGTCGTAGTCGACCGAGTGGACGCGCTCGATGACGCCCATGTGGCCGTGATGGCCGTCGCGTCCGCTGCCACTGAGCATGAACGCGCCGTCGCCGCGGGCGATCGAGGAGTCGATCTCTTCGGCGCTCGCGCCCGTCACGACCGTGCCCCACGCGCCGCGGAGCGAGCCGTCGGCCGCGTCCGCCGTCACTGCATCCGGCCCCGGAT
>CAYSCF010000336.1:0-7279 GCA_964429305.1 uncultured Sandaracinaceae bacterium | reverse complement strand
GCCTCGACGCGCGGTTCCAGCCTTTTCTGCGGGGTGTCCAGGTCGAACGCATGGCCCTTCACGTTCAGCACGAGCGCGTGAACGGCGTCGCCTGGCTTGGTCGACCGGACGTCGTTCGTGATCTGCCCGTTCAGCCACGCGCGTGCGTCGTCACCGCGAACGGAGAGAACGGCGAGGTCGGGGCGGAGTCGGACACGCATCGGCAGCTTCTCTGGCGCCCGAGTCGCCTGCCCGCAAGGACCCATCGTGAACGGCCGTCCACGCCGCGTCGGGGCGTTTCGTTCGCGATCCGACCCCGACACGGACGGGCCCCTACCGGCCCGGTCAGCGTTTTCCGCAGACTTTTCGGGGTATGTCCTCCATCAGAGAAGTGGTTCGCGCATTGCTATCATCTGTCTCAGAGGTTCCCATGCCCCGCTTCGCCCTCGCCCTGTTCGCCGCGAGCGCGCTCGTTCTGTGCTCCGCCTCGGTCTCGACCGCCTTCGCCCAGGACGATGCGTCCGGTGAGGTGGCGATGCTCGCGCGCATCAACGAGCTGCGTGCCGCCCAGGGTCTCTCGCCCCTCGTCCGTGACGGACAGCTGGACCAGGCCGCCCGTGCGCACAGCCACGACATGGCCGATCACCAGCAGCTGATGCACGTGTCGCCCACGAGCGGCACGCCGTCCGATCGCGTGCACGCGGCCGGTCTGTCGATCGACGAGATCGCGGAGAACGTCGCGATGCACTCCGACACGGCGCAGGCGGAAGCGACGCTGGAAGCGAGCCCGCCGCACCTCGCGAACATGCTGAACCCGCGCTTCACCGCGGTGGGCCTCGCCGCGATCCTCCATGCGGACGGCACCTACATCACGCAGGTGTTCGGGCGCGTCGATGGCAGCGCGCCGTCGGTCGCGAGCGCGCCGGTCACGGTCGCCCCTGCGCTTCCGCCGCCGTCGGTCGCGACGCCGACGATCACGGCCCCGGGCACGGCGACGGTCACCGTGGCTCCGCCGATGACATCGACGCCTTCGGCGACGGGCGCGGCGGTCGTGGTTCCGCCGAGCTCGAGTGGCGTGGTCACCGTTCCTCCGGCGCGTCCGGGCGTCGCGGGCTACTGGGTCTGTGGCAGCGGTCGCTGGTGGTACTACCCGATTCCCGCGGGCTCCGCGTCCGGCACGCAGCTGCAGCCGGACATGAGCGTGACCGGCCCGCCGCCGGGCTACGGCGCCGCGTGTGGTGGCGGTGCCTATGCGGTCGCGCCGCGTCCGTACACGCCGCCGCAGACGACGACGGTCCTCACGCCGCCGCCGCCGCGCATGAGCACTCCGGTGATCGTGGAGCCGGGCCTCGTGATCGGTCCGTGGGGCGGTGGTGTGCGCGTCGAGGTTGCACCGGCGCCGATGTACGCGCCTGCGCCGGTCTACGCCGCGCCTCCGCGCGTCTATGGTCGCCCGCGCGGTCGCTGGCGCCGCTATTGATCCGGTAGCGAGCTCGCGTGAGAGACGAACGGCGTGCCCTCGGGCGCGCCGTTTTCGTTTAGGCTGCGCGCCATGACGGACGCGGTGGCCAGCTGTCTCTTGATCGCGAAGGTGCTCGTCGCCGACGGCATGATGGCCGACAACGAGCGCGCGTTCCTCGCCAGGTCGATGGAGGCGCTGGGCCTCTCCGACGAAGAGCAGAAGCAGGTGCGCCTGCTCGAAGGGTTCGACGAGGCCGAGCGCATCGTCTCGACGCGTACGGCGGCCGACAAGCGCGCGCTCGTCGACCGCTTGCTCGAGGCCGCGCTCGCCGACGGCAAGCTCTCGCCCCACGAGACCACGACCATCGCCGCGCTCACGAAGGCGCTCGGCTTGGGTTAGTCCGCTCGAGTGGTCCGCAAAGCGGCCCTTGGCGAGCACTCCTGCAGACTAAGGCGTCATCTCGCCGCGGATCGGCGTACAGAGTAGGCGCGCGGTCTCGGCACGCGAGAGCTTCAGACCGATCACGTACGCGAGCTTCGCGAGCGCAGCCTCTGCGGTGAGATCCGCGCCCGGGAGAACGCCCGCGTCGGCGAGCGCGCGACCGGCTGCATACGCGCCGCTGACGGTGCCGCGCAGACACTGCGTCACGTTGAGCACGACGAGCCCGCGGGCGATCGCCGCCGAGAGCACGTCGAGCAGATCGCGGCGCGTGTCGGGCGCGTTGCCCGATCCGTACGTCTCGAGCACGAGGCCCTGCATCGGCTCGCGGACGAAGTTCGCGAGGATGTCGCGAGTGATCCCCGGATAGAGCCGTAGCGCTGCCACGTTCGGCGAGAGCTCGGTGCTCGCGCGGAACGGGCGCGGATCGGGCGCGAGCACGAGATCGCGACGCACCGCGAGATCGACGGCGATGTCGGCCAGCGGCGCGAGGTTCGGCGACGTGAACGCCTCGAGCCCGACCGCATCGTGCTTGGTCGCGCGATTGCCGCGGTAGAGCCGATCGCGGAAGAAGAGCGTGACCTCGGGGATGGGTGCTTCCGTCGCGACGCGCAGCGCGCCGAGCACGTTGTCGAGCCCATCGCTGCGCAGCGCGTAGAGCGGCACCTGCGATCCCGTCAGCACGACGGTCTTCTTCTGTCCTTCGAGAGCGAAGCTCAGCGCCGACGCGGTGAACGCCATCGTGTCGGTGCCGTGCAAGAGCACGAACGCGTCGTAATCGGCCTCGCTCGCCGCGAGATCGTCGGCGAAGCGTGCCCAATCGGAGAGATCGAGGTTCGCCGAGTCGAGCAGCGGGTCGTACTCGACGAAGTCGTAGTACGCGCGGCGCTCGTTGCCGAAGGGCGGCGTGACGAAGTCGTGGCCGCATCGATCGGCCGTGGTGTCGGAGAGCTGCGGCATCGTCGCGATCAACGCGCGCAAGAACCCGGGCGCCGGCTCGTAGCCGCGCGCGCCGGCGCGCATACCGATCGTGCCCCCCGTGTGGAGCATGAGAACGCGGGTGCCGTCCTGCACGTCGCGCCTCAACGAACCCAGTCCAGCGCGCGCTGGACGCTCACCTTGGCGCCCTGCTCGACGATGTCGCCGTGCGCGATCACCGCGCGATCCCACGGCAGCGCGAAGAGCTCGTCGAGCGATCGGCGCGCGAGCTTCTTGTCGCGATAGACCGGCTTGAGGAAGAAGCTCCAGCCGACCCCTCCGCTCAGCCCTGCGGCGCGGAGGTACGTGCGCGTGTAGAGGTCGGGCGGCGGCGTGACGAAGTTCTCGACCAAGTCGACGCCGATCACGCTGGCCGATGGCGCGTGCACGAGCACCGTCTCGCCCATCATCGAGCCGCGGATCTCGACCGGCGTGATCCCGTCGCCGAGCTTCGTGTCGCCGTCGAAGACTTCGTCGATCACGAGGTCGGGCCGCTTCTTGCGCAGCCCGCGCGCTGCGTGGAGCTTGGCCTTCGGGTAACGCTTCTTCGCGCCCTCGGCGAAGAGGTGATGGAACACGTTGGGCGCGATCACGTGCGCGACCTCGCCGAGCGCGGCGATCTCGGCGGCGAGCGCGTCGTCGATCGGCACGGGCGAGACCAGCGCGAGCGAGCGATCCGCGAGACGCAGTACGATCATGCGGGCGCCGAGCGAGAGGCCGATCATCTTGTGCGCAATGGTGACGACGTGGATGTCGTCGTGAACCTTCTCGAGCCTGCTCATCTCTCTCGTCTCCGTCCGATCAGTGCGGCAAGAGGCCGCTCTCGAGCACGAACCTCAGGCCGATGCCCGCGCCGATCGCGGCGAGCACGACGATCACGGCGAGACCGATCCAGAGCCCCGTGCGGCTCTTCGTCGGCGCGGACGCGGGCGCGACGGCGGGCGGTGCGATCGGACGCATCTCTCCGGACACGCCGAGCGGCGGCGTGAACGAGCGCTGCCGCTGCGGGTACACACTGCCCGCGGCCTGATCAGCGCCGGCGAACGGCGGCGGACGATCCGAGAACGGTCGCTGCCCTTCGGGCGGGATCGGACGATCGACGCCGACCATCGTCGGTTCCTCCGGCGCGACCGCGCCCGGTGCGACGTACACCGGCGAGGGCGCGGCCGGCGTCACGGGCGGACCACCGTAGCTGATCGGCGTGCCCGACATCGCCGGTGGCGGCTGCGAGAAGGCGGTGAAGTGGCCGATCGTGCGGTTCTGCGAGGGCACCGACACGCGCGGCACGCTCGCGGCCGGCTTGGGTCGATCGGAGACGGTGCGCACCGGCGCGATCGCGACCACCGACGGCCCGGTGATCGACGGCGTCGGCGCGGGGCGCGGCAACGACGGCGCGAATGGATCCACGAGCGGGGCACGCGCCTGCAGCGAGCCCGTCATCGTCTGATCGTCGAACATGTCGGTCGCGAGCTGACTGCGCTGCGCGGCGATGCCGGCCGCACGCGCATACGCCTCGGCGAACGCGCCCGCGGTCTGATAGCGATCGGCAGGCTTGCGCATCGCACCGCGCGCGATGACCGCATCGATCGCCGCCGGCAGATCCGGGCGCAGCGACTGCAGCGTGCGCATGCGGCCCTCGAGGATCGCGCCGAAGAGCTGACCGACGTCTTCCGCCGCGTAGATCGACTTGCCCGTGAGCAGCTCGTACGTGATCACCGCGACGGCGAACACGTCCGCGCGGTGATCGGTGTCCTTGAGCGTCTCGATGAGCTCGGGCGCCATGTAGCGTGGCGTGCCGAGGATCGTGCCGGCGCGCGTGAGTCGCTCGACGCCGATCTGCGTGACGCGCGCGAGACCGAAGTCGAGGATCTTGCAGCTCGGCGTCCCGCTCGCCGGAAGCATCACGTTCTCGGGCTTGAGATCGCGATGCACGATGCCTTCGCGATGGGCCGCATCGAGCGCATCGCAGAGCATCGTGATGATTCCGTAAGCCGCCTCGGGTGTGAACGGGCCCTTCTTGCGGAGGCGCTGCGCGATCGTGTCGCCTTCGATGAGCTCCATCGCGAGCCAGCGCGTGCCGTCGGGCATCCGCTCGGAGGCGACCACGCGGACGATGCCGGGATGGCCGAGCCGCGCGAGCACCTCGGCCTCGCGCGTGAAGCGCTCCGCGGCCTCGCGCTGCGCGGCCTTCTCGCGGTGGAGAACCTTGAGCGCGACGCGCTGCCCCGTGCGCATGTCGGTCGCCGTCACGACCTTGCCCATCGCGCCCATGCCGAGACGACCATCGACCTGGAAGCGGTCCGCGAAGAACGTGCCCGGCTCGAGCGAGGCGACGATCTCCGTGCCCTCGTCCTCCGTGTCGTCGCCCCAGGCGGCGTACTCGCGGTCGTCGTCGCTCACACGACGGGCATCGTAATACGCACGACGCGGCGCTGCTTGGTTTGCTTCTCAGCGCGCGAGCAGGCGCTCGACGAGGCGATCGAGCGCAGCAGGACGTGCGTCGTAGAGCACCAGATCGAAACGATCGCGATGCGCGCGCACGTCGGGATCGAGCGCGACCAGCGAAGGCGAGGCCGCGCCGAGCAGCGCGAAGGTCGGCGTCAGGCACGCGAGCCATGCGATGCCCTCCGCGACGACCCACGGCGAGCCGGCGGCATCGAGCGCCGCGCATGCGGCTTCGCGCAGCGCATCCGGATGCGCCGCCGCACCGGCCAGGGCGAGATCGAAGCCGGGCTTGTTCCGCACGAGGAGCCGCAGGCGCGTCGCGCGATCCGCGAGCGCAGCAACCAGCAGGGGCGCGAGCGGCGCGCCAGGGAGGCCGTCGACGACCACGATCACCTTCTCACGCGGCGTGATGCGATCGGCCGCCGCGATGTCGGGCAAGGGCGGAGGCCGGATCGAGACCACTAGTTTGTTTGGCCCCGCTCGACCGGAAGACCATCGGCCTCCCAGTGGAGGAAGCCGCCCGCGAGGAACGCGACCTGATGGCCTTGTTTCACGAGCTTCTCGACGGCCTCGCGCGCCTCGTCGGTCGAGCGCGCGTAGAGCACGCGGAGCCTGCCGTCGCGCGGCACGAGCTCGGCGGCGCGCGTGTCGATCTCGGCGAGCGGCAGGTTGATCGCGCCGGGGATGTGATAGCGCGCGAACGCACCCGCCTCGCGCACGTCGACCGGCTGCACGCGCTTCTGCTGGATGAGCTGCGCGAGATCCGCGGGCTTCAGCTCGTTGGGCGCCTGCGGAAGGAACGGCCGCAAGAGCTCGAGGATCTGCTTCTTCGGCGCGAGCCCCTTGTCCCACTGCGCCGCGACCTGGCCCTCGTGGATGACGAAGAGCTGCGGGATCGACTGGATGCGGAAGCTCGCGGCGATGCGTGGGCTCTTGTCCACGTCGATCTGCACGAACTTCACCTGCCCTTCGAGCTCGCGTGCGACCTCTTCGACGATCGGCGACTGCTGCTTGCAGGGCTGACACCAGTCCGCGACGAAGTCGATCAGCACGGGCAGCTCGGACTGGAGCACGTCGCGCTCGAACGTCGCGTCGGTGACGAACGGTAGGGCCATCGGTTTCCTCGTCGCTTGTGTAGCCACCCGGGCGCCTCGGCTCAAGCCCCTCGTACGGTGGGGCGCTATCATCGCCTCCGAATGACGGCACCCAAAGATGCGGCCCGCGCCGAGGTCGAGGCGTTTCGCAAGGATCTCGATGCCGTTCGCGCGGCCATCGGCAAGCGGATCGTCGGGCAGAGCGGCATCGTCGACGGGCTGCTCACGTGTCTCGTCGCCGGCGGCAACGTGCTGCTCGAGGGCGTGCCCGGCCTGGGCAAGACCATGCTCGTGCGCAGCCTCGCCGAGGCCGTGGACATGCAGTTCTCGCGCATCCAGTTCACGCCCGACCTCGTGCCCGCCGACGTGCTGGGCACGACGATCCTCGCGATGGACGGCAACGAGCGCGGGTTCCAGTTCCGACGCGGGCCCGTGTTCGCGAACGTCGTGCTCGCGGACGAAGTGAATCGCGCGACGCCCAAGACGCAGAGCGCATTGCTCGAGGTGATGCAGGAGCACGCGGTCACGATCGGCGGCGTCACGTACCCGATGGACGAGCCGTACTTCGTGCTCGCGACGCAGAACCCGCTCGAGATGGAGGGCACGTACCCGCTTCCGGAGGCCCAGCTCGATCGTTTCCTGTTCAAGCTCGAGGTCGCGTTCCCGTCGCGCGACGAGATGCACTCGATCCTCGAGCGAACGACGGGCAAGGATGTTCCGACGGTGGAGAAGGTGATCGGCAAGGCGCGGATCCTCGCGATGCGCGCCCTCGCCCGCGACGTCCCCGTCACGCGACACGTGACCGACTACGCGATCCGCTTGCTCGAGGCGACGCATCCGGAGAACAAGAGCGCGCCCGAGAAGGTGAAGCGCTTCGTGCGCT
>CAYSCF010000335.1:0-7302 GCA_964429305.1 uncultured Sandaracinaceae bacterium | reverse complement strand
GCATGCGCTGCGCGCCGCCTCACCCAAAGGAAAGAACAACGACGCCGAGGCCACCGTGTTCGCCAAGCAGATCGCGGAGCACCTGCGCCTCGGCCGCGACGGCAATCGCTTCGACGCGATCGTGCTCGTCGCGGAGCCGGGCTTTCTCGGGCTCGTGAACGCCGCGCTCGATCCCGCGACGCGGGCGCTGGTACGCAGCGAGGTGCCGAAGCACCTCACCGACCTATCGCTGAGCGAGCTCAGCAAGCACATCCCGGCCCTCTTGCCGAGCTGATCCGCTCGCGATCAGAACGCCGCGCCGCCGTCGACGTCGATGCACTGACCGTTGAAGTAGTCGCACTCGATCGCGAACTTCACGGCCTTGAAGAGATCCTCGGGCTCGCCGATGCGGCCGACGGGGATCGAGGCGACGATGGCGTCGCGCGCCTTCTGGTTCATGCCGCGCGTCATCGGCGTCTCGACCATGCCGGGCGCGATGGCGACGGCGCGGATGCCGAACGGCGAGAACTCACGGCACCACGTGACCGCGTTCGCGGCGAGCGCGGCCTTCGCGCTGACGTAGTTCGACTGACCGCGGTTGCCGTGGCGCGCGATCGAGCTCATCGCGATGACGAGGCCCGGGCGCTGCTCGCGGCGCACCATCTCGGCGACCGCGTCGCGCACGACGAGCGTCGCGCCCGTGAGGTTCACGCCGATGACGGCGTTCCACTGCTCGTCGGTCATCGTGGTGACCTCGCCCGTCTCGCGGCTCTTCTTCACGAGGAGGCCGTCGCGCAGGATGCCCGCGTTCGAGATGACGAGGTTGAGGCCGCCCATCGCGTCGGCTGCCCACGTCGCGAGCTCCTTGCTCGCGCCCGGCGCCGACACGTCGACTTTCTTCTTGAAGATGCCCGCCGGGAGCTCCGCGAGGCCCGCCTCGTTCACGTCGCACGCGGCGACCTTGCCGCCCGCTTCCGCGATGCGACGCGCGAAGTGCGCTCCCATGCCCGAGCCTGCACCAGTCACGATGGCCTTGACGTCTTTCAGCTCCACGTTCGCTCCTTGTTGAGAGGTCGTCTGCATACCGCGCTACGGAGCGCGCAGGCCGTGCGCGTGGTCACGTCCCGAGCGCGAGCCTGCTACGGTCGCGCGCATGGCGGGGATCGACGACGACGGGCGTGTCCGAGGAGAAACCGCAGCCGCGCCCACCACCGCCCCGCGACGAGGACGCGCTGGGCTTGCCGTTCTCGTCGGGCTCTGCGCCGGCGGGGTCGCGGCGTACGGAGGCGCTCCGCTCGGCGTGCTCGTCGCGATCCTGGGCTTCGCGATCGTGTCCGTCTTCGTCGGTGGCGGCGTGCTCTTGTTCACGCGCGGCCAAGGCGTGCTCGGCGCGCTGCTCACGCTCGTCGGTGCGGGCGCGGTCTTCTACTGCGTGCTCTCGGGCGTGATCTTTCGTGCGGCCGAGCCGTATCTCGCGCAGAGCGCGACGCTCGAGCCGATCGCGGTCGCCGATCGCCTCTACCTCCGGCATCCGGAGCAAGGTTTCCTCGTCGGCGATCCCGGTCCCGAGTGGAACGTCGACAACACGCTCGCGACCGCGCTGCGTCTGGCGTTCGCGGTGTGGGGACGCGTGACGGGCGCCTGGGGATGGACCGACGAGGTGCACGGCGCGTCGATCACGGTGATCGCCCTGCACGTCGACGGCACGTCGGCGACGGCCGAGAACGCGGGCAGCTTCGTCCGCGGCTGCGTCGGCGGCCTCTTTCCCGATCCCGCACGCTCGCCGCACGACGACGACGACGACGACGACGAAAGTACGTTCTTCGTGCGCGACGACACGCGCCACGAAGCGTGGGCGCGCCACGAAGGCATGCGCGGTGGCGGCCCGATCGCCGCGAGCGCGCGCATCGTGCTCTGGGATGCGGACGGCGGCGGGCGCGATGCCGTCGTCGTGATCGCGATCAGCCATCCCGACGACGACTGGACGGCGTTCCTCTCGATGGTGCACGCGCCGCACGAGCCGTGGATCGGCCCCGGCCCGACGCCGCCGGGCTTCACACCGGCCGCGCGCACGCTCACCGAAGCGCGTGCTGCGTATGCCCCGCGCGTGACGCACGACATCGCGCTCGCGGGAGAGCCGCCGCCCGAGCTCGCGCAGGGCGACGCGTTCGTGCGCACGCAGTTCACGAGCCCGCACGGGCCGCTCTACGCGTACGCGAGCGTCGCGCAGGAGCCTGCCGCGGACGTCGGCGTGATGTGGCTCGGCTCGAGCGCGACGCTCGTCGACACGCTCACCCGTGGCCCGATGCGTCTGCAGCAGGATGGCGCGGCGGTGGTGGTCCCGTCGCTGCAGGGTGAGCCGGCCAACCCGGGTCATCTCGATCTCTACGCGGGCGACGTCGAGGACGCGCTCGCGGCCTTCCACGATCTGGCGTCGCGCACCGGGCTGCCACCCGAGCGGATCGTGGTCGTCGGCGTGCTCGGAGGCGCGACCCTCGCGACGCTGCTCGCCGAAACGGGCCTGCACGCGGGCGCGTTCGTCGCCGTCTCGCCGGCCGACGACGTGCTCGAAGAGGCGATCCAGGGGCCGATGCTGGACGGTCCGATCTACGAAGTGCGCGAGCTCGAAGAGACGTGGGTGCGCTCGCCGGTGCACTTTCTCTCCGGCATCGACACACCCTCGTTCTTCGTCTTCACTGCGACCGCGATCGCGGGCAGCGATGCATCGTTCCGCGCCGAGCCGGGTGAACATCCTTCGGTCACGATCTTCGGAACGATCGCGGGCGACGACGCGACCATCGCCACCGCCGCGGTCGAGCTCGCCATCGATGCGATTCGCGGCGGACGCCCAAGTGCGATCACGGCCGCCGACCTCACGGCGCGGGTGACTGCGCCGAGCGCAGCACCGTGAGCGCGTGCGCGAGCTGGGGCCGCAGACATCGGTAGCAGTCCTGCGACCGGAAGAAGCCGCAGCCGCGCCGGTTGTGATCGAGGCGCTCCAGCGCGGGAAGAGCGCGGGAATCGCCGATCGCACCGAGCGCCACGACGATCTCGCGACGGCCGTCGCAACCGCTCTCGTCCTCGAGCTGCGCCACGCGCCACACCACCGGCGGGAGCGCCATCTGCGGCTGCGCGAGCAAACGCTCCGCCGCGCTCCGTCGCGCGGCGCGTCCTGCGTCGTCACTGATCAGCGTCTCGAAGTCGGCGGCGAAAGCGTCCGGGATCGCCGGCTGACCCGCAGGCGGCGGCGGCGCGTGCACGACCTCGCTCGTCGGAGGCTCGACGCCACGCGGCATCTCGCGCGGCGTCGTCGAGCCCGGCGGCGCAGGCACGACCGCGACGGTCGTCGTCGGCGGCGTCTCGCGCGCGCAGAACGAATAGAGCGACGCGAGGCTGATCACCGACACGAACCCGATCACGATCCCCGCGATCGCGAACAGCGTCTGAGGCTTCGCGAGCCCGGGCGCGATCGAGCCCACGCGATCGGCGAGCTCGGGCGGTAGCGCGGACAAGAGGCTCGTGCGCGGCGCCACGACCGTTGCAGGCATCGCGGGCATCGATCCGCTCTGGCCCGCTGAAAGCGACATGCGCTCGACGGTCGCGACCATCGCGAGACGCTTGAGCGTCCCTTGCACGTCGGCCGCGCGCTCCGGTCGATCGTTTCGATCGCGCGCGAGCAGGCGCATCACGAGCACGTCGAGCTCGGCCGGAACGTCGCTCGCGATCGACGTCAGACGCGGCGGCTCGGTCGTGAGCTGTTTGGTGACGAGCGCCGTCACCTCGGTCTCGTTCCAGAGCTCGCGGCCCGCGCACGTCTCCCAGAGGATCACGCCGAGCGCGTAGAGATCCGCGCGCGTGTCCACGGGCTCGCCCAGCGCTTGCTCGGGCGACATGTAGCCGGGCGTGCCGATGATCGTCCCGACACGCGTGAGCTTGCTGATGCCGCTCGGCGCGCTCGCATCGTCGATGACGCGCGCGATCCCGAAGTCGAGCACCTTCACGAGCTCGCTGCCGTCCTCGCGCGGCTCGATCATCACGTTCTCGGGCTTGAGATCGCGATGCACGATGCCCGCGGCGTGTGCGGCGGCGAGCGCATCGGCGACCTGTGCGCCGATCTCGCACGCGTATCGCCAGCCACTCTTCTTCTCGTCGAGCACTTTGCGCAGGCTGCGGCCTCGCGCGAGCTGCATCACCAGATACGCGCCGCCCTCGGGGAGCGTTCCGTAGTCGAGCGCGCTCGCGACGTGCGGGTGCTCGAGCTTCGCGCTCGCCATCGCCTCGCGCGCGAAGCGCTCGGCGACCTCGCCGTTGCCCGCGAACTGCGGAAGGATGACCTTGAGCGCGACCTTCTTCTGGAGCTTCACGTGCTCCGCGAGGAACACGGCGCCCATGCCGCCTTGCCCGAGCAGCTGCTCGATCTTGTAGCGATCGTCGATCGTGCGACCGAGCCACGCGGCGAAGTCGAAGACGGGCTCTCCGTCGATCGATCCCGCGATGCCCGTGGGCTGTTCGGCCGGCGTCATCACTCGTCCACGCTCTCGAAGGGCGTGCTCTGCGCGACCAGCGCGTGCAGCGCCTGCGCCTGCGCCGAAGTCAGCGCGCGGAAGCGAGCTCCGAAGCCGCCGTCACGCACCCACCGCACCTCGGCCGGGAGCTCGAGCGGATCCCACGCGGTCGGCGTCGTGAACGTGAGGTAGACGAGCGCGCCCTCTTGCGGCGGATCGCCTGCTTCGACGAACGCACCGCCCATCGAGAGATCCGACACGCGGCCACCCTTCTCGAGCACCGCGCCGGGCGCATCGCGTCGAAAGCTCGCACGGAGCTCGACGGGCGCGCGCGGGGCCTTTCGGAAGTGCGGATCGGCCGTCATCGGTTAGCCGCAGTGCCCGGCAACGCCGGGCCGACGCAATTGTCGGCGGGGCCGCGAACATAGCACCTCGGCCCTCTGACGAAGGCCGGATGCCACGCGCGGATACAAACGGCTCGAGTACTACCGGCGGCGTTACGCCGGCTGCTCGCGCGTCGCGGACGCCTGCCAGTGCCGACGAGCGGCCTGGTAGACGAGACGCGCGAGCTCTTCACCGAACGCACCAGGTGCACGAGCCTTGCGGACGGCCAAGACCGCTTCGAGACGCATGCGCGCCTCGGAGAGCGTCCCTGGCCAGCCACCGGTGGCTCGTCCCTCGGGTCCCAGCTGCGCGAGCGAGCTCGTCGCCCATCGCGCGCCCTCGACCTCCGCCACATGGCGGAGCTCGTCACGCGCGTCCGCAGCTGCTTTGGTCACCAACGATTCCGATCGCCGCCGCCACCGCGGCCGCCGCCGCCGCCGCTGCGACCACCGCCGCCGCCGCCGCCGCCACCGCCGCCACCGCGCGACGTACGCTCCTCGGCCTCGTTGACGCGAAGCGCGCGGCCGTTCATCTGCGCGCCGTCCATCGCGGCCTGCGCGGCCTTCATGCCGTTCGCATCGGCCATCGTCACGAAGCCGAAGCCACGCGAACGACCGGTCTCGCGATCGGTGATGACGGTGACGTCGGTCACCGCGCCGTGCGCGCCGAAGGCGTCACGAAGTGCGTTCTCGTCGGTGTTGAACGAAAGGTTTCCAACGAACAGACGAAGTCCCATGTGTCTCTCTCTTTTCTTTCTGCGGGCATGCCTTCGCGGTGTCGCGTTCCCCAACAAGAGAGAAGCACTGAGCCGATCGAACGTGTACGCGGGACCAAAGGTGGCCCGTCACGGCCCATTGCGCCACATGAATCGAGAAATCGGGCGGTCAGCTGACGACGGGCAGGCGTCCCTTGCCGTCGGGCGACCGCTTGGTGGCCGATTTTCGCGGGGCCTCACTGAGACCATCTGGCGCAATCCCGAGCTCGTCCCACAGCTCGCGGTCGAGCAGATGGGTCGCGCGGACGTTTCCGAGCGCCGCGAGCATGCTCTCCTTCACCTTGGGCGCCATCGCCTCGAGGTTGCCGAGCATCGTCTTCACTTCCTTGCGCATCAGCTCGTCCTGCGAGCCGCAGAGATCGCAGGGCAGGATCGGAAAGCGCATCAGCTCGGCGAAGCGCGCGATGTCTTTCTCCGCGCAGTACATCAGCGGGCGGATGACGACGTTGCGCCCGTCGTCGCTGCGCAGCTTCGCGGGCATCGCCTTGAGCGAGCCCGTGAACATCAGGTTCAGCATCAGCGTCTCGATCGCATCGTCGCGATGGTGCCCGAGCGCGATGCGCGTGCAGCCGAGCTCCTCGGCGAGGTTGTACAGAACGCCGCGACGCAAGCGCGAACAGAGAGAGCAATAGGTCGGCGCCCCGCCCTCTTGATCCTTCGGCCCGAGCTTGTCGGTGACGATCGTGTACGTGTCCTCGCGCACGATGCGGTGCGCGTAGCCGTGCTCTTTCAGCCAGCCCTCGAGCGGAGTGCCGTCGTAGCCTGGGTGGCCCTGGTCGAGATGGACCGCGATGATCTCGAACTTCACCGGCGAGCGACGCCGCATGAGCTCGAGCACGTGGAGCATCGCGTAGCTGTCCTTGCCGCCCGAGAGGCACGCCATGACGCGATCGCCCTCTCGGATCAGATCGAAGTCGGCGATGCAGCGCCCCACGGCGCGGGTCAGGTCTCGTTCGGCGCGCTCGAGCTCGTCCACGGCGGCAGAGCGTGACCGATCGAAAGAACGGAGCAAGTAGGGTAGATCCGCGCCGGCCGCCCGTAGGAGCACGTTTGCCATGAATCGCCATTCGATCGCCGTCCTCGCGTGTCTCTCGATCCTCGGCTGCCACGCCACCGACGACGGAGCGCGCACCGTCTCGTGCACGCCGGGCGAGCTCGTCGAGATCGGATGCGCATCGAGCTGCGGCATCGGCTCGTGCTCGGGCGATGCGCGCCTGCGCTTCTGCGATGGAACGCTGAGCGCGGGCGACTGCGCGCACCAGAGCGACAGCACGATGTTCGTCGACATCGACGACTCGACGTGCGGCGGCCTCTGCCCGTTCGGCCGCGTCACGTGCCCCGCGTCCGGGTCGATCACCGTGGTCCCCGGCGCGACGGGGAGCGGCCGCGCGGACTGTCACTGGGATTCGCAGAACCTCGGCACGCCGCGCGGCGCCGAGATCGTCACGTGCACGCCGGGCGCGCCGATGCAGGTCGGCTGCTCGGACATGTGCGGCATCGGCCACTGCTCGGAAGGCACGGCGCGGCTCGACATCTGCGACGGCGTCGTGACGACGGGCGACTGCGGCTCGAGCATGGGCACCGCGCTCGGCCATTGGCATCTCGACGTCACGGACTCGACCAGCAGCAGCGGCAGCGGCTGCGACACGCGTTGCCCGG
>CAYSCF010000334.1:0-7303 GCA_964429305.1 uncultured Sandaracinaceae bacterium | reverse complement strand
AGCACACGGCGCTGATCGAGGACATCGCGCGACGCATGCTGGTGCGCGGGCGCATCGAGATCGCGGTGCGGATGGAAGGCGAGACGTTCGACGAGCCCATCCTCGATGCGACGCGCGCGCGGGCAGCCTTCGAGCAGCTCGTCGCGCTGCGCGATGCGCTCTCGCCACGCGATCCGGTGCCGCTGGGCCTGCTCGCCTCGGTGCCCGAGCTCTTCGTCGCGAAGGGCCGCCCCGACACGAGCCTCGTCCGTGCGTCGCTCACGCGCGCGACCGAGCTCGCCTGCGAGGGCGTGCAGTCGATGCGTCAACGCGAGGGCGCGACGCTCACGCAGGACTTCGAGAGCCGCCTCGGGCGCCTCGTCGAGCTCGTCGGCGCGATCGAGCAGCGCTCGCCGATGGTCGTGGCCGCCATGCGCAAGCGCCTCGAGGAGCGGATCGAGAAGCTCGTCGGCCCGTCGTTCCCGATGGACGAGCGCCGGCTCGAGCTCGAGGTGGTCATCTTCGCCGATCGCTCCGACGTGACCGAAGAGTGCACGCGCCTGCGGAGCCACGCCGAGCAGTTCCGCACGATGCTCCTCGACGACGACACGGTCACGGGAAGGCGCCTCGACTTCTTGTTGCAAGAGATGGCGCGCGAGTCGAACACCATCGGCCAGAAGAGCGCCGACGCCGAGCTCGCGCGCACCGTCGTCGATCTCAAGACCGAGCTCGAGCGCTTGCGCGAGCAGGTCCAGAACATCCTCTGACGCGCGCGGTTCCGCCGCGCCTATAGTCCGCGCGGGAGGGATCCTTGCAACGACTCGCGCTCGTCCTCGCCTCGCTCTCGCTCGCCTGCTCGGGCTCGCACGACACCGTCGTCACGCCCGAGCCGCCGCCCTCGAGCGCGCCGCCGACCACCGTCACGCCGCCACCGACCGAAGCGCCACCGGCTCCGACGGAGGTCGAGGTCGATTCCGGCATCCCGCCCGCGCCGCTCTCCGAAACCACGCAGCCCAGCGAAGTCCGCGGCCGCTACGTGCCATGGCTCGACGTCGAGAGCGTGTCTCTACCCACCGGCGATACCGTGCACGTGCGACACCCGAACGCGCTCGTTCGCTCGCGGCTCGACACGTTGCTCGATCAGCAGCTCAACACGCTTGCCACGGACCTGCGCGACGCGAGCCGGGGCGCGACACCGGAGACGGAGTACTTGCCCACGTGCCGCTCCGTGCTGGCGACGCGCAGCATGGTCTCGGTGGTGTGCCAGGGCGACGCCGACGTGGGAGAGCGTGGCGACGCTGCGCACCACATCGCGGAGGGGACGACGTTCGAGATCGTCGGTGAGGACGTCCATCCCGTGAGCATCGAGGACGCGCTCGTCGCCGGCGCGAACATCGATCCCGAGCGCAGCGCGGCGTTCGACGCGGAGCTCGCCGCGAACGATTGGGCCAACCGATACGGCGAAGGAGACTGGGCCCGCCAAACCGAGGTGCTCGGCGCGGACGGGATCCATTCGATCTGGGTAGACGCGTACACGGCGTCGGCGATCGACGCTACGACACCCTACACGGCCATCTTCGATCGCGTGCGCGGTGACGGGCCGATCGCACGGCTCTTGCGGCTCGGATCGTTCGCCCGCTGCGCGACACCGCCCGCGAGCACCGCCCCAGGCGAGCCGAGCGATGGGCCCTGGGCGATCGGAGCGCCCGTGCCGACGAGCGAGACGGCGACGCGATGGCTCTCGCTCACCGATCGGCTGCGGTCGGCGACGTCTGTCTTCCTCGGCCCGGACGGCGCATTCGCGCAGCTCGGCGTCACGCGCGACGTCGGCATCGAGACCGCACGCGAGCTCGCGACGGCGCTGCACGGAACCTTGGTCGCGCCCGCGACGAGCGCAGTGGCGAGGCGCTTCGCGATCGTCCGTGCCAACGGATCGGTGAATGTGCGCACGGCTCCGGGCTCGGATGGCCCGTGGATCGGCACGCTGCCCCTCGGCGCGACCGCCGTCGTGCCGACGGACCCGACGAGCGCGACTCGCCCGTCGTGGATGACGATCTTCGCCGCACCGGCCCTCGTCGGCCAATCGTCGTCGCGCTATCTCGACGAGACGGACTGCATGCCGGATGCGGCGAGCGTGCTCGAAGACGTACCGTCGGCCGAGCGCGAAGAAGCGAGCCGCAACGTCCTGCGCATCGTGACGAGCGCGATCGTGAGCGGGCACAACGTACCTGCCGCCCTCTTCCTCACGCACACGAGCACGCGCGACTACGTCCTGTTGAGACGGCTCTCGAGCACGTGCCGCACGGGTGCGCAGATCGGGAGCTGGACGCTCGACGGATCCGGCCAGATCGTGGACGCGCTCGTGACGCGCACCGCGTCGCAAGGCGGTGAGACCTTGGTGCTCGTCGCGTCGACCGACAGCATCGAGGATGCGGAGTGGAGCGCCTTGCGTATCGGATCTCCGACGCCCGTCTGGACGCACGCCGGGCTCGCACATCCCTCGCAGGCCAACGACGTCGTGGCGCCCGCGCGACGCGGGCCTTCTGGCCGGGGCTTCTGGCCGCTCGCGATCGTGCAGCGACGCCGACCGATCGTCCCCTATCGATGGGACGGAACGACGCTCGTGGAAGACGCCCCATGAGAGCGCTCGCGCTCGTGCTGAGCGTGCTGCTCGGCGCGTGCGATCCGCCGAGCGCCGAGCCGGATGCAGCGCGGGCGATCGATGCGGCTGTCTCGCTGGATCCGCGTTTCGAAGCGTGCGGAAGGTGCCACGTGCGCGAGGCGCGCGAGCACGCCGGCACGCTACACGCGCGAGCGTTCGACGATCCACTCTTCCAGCGCGAATGGTCCGGACGAACGGCCTATTGCGTCGGTTGCCATGCGCCGCTCGCGAGCGACGCGCGCGACCCGCGCGTGCACGACGGCGTGGGCTGCGCGAGCTGTCACGTGCGAGACGGCACGATCGTCTCGCGCCGCTCGGTCGAGGCGCCGCACGCGATCCGTGCCGACCAGAGCTTCGGCGGCGTCGAGGACTGCGCGGGCTGTCACGAGTTCGATCTGCCTCGCCGTCATGGCCCGCCCCGCGAGCAGCTGCAGCACACCCTCTCCGAGTGGCGTGCGTCGGGACGCGACGAGGTCTGCATCGACTGCCACATGACCGAGGGCTCGCACGTTCTCCGTGGCCCGTGCGACGAGGGCATGCTCGCGCGCGCGCTCGACATCGAGGTGACCGCCGAGCGTCGCGGCCCCGGCGCCATCGTGCGCGCGACGCTCGAGGCACGCGCTGGCCACGCCGTACCGACGGGCGATCTCAACCGCACTCTCGTGCTCCGCGCGTGGAGCCGCGTGGGGCCGCCCGAGACCGCCGAGCTCGCGCGCCTCTTCGGTCGCGACGAAGACGGCGAGATGGTCGAGATCGCCGATCAACGCGTCTTGCCGAACGAGGCGCGGCACCTCGCGCTGCTTCTCCCGCGCGTGCGAGGCCCGGTGCGGTGGTCGCTGACGTGGCACGCGATCGCCCCCGACGCGCGTGACGCCGAATCGATCGAGCTCGCGTTTCGCACGCGAGAAATCGCGACAGGCACCGTGTCGCTCGACGCGCGACGCTGACGGTCAGCGGAACGGGCCGAGCGATCGCGTGCGTAGCTTCTCGGCGAGCTGCACGTCGGAGGGGCGAGCTCGAGCGCCTTGTTGCGTGCGGCGGTCGCGTGCCGCCGAGTCGCCGAGCGTGTCGTGAGCGAAGGCTTGGTGGATCGCGTCCTCGGCCGTGCGCGACCGCTCGGCATACGGCCAGCTCGCCCGCCGCGAGCGCGAGCAGCGCCTCTGGTCTCTTCTTCGACGATGATGTCGTTGCAGAGGCTGACGCACTCGTCGCAGATGTGGACGCGCGGGCCCGCGATCAGCTTGCGCACGTCGTGCAGTGTCTTGCCGCAGAAAGAGCACTGCGGGACCGCGGTCGCAACGGCGAGAGGTTTGCTCGACCAGAAGCCCACGGCTCAGAGCTCTCGCTCGAAGAACCGGTCGCAGCCCGTGTGGCCCGTCGCGCCGCGCGGCCCTTCGATGCGCGTGAAGCCCATCTTCGCGTAGAGCTTCTGCGCAGCGTCCATGCCGGTGAGCGTCTCGAGATAGCAGCGGCGATAGCCGTGCGTACGCGCCTTCTCGAGACAGAGCGAGAGCAGCTTCTCGCCCAGGCCGAGACCGCGTGCGTCGGGGAGGAAGTACATCTTGCGCAGCTCGCACGTTCCCACATCGCCGCCGTCGAGCGGCGCGATGCCGCAGCCACCGATCACGACTCCGTCCTTCTCCACCACGAAGTAGGACGCGCGCGGCCCTGCGTAGGCCGCGCTCATCGCGCTCACCTCCGGATCGTGGATCGCGAAGCCAGGGCCGCTCGCGCCGAAGCTCGTCATCACGGTACGGATGATCGATGCGACCGCAGCGTCGTCGCGCGGCTGGATCGGACGGAGAATCGGCTCGGCCATGAGGCGAATGTCGCACACCGATCGACCGGCTGGCACGAGCCCGGTCGCGAGGTCAGATCGGGAGAGATGGTCGGGTCGGTCCGGAACGTCCTCGAAGACAAGCGTCGCGCGCGCGACCTCTGCGCGATCTGCGAGCTCACCCTCGAGCAGGGCGGGCCGAACATGTTCTGGGAGCAGAACGCCGACGACATCCGCCGCGCGCACGTCGCGTGCGTGGACTGGACGCGGCGCGAGAGCCCCGCGCGAGATCTCTTGCGGCGCATCCGCGCGACGCGCCGCAAGGTCGGCGACCTCGATCGCGTGCTCGCCATCGCCGAGAAGATCGCGCTCGAGATCGACCGCGGTTGGACGAACGAGCCGAGCCAGCGCGAGAGGGCCAAGAAGCTCGCGCTGCGCTACTTCAAGCTGCTCGAGCGTACGACCGCGGTGATCCGCGAGGCGATCGGCGGTTGGTGAGGGTTCGCTCGTCAGCTTGTCGCGATCGAGGCGACCGTTCGCCGAGCTGTCTCGGCCACCGAGTGTCCTGCGCGCGAAATCCCCGCTGATTCGTGCTGGCATCGCGCGTGCTGAAGGCTCGCGCGTGACGACGACGACGACGAACGACGATCCGCTCCGCAGCCTGCTGCACCGCTGGTTCGTCGAGTACAACCCGCTCTATCTCTTCAGCGCCGCGCTCGTGCTCGCGGGCGTGACGCTCGTCTCGTACGACCTCGCGTCGAGCGAAGCATTGGTCGGGCTCGAGATGACGGCGGTCGCCGAGGTGTACGCGCTGATGCTCATCGGCGGCGCCGCGCTGCTCGTGCGCATCGGCCAACGGCGCGCGGGCGTGATGGTCGGCCTCCTCGCCGCGCTCTACCAATGCGACCTCACGATGCAGACCGAGACGAGCGCGTACCTCGGCTGGATCGGATGGCCCGTCGCGCTCGCCTGGGCCGGGCTCTTCCACGGCAAGCTGCGGCTCCTCGCGCGCGCGCTCGAGCTGCGTCCTTCGCGCTCGGCGCTCTTCGTTCCGTCGGCCGGCGCGCTCGTGCTCGCGGTGTTGCCCCATGCGCTGGCCGACGCCCCGACGGCGTCGCGCACTTCGCTCGTCGCGCTCGTCGTGTTCGCGCTCGCCGCCACGGCGCTCTGGATGCCACGCACCATCGAGAGCGCGGTCGGCTACGACGTCCGGGGGCTGCGCGCGATCCGCGGGACGTGGGCGATGTGGGGCGCCGCGGCCCTCGGGCACGTCGTCTACACGAGCGTGTGGCTCCACGTGGATCTGCTCGTGCTCGCGCCGATCGCGGTGCTGCTGGGCACGCGCTTCGTCCTGCGCGAGCGCAGCGTGTGGATCGCGTGCGGCTGCGCGCTCGGTCTCGTGCTCGTGATCGACCCGGCGCAGCTCTCGATCGTCAGCGCGATGGTCGCGACCGTGCTCGTGCTTCGCGCCGTGCGCTCGCCGAGCGTCGTCACCACGTTCGCGACGACGAGTGCCATGCCTCCGTATCGCGGCGCGCCCGAGACCCCGTTCGAGGAAGCACCACCCGCGACGCCGATCACGACGATCGTGTACGGGCTCGCCGCGCCCATCGTGAAGCAGCGCCTCTTGAGTGGCGCACTCGCGACCGCGCACCTCGCGGCGTGGACCGGCCTCACGCACGGGGGCCTCTGGCGCGCCCATGTGTGGTGGCTCGACCTCGTGCTCGTGCTCGCTCTCGGCGTGATGCTGCGCCGCCGCGCTCGGCCCGAGCCGATGATTCCGATCGCGGCGCTCGGCGCCCACTTCGGCATCGTCGCCGGCTGGATCCGCGCGCCGCACCACACCGCCGAGTGGGGAATCTGGTCCATCGGCAGCGGCTTCGTGCTCCTGGCTGCCGGCTTGGCCGTCAGCTGGTGGCTCTCGCGTCGTGACTATCAGTCGACCCAGACCACGCCCGCCATCGACGTGCCGTCGTCCGCTCCGTGCACGGCGCAGTAATACGGATAGAAGCCCGCATGCGGGAACACCACGAGCTGCTCGGCCGGCGCCGGCGTCGGCCCGGTGAGCGGAATCGGATTGCCACTCGTGCCGCGCGTGGACGGATGCAGCGGGTGCGTCGCGAAGTCTCCGCGGAACGTCACCTGGTCTCCGGTCGGGATGTGGATGCACTGCGGTGAGTACGCGAACGCGGGCCCGAACGTGACGACGTTCGCGCCCGTCGGATCGTCGACGTAGTCGCTCGCCGCGGCGCACGGTGCGAGCGCGGTGAATGCGGGTGCGTTGGTGTCGGGCGCAGCGACGTTGGTGTCGGCGGCGGCGAACGCATCGACCGCGCCGCCCGCGTCGGAGCCCGATGGTGAGCTGGCTCCGCAAGCGGCGAGCAAGACGAAAACGAGCGAGATCGAACGAGAGCCCATGAGACGTTCCTCCTGCGAGAGACAATCGGCGCAGGAACGACGATGCGATGTGTCGCGTCCGCGTGCGCGTTAAGCCGGATTAATCGCGGCGACCGCGGGAATCGATGGGCATCGTCGCGCGCCCCCGCTCGACGGCTCGCGCATGCGGTACCATGCGCTGATGCGCATGCGTTGGGGGTGGCTCTGCGCCATGGGATGGCTCCTCGCCGGAGGCTGCGACTCCGGCGGCCCTGCTCCTCCCGCCACCTGCACGAGCGACCGCCAGTGCAGCGGCGCGGGCCTGGTGTGCGACTTCGCGCGCGGGACGTGCGTGCAATGCACGTCGGCCACGGACTGCAGCGCAAACCAAGCGTGCCGTGCCGGCGCCTGCGTGGACGTGGTCGCGTGCATGTCGAGCCGCGCGTGCCCTGGCCAGGTCTGCGATCAGACGCTCGGCTACTGCGTCGACTGCGTCGCCGACGTGGATT
>CAYSCF010000333.1:1324-7371 GCA_964429305.1 uncultured Sandaracinaceae bacterium | reverse complement strand
CGTCTCGCGCATCCCGTTCGAGAATCTCGACGTACTGCTCTGCCGCACGATCGATCTCGCGCCCGCAGCGCTCGAGCAGAAGCTCGTGCACGACCGGCGCGGGGGCTACTGCTTCGAGCAGAACGGCTGGCTCCTCGAGATCCTGCGCGCGCTCGGCTTCGAGGTACGTCCCCTCAGCGCGCGCGTGCGCATCGGTCGTGCGCGCGAATTCACGCCGGCGCGCACGCACTGCTTCGTGCACGTGACGATCGACGGCGTGCCCTTGCTCGCCGACGTGGGTGTGGGCGCGCTCTCACCGACCGCGTCGCTGCGATTCGACGTCGACGGCGAGCAGTCGACGCCGCACGAGCCGCGTCGCCTGGTCCGCGAAGGGGCATGGAGCGGCGATCTGCGCGACCCGCGCGCGCGGATCTTCCATCAGGCCCGCCTCGGTACGGAGTGGGTCGACGTCGCCGAGCTCACGCTCGAAGAGATGCCCGAGATCGATCGCGTCGTCGCCAACTGGTACACGAGCGCGCACCCGCAGTCGCACTTCCGCGGGCGACTGATCGTGGCGCGGGCGAGCGAGCGAGGGCGCATCACGATCGCCGACGACATGCTCACGCTGCGCGGTCCGGACGGCGTCGGCCACGATCGCAAGCTCGAGAGCGTGGAGGCGATGGAAGCGGCGCTCGCGGAGCACTTCGACCTCCGACTGCCGGTGCGTGCACCGTATCCGCCTTTCTGACGAGGATTCCTGTCACGCTCGCGAGACATGCGCTCGATGCTCGGCTTCGTCGTCCTCTCGCTCGCCGCTTGCGGTGCGCGAACGGGGCTCCTCGTGCCCCCCGTCGACGCGGGCCCGCCCGACGTCGGACACGACGCGGCGATCGATGCGCCGCGATGTCCGTTCGGGATCGACGATACGGTGCCCGCGTCGCTCGAGGTCAGCGTCGACGACCAGGCGACCGTGTTCCTGCACGGTGCGCTCGTCGACGACACGCCTCGTCTCTGGTCCGACATCGGGCGCTACGCGGTCACCGTGTTCCGTCATCCGTCCCACCCGAACGTGATCGCCATCCGAGGGACGAACGTGCTCCGCATCGACGGGCGCGACCGCGGCGTGCTCGCCGATCTCCGCGCGACGACCGAGGCCGGTCCGCAGACGGTCGTGACCGACGAGCACTGGCGGCTCACGACGAACGACGAGCCCGGCTTCGCGGACGTCGCCCACGACGACAGTGGATGGTCTTCGCCGACGATCGAAGGTCGTCATCCGATCGCGCCCTGGGGCGCGATCTTCGGGACCAGCGACGCGGCGTGGCTCTGGAGCTACGACTCGAACCGCTCCGCAGCGACGAAGCCCGAGCACGAGGTCGTCTTCGTCCGACGACGATTCTACTTCGACCTCGCAGGACACGTCGTCGACGACCCGTCGCCTTGCCCGTGATCAGCGGGTGCGCGGATCCAGGCGGTCGCGCAGCTCGTCGCCCGCGAGGTTGAGCGCGAGAACGGTGACCGCGAGCACGCCGCCGGAGACGAGCGCGACGTGCGGGAAGCGGAGGATCACCGACGCGCCTTGATCGAGAAGGGCGCCCCACGACGTCGACAAGCCCGGTCCGAGACCGAGGAACGAGAGCGTGGACTCGGCGAGCACTGCGGCGCCGAGCGCGCTGGTCGCCGAGACGACGAGCGGCCCTGCGAGGTTGGGCAGCACGTGCCGCAGCACGATACGCGATTCGCTCGCGCCCAGCGCACGCGCCGCGACGATGAAGTCTCGCTCGCGCACCGAGAGCGCTTGGGCTCTCGCAAGACGTGCATGCGGCGCCCATCCGTTCGCCGCGAGCGCGAGGATCACCACGATCACGCTCGGTCGCGCGATCAATGCGACCACGGCGACGTGCAGCACGATCGACGGGAAGCTCTGCACGAGATCCGCGAGGCTCATCACGATGCGATCGACCCAACCGCCGCGCGTGCCGGCGAGCGCACCGAGCGGCGCGCCCACGAGCAGCGAGAGCCCGACCGATCCGATCGCGACCACGCCCGCGAGACGCGCGCCGTAGAGCAGCACGCTCACGATGTCGATCCCGTTGTCCGCCGTGCCGAGCCAGTGCGCTTCCGACGGCAGCTCGAACGCGTGACGCAGATCGATCGACGACGGAGAGCGCGGCGCGATCCACGGCCCCACGAGCGCGAAGAGCGCGAACGCCATCGTGAGCAGCGATCCAGCGTGGGCCCCGAGCTTCTTCATCGGAGCCTCACGCGCGGATCGAGGCCGGCGATCGCGAGATCGAGCAGGAGCTGGACGGTGACGTAGAGCAGCGCGACGACGAGCACGGTGCCCTGCAGCACCGGGATGTCGCGCGCGGCGAACGCGTCGAGCATCAACGAGCCCAGGCCACGTCGCTCGAAGATCTTCTCGGCCACGACCGCGCCGCCCAGCAACGCACCGAGCTGCGAGGCCGACACGGTGACGACCGGCAACATCGCGTTGCGCAGCGCATGGGCGATCGCGGCACGCGGGCGCGAGAGGCCGCGCGCACGCGCCGCGGTCACGTAGGGCTCGCCCAGCGCTTCGATCATCGCGCCACGTGTCTGACGCGTGAGCGCAGCCGCGAGCGCGGCGCCGATCGTGATCGCGGGCAGCACGAGCGAGAGCGGACCGCCCTCGTCGTCGCCCGGCATCGGGAGCGCGCGCAGCTCGACCGCGAAGAGGAGCACGAGCAGAGGGCCGAGCCAGATCGTCGGCAGCGCCACGCCCGAGAGCGCGACGACCCGCGCGGCCCGATCGACGCCGCGCCCACGCGAGAGCGCCGCTGCCACGCCGAGCGGGATCGCGATCAGCCACGCGAGCACGACCGCGACGAGCGCGAGCATCGCCGTATCGGGGAACACCTCGGCGATGTGGGACCACACCGTCGTGTCGGGCGCGCGGAACGAGTGACCGAGCGAGCCATCGAGCACGTCGCCCGCGTAGTGCCAGAGCTGCGCGCCGAGCCCTTCGTCGAGGTGTAGGCGCGCGCGCATCGCGTGCAGGTCGGCCTCGGTCGCGGTGTCCCCGAGGATCAATCGCGCCGGATCGCCGGGCAGCGCCCGCACGAGCGCGAACACGAGCAACACGACGCCCACGACCGTCGCGAGCGCCCGCAGCGTGCGGAGGGCGAGGTAGCGCGCCATGAGCGGCGCCAGCTTACCGGGCTATTGCGGGGCCAGACAGAAATGGCCGTCGGGACGATTGAGATCGGCCACGACGAAGCGATGGCCGAGCACGGCGCCCGGCAAGACGCCGCCGTCCCCGCCGTTCGGCCCGCCATCGCCGTAGAGCGTGCCGAGCGCGTTGTTCGAGCACGTGTATCCGTGATCGGTGCGGCAGTCGCCGTCGCTGCTGCAGCGGCGCATGCAGACGTTGCGCGCGAGACGGGGCGTGTCGGGCTCGAAGCGCACGCACACCGAGTCGTCGGGGCACGTGTCGGCAGCGCAGTCGAACACGGTGCAATAACCGCCCGGCTGCGTGATGTCGCAGACGCGGTCGCCGTTGATCGAGCAGTTCGTCTGGCTGTAGCAGCCGTCGCCGATGCGCGGCGCACAGCCGACGGCCAGCGCGGAGAGCGCAAGCGCGGGAAGCACCACCGAGAGCCATCGAAAGCGCGACAAAGCGGCGGACCCTAGATCGAAGCCGGATCGCGCGCCAGCCCACGCCACGAAGTTGCCCCGGCGGCGGCTGCGGCGTAGCTCGATCGGATGGACGAGCTCGAGCGCCTCGCGGGCAGCGTGTTGATGATCGGATTCGGCGGTCGCACGGCCTCGCCGCTCGTCCGGGCTTGGCTCGCCGAGGGCGCGCTCGGCGGTGTCATCTTGTTTCGCCGCAACCTCGGGACGATCTCGGAGGTCGCCGCGCTCGGACGCGAGCTCGCCGCGTTGGCGCCGGGTGTGCTCGTCGCGATCGACCAAGAAGGAGGCCGTGTCGCGCGCCTGGGCGCACCTGTCGTGAAGCTGCCGCCGGCACGCCGGTTCGGCGTGATCGACGATCCGGACCTGACGCGTCGTGCCGGAGCGCTCCTCGGCAAGCAGCTCCGCGCGCTCGGCATCGACGTCGACTTCGCACCCATTCTCGACGTGGACACGAATCCCGCCAACCCGATCATCGGCGACCGCGCGTTCGGCGCCACGCCCGAGGCCGTCATTCGCCACGCGGGCGCGTTCGCGCGTGGCCTGCGCGAGAGCGGCGTCATCGCGTGCGGCAAGCACTTCCCCGGTCACGGCGACACGGATCTCGACAGCCACCTCGCGCTGCCGCGCATCGGCCACGATCGCGCGCGTCTCTCCGCCGTCGAGCTGGCGCCGTTCCGTGCGCTCGGCGCCGAGCTGCCGACGATCATGACGGCGCACGTCGTGTTCGAGGCGATCGAGCCGAAGCTGCCGGCCACGCTCTGCCGCGACGTGATCGAAGGCGTGCTGCGTCGCGAGCTCGGCTACGAGGGCGTGATCGTGAGCGACGATCTCGAGATGCGCGCCGTGCGCGATCACTGGGGCGTCGCCGATGCGGCCGTGCGCGCGATCGACGCAGGGTGCGATCTCCTGCTCGTCTGCGAGCACGAAGAGAACGTATTGGCGGCACGCGATGCGTTGGTCGCGCGTGCGCGCAAAGAGGCGGCATTCGCCGATCGGCTTCGCGTCGCCGCCGCGCGCGTGGGAAAGCTGCGCGCATCGATCGTGCCCGCCGTCATCGATGCGACTCGCATCGACGCGGCGGAATCGAGCGCGCTGGAAGCCGAGATCGCGTCGCACGCGTAGCGATACGTGCGATGGGCCACGATCATTTCCGATCGGCGAGCCAAGGACCGAAGACCTCGACGTCGACACCCGGGCTGAAATGCACGGTCGCCGGAGGTCGAGTGACGGCTGGAAGCCCCGCGGCGACGAGCATGCTCTGATCGATCTTCGTCAGGCTCGCGGCGTGCGCGGGGTAGGGCGTGTGATGGACCTGGCCTTCCCAGATGCGGCCGCCGCGCTGCGAGAGCAGAAGGTATCGCTCGAGCAAGAAGTGCTGGAGCGTGCCCGGCTCGGAAGGGCCGAGCGGCGCGCCGATCGTGTAGCGCGCTTCGAACCGCGCCTCGCTCCCGATGCGCCGCGACGCGTAGTCGACCGTCTCGCCCGTGCGCGCCACGCTCATCTCGGCGTAGTGGTACGGCAGCGACCATCCGGTGCGCGCCGCTTCGACCGCGAGCCACGAGCTCGCTTCCAGCGAGAAGAACCACACCGCGGGGCGGCCACGGTAATGCACGTACGTGCGCAGGTTCAGCTCGAGGAAGTCGAGGGCCATCACGCGCGGCAGCCACCAGGGGCGGATGCCGAACATGCGGAACGGCACGAGCCCGACGTGCATCTGGCCGTCCCACGCGTCGAGCTCGATCTCGGCGGGCACGAGCGGGCGTACGGTCTCGATCGGGAACGTCCAGTGGACGAAGAGCAGCTCGCTCCAGCGCTGCCAGCCGCTCGGCGAGAGATCGGGGCGCTTCGCTTGGGAGATCCGATCGAGCGCGATGGCGCTCACCGCGTCGCCTTCATTGGCCGAGGCGCTCGACGGTGTAGCCGTGTGCGCGCAGCGACTCGAGCATGCTGGCGTCGCCGACGAGGTGCTCGATGCCGACCGCGATGAAGGCGTTGCCTTGCTGGATCTGCGGCAAGAGCACCGTCTCCCACGCGTGCTCGCGCTGCGTGAGCACCACGTCGCGCTGCGCGGGCGTCCACGCGGTAGAGAGCAGCTGCACGATCGCCGCCTCGTCGAAGCCGAGGTATGCGGTGCGCATCGCGCTCTCTCGCTGGCGCGCCTCGTCGGGCTGATCGATCACGCGGTGCAGCGCAGCGAGCGCGTCGGCCGCGGGAAGCGCTGCGAGCGTGTCGAGACCCTGGACGGGCGTCTCGAGCGCGAGCGTCGGGACGCCGTGCCGCGTTGCTTCGTCCAGCAGGAATCCGTCGAGCTCTGCGCTCGAGGCCGCGCCGGCGATCGGCTCGCGACCTTCGGCAGCCGCTTCCACTTCGGCGAGGCGGACCTGTTCGAGGTA
>CAYSCF010000333.1:0-1314 GCA_964429305.1 uncultured Sandaracinaceae bacterium | reverse complement strand
CTGCGGTGCACGAGCGTCCGCAGCAGGTCGGGCTGCAGGAGCGCGCTCAGTTCCGTCGTGAGGCGCTGCCAGCTCTCGCGACCGAGCGCGCGATCGAGCGGGCGTGCGCCACGCGCGTGCGTCTGCGCCGCCTCGACGAGCGCGTGCGTGATCTCGCGGAAGTCGACCTCGTCGATCAGCGTCCGCGCCGTCCCGAGCTGGTGATCGAAGGGCGCGGGCAGCGCGGTGGCGAGGGTCACGCTCGCGTGCATCGTGCCCAGCACGTGCGAAGGCGAGGCCGCGTCGCCTCCGGAGATGCGCCACAGCCACGCGTGCGGGGGAGGCGCATCGGGCTCGGGCGGCGGCGCGGTGACGTCGTCCCCGCTCGCGATCGGAGCGACGCCGCCGCCAGCGCTCGTCTCGCGGATGGTCGTGTGTGGCCCGCACGCGACGAAGGAAAGAGCGAGCGTGCCCAGGAAGATGTACCGCGTCACGGGTGGACGTTATCACTCCGGGCGAGGCGAACGCGCGCGTGATCGGATACGCTCGGTCGCGATGAACCTGAAAGAGCTCACGCGTGACGAGCAGCTCGCGCTCGGTGGTCTCGTGCGGATGATGATTCGAGCGGATGGCGTGTTCACGCAGGAAGAGGAAGAGCGCGTCACCGCGATCGGAGACGAGCTCGGAGGCGGCGATCTGCTCTGGCGCATCGTGTCGGACTCGGCGCAGGCGTTTCGGGACGACACCGAGGTGCGTCGTGCAGGCGCTGCGATCGCGCGCGCCGAAGCGCGAGAGCTGGTCCTCGGCGTGCTGACCAGCGTCGCGGTCGCCGACACGGTGACGCCGAGCGAGCAAGGTCTGATCGACGCTCTGCGAGCTGCTTGGGCGAGCCACGATCGAGCCTGACGTGCGCGGAGACGAGGTCGGCATGACGAGCGGAACGCCGGGCGCGGCGCCGGAGCCGACGTGGATCGGTGTGATCGCGGGCGGCGTGATGCTCGTGCTCGGCCTGTTCGGGCTGGCGATCACGCTCGTCATCGCGGTCGTCGGCTCGGAGTCGGACGCCGTGACGGTCTCGTATCTCGGAGTGCCACTCGCGCTCGCGGGGTTCGTGGCGCCGGTGGTGGCACTGATCGCGCGGCGTCAGCAGACCGCGATCGCGGTGGGTGCGCCGATCGGGTGCGGGTGCGCGACGATGGTGTTCGGGATCGTGGCGATGGTCGTGTTCTTCACGGCGATCTGGCCGTCTTTGTAGGTCGTTTTCGTCTTCGTCTTCGTCTTCGTCGTAGCCTCTCCGCTTCGCGGATTCGGCGCTTCGCGCTTGGGGTATTCGAG
>CAYSCF010000332.1:0-7395 GCA_964429305.1 uncultured Sandaracinaceae bacterium | reverse complement strand
GTCGTCGCTCGTCTGGATCGCGCGGATGATCTCGACGAGCTTCATCACGGGCACCGGGTTCATGAAGTGCATGCCGATCACGCGCGCCGGGTGCTTGCACTTGCCGGCGAGGCGCGTGATCGAGATGCTCGACGTGTTGCTCGCGAGGATCGCGCCCTCGGGGATCGCTGCCTCGGCCGCCGCGAGGATCTTCAGCTTCACGTCCGGGTTCTCGGTCGCGGCCTCGACTGCGATGACCACGTCCGCGAGCGACGCGTAGTCGTCGGTCGGCGTGATGCGGCCGGTGATCGCCTTGGCGACGTCGGCCTCGAGCTTGCCCTTCTCGACCTGCTTGCCGAGCTGCTTGGCAATCGAGGCGAGGCCCTTCTCGGCGAGCGCCTTGCTCGCGTCGAGCAGGCGCACCTCGTAGCCGGCCTGCGCGGCGACCTGCGCGATGCCTTGCCCCATCTGTCCTGCCCCGATCACTCCGAATACGCGCGCTGTCATGGGGCACGCGATTAGCCAGGTCGGCGCCTGCCGTCAACCTGCGGACTCTCACTCGCCGTGGTTCCTGCGCACCGCGTTTTCCGGCACGCTTTCGGGCGAGGTTCGACGATGTCTCATGCCCGCAGCGCCCTCGCCCTGACTTGCCTCGCGCTCTGGAGCTGCACGCCGCAGCCGCCGGCCGACGTCGACGCAGGAGAAGACGCAGCACCGCCCGTCGATGGCGGCCACGACGTCGGGACCGATGCGGGCGATCCGCCGCTCGTCCCGGATCACATCTGCCCGGGCGACGCCGACTGCATGCCGGGCGGCGACATGCATCTGATGGCGGGCGCCGCGCGCATCGAGATCACACCCAACCTCGCCGACTACGAGACGTGGGTCGACGTGAACGGCAACCACCAGTACGACCCGATCAACGGCGACACCTTCGTCGACAGGAACGGCAACGGCGTGCTCGACGCGCCGTGGATGGCGGGCTTCGGTGTCGGCCGCGGTGCGACGAGCGTCGACGACCCGCAGTGGGTGCGCACGATCGTCCTGCGCTACGGCAACACGACCATCGCGTGGGTCGCGATCGACTGCGTCGGCTACTTCATCGACGAGGTCGAGATGATCCGCGCGGCGCTCCCACCGGCGCTGGGCGTCGATCTCGTGAACGTCTCGGCGACGCACGTGCACGAGGCGCAGGACACCGTGGGCATGTGGGGACGCGAGTTCCTCACCTCGGGCTACGACGACGCGTACATGACGCGGATCCGTCAGGCGGCGGTCGACTCGATCACGCGGGCCGTCGGCTCGCTCCAGACGGCGAACCTCAGCTACGGCGGCGTCTTCCTGCGCGACGTCGACACGGTCGGTGACGGCAGCGGCGTGAACGACGTGCTGCGCTACGTCGGCGACAACCGCGACCCGTTCGTGTTCGACGATCAGATCCGCCTGATGCGCTTCCTCGCCACGAGCGACGGCGCGACCATCGCGACGCTGATCAACTACGCGGGTCACCCCGAGTACGCGGGCTCGGACAACCAAGCTCTCTCGAGCGATTACCCGAACTGGCTTCGTCTCGCGGTCGAGAACGGCGTCGACGGTCCGACGATCGGCGGAACGGTGCAGCACCGCGACGGCGTGGGCGGCATCGCGGTGTTCGTGAACGGCGCCGTCGGCGTCCAGATCGGGCCGAACCACGTCCACATCGCGAGCTGGTCCGGTACGGCGATCGATCGCGGTCAGCTCCTCGCATCGCAGACGGTGGGTGAGCAGCTCGGCTGGCACATCCTCGGCGCGCTGCGCGACGGCCACATGACGATGCTCGACGGCTCGATGGTGACGCTCGGCTTCCGCAGCACGCACTTCTATCTGCCGGTCGAGAACCACGGCTACCAGATCATGTTCCAGAGCGGCGTGTTCCACCGCGAGGTGTTCCACTACGACCCCAACCACACGATCGACACGCGGCGCATGATCAACGTGCCCGACGTGCAGACGGAGCTGACGGTGCTCGACGTGGGCCCCGCGCAGATGATCACGATCCCGGGTGAGCTCGATCCGCTTCTCTTCACGGGCATCACGGGCAACCGTGCGTACACGCCGCCGGGCATCCCGGTCGTCGACGAGACGCAGACGAACCCGCCGGACATCACGCGGCCGATGGATCCGTCGATCCTCACGATGGCGCGACCCGACGCGGTCGCGGCTGACCAGGTGTGGATCCTCGGGCTCACCAACGACTTCCTCGGCTACATGGTGCCGCCCTTCGACTTCCAGACCGATCCGTCGATGACGTATCTGTCGGAAGCGCCCGGTCATCACTACGAAGAGACGAACTCGATCGGCATCGACGGCTGGCCGCGCATCTACTGGAAGCTGCAGCAGCTGCTCGCCTATCCGGCCGGGCACTAGTTTTTCACGAAGGGATGGCGCCCTTCCTCGTCGGACCAGCGAAGCCGGATCCTCACCTCCTCGCCTCGCCTCGCCTCGCCTCGCTCGCGCTCGGCTCGCGGACGGCCTGCTCCATCGCGCGTGGTACGGTCGAGCGATGCACCGTCGGGCCGTCGGACACCTCGTTCTTTCCTGTTCGCTGGCGCTGACTGGTTGCTCGCTCTCGCGCTCGGTCCTCGGCGGCGGCACGATCGATGGCGGCGGCGTCGACGCAGGCTCGGGCGATGTCGGCGTGCACGACGGAGGCTCGGACGCGGGCCCGCCGGACGACGCGGGCATCGACGGCGGCAGCGATGCAGGCAGCGACGGCGGGACCGACGGCGGCAACGATGCGGGCCACGACGCGTGGGTGCCGGAGTGCACGCCGGGCGCGACTCGATGCGAGGCCGACGGGCTCGCGACCTGTGTGGACCCGGGCCTGTGGAGCGCGGACGTCGCGTGCACGCTCGGCTGCATCGGCACGGTGACGCCGCAGCGATGCGGACTGCTCGACGCATCGAACGTCGACGACACGATGTTCTCCGCCGGCACGATGGACGCCGTCGTTCCGGGCGACGTCACCGTGGACACGACGGGCTGCGCGAGCGGGATGATCACTTCGGGAGGTCTCTCGTTCGCTTCGACGGTGGTGCCGCAGAGCTCGGGGCCGACCCTCTGCGTCGTGTCGGTCGGCGCGCTCAACATCGGCGGAACGCTTCACGTGCGCGGGACGATGGGGCTCGTGGTCCTCGCGAGCGGCATGGTGAGGATCAGCGGGACGCTCGATGCATCTGCGGTCGGAGCGACACCGGGGCCCGGCGGAGGATCGCCCGCGGCGGGCACGCGCGCGGGAGCGAACGGAGCTCACGCGGCCTACTCCGATGGCGGCGGCGGCGGCGGCGCGCTGGGCGGACCGGGCGGCGGCGGTGGTCAAGGCGGCGGTGACACGCCCGCGACGTACGGCGGTGCAGCGGCGGGTGGCGCTGGTGCGTCGGCCATCGCGAGCTCCGATCTCAGCCCGCTGCTCGCGGGCGGTGGCGGAGGGATCGGGGGCACGGGCCTGACGCCGGGCGGTGGCGGCGCCGGCGGCGGTGCGATCCAGATCTCGTCGCAGGTCGGCATCGACGTCTCGGGCCACGTCGTCGCGGGCGGCGGAGGCGGCGGTGGCGGCGGCAACGGCGCCCTCGGCGACAACAACATCGGCGCGGGTGGTGGCGGAGGATCGGGCGGCGCGATCTTGCTCGAGGCCCCGACGATCACGATCGGAGGCATCGTGTCGGCCAACGGTGGCGGCGGCGGCGGTGGTGGTGGCTGCAACGCATCCGGCAGCGCCGGAGAGGACGGTCACGCCGACGGAACCGCGGCATCGGGCGGCGGCCACGGAGGGAGCTGCACCGGAACGATCTACAGCGCCGTGGGGGGCGCAGGCTCGTCGAGCTCGATGCTCGGCGGAACGTCCGGAGCATCGCTCACCGCCACCGGCGCGAACGGCGGTGGCGGTGGTGGCGGCGCCGGCTTCCTGGTGCTGCGCGCACGCGTGCTCATGGGAGGTGGCTCCTTCTCGCCGTCCGCCACGCCCGCGCTCTCACGTCTCGACGTCGTCGTCCGCTGAGTCGGCGCGGGGAATCAGGCCCGCTCGACGATCAGCGCGACGGCCTCGCCGCCGCCGATGCAGAGCGTCGCGAGCCCACGTCGCGCCCCACGCTCTTTCATCGAGAAGAGCAGCGTGGTGAGCACGCGCGCACCGCTCGCGCCGATCGGGTGACCGATCGCGATCGCACCGCCGCGCACGTTCACGCGCGCGTGATCGATCCCGAGCTCTTTCTCCGCGACCATCGCCACGACCGCGAACGCCTCGTTGATCTCGTAGAGGTCGATGTCCTTCGGCGTGATGCCCGCCCTCGCGCACGCCGCTTGGATCGCACCGACCGGCGCCGTCGTGAACCACTCGGGGGCCTGCGCGTGATGTCCCCAGCCGACCACGCGCGCGAGCGGCGTGAGGCCCTTCTTCTTCACCATCTCGCCGCTCGCCAGGATCAGCGCCGCGGCTCCGTCGTTCACCTTCGACGCGTTCGCGGCGGTGATCGTGCCGGATTTGTCGAAGGCCGGCTTCAGCGTCGGCATCTTGTCGAACTTCGCGCGCTTGGGCTCCTCGTCGAGCGAGACCGTCGTCGAGGATCCCTTGCCCTCGATCACGACCGGCACGATCTCCGCTGCGAACGCGCCCGACTCCTGCGCGGCGAGCGCACGCCGGTACGACTCGATCGCGAACGCGTCCTGCGCCTCGCGCGTGAAGGAGTGCTCCTTCGCGCAGAGCTCGCCGGCGTTGCCCATGTGCCAGTCCTTGTACGGATCCCAGAGGCCATCGACGATCATCGAGTCGAGGATCGTCGAGTGCCCCATCCGCAGGCCGGCGCGCGCCGACGGCATGATGTACGGCGCTTTCGTCATCGATTCCTGACCGCCCGCCACGACCACGTCCGCGTCCGAGAGCAGGATCGACTTGGTGCCGAGGACGACCGCCTCGAGGCCCGAGCCACAGACCTTGCCGACGGTGGTCGCGGGAACGCGATCCGGGATGCCCGCGCCGCGCGCGGCCTGACGGGCCGGCGCCTGACCGACGCCCGCCGTGAGCACGTTGCCCATGTACGTCTGCTGCACGTCGTCGACGCCGAGCCCCGAGCGCTCGAGCGCGCCCTTGATCGCGATGGACCCCAGCTTCGGCGCACTGACCTCGGCGAGCGAGCCCTGGAACGAGCCGACCGGCGTGCGTGCGGCGGCGACGATGAACACTTCTCGCTGCGACATGGCGGATCTCCTCGGCGACGCGCGCCGTTCTCTTCAGGTCTCGTTCCGCACCACGCGTCGGTCAAGCCCGCCGCGTGAGACGCATCAGCCGTTGCCGCCCGCGTCGACCGGAGCCACGCCGGTGTCGGGACGGTTCGCGTCCAGACTGCCATCGGGCATCGGAGCAGGACCGGTATCGATCATCGGTCGCGCGGCATCGACCGGCGGGCCCGCATCCGTCGCCATCGCGCAGTCCATGGCGGTGGGCGTCCCGGTCATCGTCAGGTCTTCCCAGAGCAGGAACTCGGTGTTGTCCTCGATGGTCAGCAGACCCTCCGTGCCCATGCGCGTGATCCCGCCCACGACGAGCACGCCGTGGTTCGGGATGATCGTCGTCGTGTGCCCGCAGCGTCCCGAGCCGAGGGTCGGCAGCGCGATCCACGTGTACGGCGGCGTCGCGCCGGGGTGGTAGCGAACGATGCCGGTCACCGCCTCGCCGTAGAGGGTCGAGTTCATCATCGAGGTCGCACCACCGACGAGGAGGGTGTCTGTCCCGCTCGCGTCCACCACGTCGGCGGTGTGCAGGATCGTCGAGATGCGATCGTCGAAGCGGTACGCGCCCACGATCGTGCCGTCGGGATTGAATCGCGAGACGGTCATCGACGGATGCGCGTACGGCGCTCGAGCGAGAGGTCCGCTTCCCCCCTGCACCATCGCGCCGCCCGCGAACAGGATCGACGTCGAGCCGCTCGGCCCGGCCACGTGCGTCGCCGTGTGGTACGCGGTCGGCAGCGGCGCGTTGTCGTCGGTCATCGCAGCCGGATCGTGCCCGGAGATGGCGGCCACGCTCATGCCCGTCATGCTGCTGTTCACGACCTCACCCGCGAGCGTCAGCACCTGATTGGGCATCATCGTCGTCAGAACCGCGCCCGAGCTGTTCGCCATGTGGCCGCCCCACACGAGGAAGTTGGTCGGTGAGATCGCCGTGACGCTCGCACCGAGGCGGTCTGCCCGCAGCGTTCCTTGCGCCCCGCCGTCGACGGCCCACACGGCGGAGACTCCGAAGCTCGCCGGGACGGGCACCGCGTTCAGCGTCACGCTGTCGATGCCGCGAACGACCAGGACCGGCCCGGTCCCCTCACTCGCGGCCATCGTCGTGTAGTTGCCCGCCATGTGAGACGTGACGGATGCGGTTCGCGTCGCGGGGTCGTAGAGGATGACGGAGTCGGTCCGGAAGCCGGCGGCGGCGCCCATCATCATCGGGGAGCTCGGCCCGAAGATCACGCTCAGAGGCGTCGCGATCGCGTTGGCGTCGAACGTGAGCGCGCCGTTGGCGACCTGGCTGATGTCGAAGCCGCCGTACGTGTGGATCTCGTACTGGCCCATCTCGTTCGTGCGGATGTATCGGGCCTCGAACAAGACGCGCGAGAAGCCCATGTGCCCGTCTTCGTCGACCATCGTGACGGGATGGAAGCGCGCGTCCTGCGGGTCGAAGACCTCGACGAGCGTCTGCGCGAGGCTGCCCGTCATGAAGCTGATCGCGGCGGGATGAGGTCCGGCCACGCCGCCGAGGATCAGCACCTCGTGGTTGGGCAAGAGCACCGCTTGATGGAGCGCGCGCGTGACGGGATCGGATGCTCCGTCGTGGATGCCGGCGCAGCTCCATTGGCCGAGCGGATAGAGTCGGACCAGCACGTCGTCACGGCCGAAGCGAACGCCGTTGGCGTGGCCGACGGAGGACGGCGTGCACGTCCCGGTCTCGGCGCCCGAGTAGCCGGTCACCGTGACGTCGTAGTCCGTCGAGCCGTCCAGCCGCGCGTCGATCGAGAAGCGATGATCCAGCGTCCGCGCGACGCGCAGCTCGGTCGAGCCTCCCGAGTGGTCGCCGCCGGGATCCTGCAGCGGCACGCAGTCCGACGTGCCCGCAGCGCAGATGCGCACCGTGAAGAAGCGTAGCTCGGGTGGAAAATCCGCGCTGACGAGGCTGCAGACGGGGGGCGCGAGCTCGAGCCGCAGCGCCGCGTGGCCGCCGCCGCTACTGCATCCGGGAGCCGACCAAGAGGCGCTCGCAAGCACGAGCAGGACAACGGAGAAGCGAGCCTTCACACGCCGGAGGCTACCACGCTCCGTGGCAGAATCGCATTGGATGGATGGGTGTTTGCGCCGCTGTCGCGACGAAGGACGATGGGCGTTGCAGGACTTGAA
>CAYSCF010000331.1:0-7422 GCA_964429305.1 uncultured Sandaracinaceae bacterium | reverse complement strand
CGACGTGTGCGAGGCGCTGCGGATGGCGATGCACTCGTCCGACTTCTTCTCGGAGCTGCGCCACGGCAACCTCGAGTCCGTCATGGCCGCGACGCAACGGACCGGCACGAAGCTACCCGCCGCGACCGCCTACAACGTGCTCGAGACGTACGAGGTCCTGGAGCGCACCGACGGCGAGGAGCCCGTCTACGACGCTCAGGTCGTCACGCGGCTCGAGGAGCCGGATCACGGCGCGGCCGCCGAGCTGCTCACGCGCGTGCTCGGCGTTCGGTGCGGCGACTATCTGAGCGCGTCGCTCGCGGAGGGCGACCTCGCGTACGTGGCGCGCGTCGACGGCGTCGTCGTCGGCGTGGGCCTCGCGACCGTCGCCGGGATCGACGGACGGCTGCACACGCTGGCCGTCGATCCGAGCCATCGCAACCGCGGGCTCGGACGCGAGCTCGTGCGCGCGCGCGTGCGCGCGATGATGGCTCTCGGCGCCAAGCGGATCGTCACGGAGATCGCGGCGCGCAACTCGGCGTCGCTCGAGAACGTACGCCGCGAGGGCTTCACCACGATCGGATCGATGTACATCGAGACCTCGCGCGAGATTGCGCCGCCCGCCACGACGCCCGCGGTGCGCCGATGAGGTTCGAGCCTCTGCGCGAGCGCGTCTTCGATCTCGTGGGTCTGCCGACGGAGACCGTGATGCGCCCCGCCCGCGCGATGCCGCGGCTGCCGATCGACGGGCTCGCGCTCGTCGCGCCCGAGTCGTTGCGAGACGTCCCGCGCGATGCGCCGCGCTTCGTCGCAGTGGCGGACGGCAATCGTTCGGCGATCCTCCCGGACGTACGCGTGGAGCACGAAGGGCGCTCGTGGATCGCGTCGGTCAAGGGCGTCGGCGCGTGGATGCCGCTCTTCGAGGGCGAGCTCGGCGCACGGCGCGTCCACGGTGAGAGCTGGATGGGCGAGGCGCCGTTCGGCGGACAGGGCGAAGCGGGCGCGCGCACGGCGATCGAGGTCAGCAGCGTCGATCTCGGCGGCGCGGCGATCTGTCCGCTCACGTCCGTCGTCGCCGTTCCCGAGCGCGCGATCGATCGCGAGTCGTTCTGGTATCGCAAGCACCGCGGGCCCGTGGTCGCCGAGCATCGGCTCGTCCCGAGCGACGTCCGTGTGTTCCACGGCTCGTCTCGAACGCTCGGGCGCGATCCGATCGCGGCGCTCGCGGCGCTCGGTGTCGACGGCATCGCTGCGCTCGATGCGTTCCTCGATCGGCTGCTCGCCTCGGGCGTGGCGCTGCTGACGCTCGCCGCGCGGAGCGCACGTATGCGAGACGGCGTGATCAAAGGGCTCGACTACGACGACGCGTGGCTCGACAAGGACGCCATCGTCGCTCCCGACGGCACGCTGCACTTCGCCGATCTCGAGACACTCGAGTGGCGCGCGCTGAGCGAGGCGCGGGTGACGCGTCAGCTCGGGCGCAACCACTACGAGCTCTTCTCGATCGTCGATCGTCTGCTCGACGTGCGAGACGTGTGGAGCGCGCGCACGAGCGATCGCCGCATGCGGCGCGAGTCGATCGTCACGCGACTCGAGCTGGCCCTGGCCCCCGATCGCTTCGTGCGCCCTCTCGTCTCGCCCGACGGTCTCGACCTCGTCGTCGCGCCGCGCTCGGGCCCTTCTTTCACGCTGCGCCTGGTGGACCGATGATCGCGGACACATTGGACGACGTTCGCGCGCGAGACGTGGCCGAAGTGCTCGGCCTGCTGGCCCCGGGCGCCGAGGTAGAGATCTCGCCGTCGCAGTACGCGCTGCTCGATCGCCTCGTCTCGGCCGGCCTGCTCGTCGGCGTGGCGGACGCGGCGGGCGCGCGAGCGCGGCTCGCCACCCAGAAAGAAGCGCTCGCTGCCCTGCGAGCCGGCGATCCGTCGATCGCGGCGGTGCGCGAGGAGATCCTCGATCTCTCCGAGCAGCTCACCACGCTCGACGGCGCAGCGTTCGTGCGCGCCCTCGGCGACGTCGGTCCGTACCGCGGCTCCTCGCCCGAGAAGCGCCGCGGTCTCGCGCTCACCCACGCGGGACGGTCACTGCTCTCTCGGCTCGCGCCGCGCGCGGCGCGTGCACCCGACGTCACGGTCGCCGATTTCTCGCGACAGCTCGAGGCGCTCGACGGGCTCTTCGCGATGCGCGCCAAGCGTGCCGCCGACCTCGTGCAGCGCGTTCGTTCGCGCATCGCGACGATCGAGCCGCACGTGCTGCGCTCGGCGATGCTCGGCCTCGCGTCGCTGCCGCATCCGATCGACGCGCTGGGCGACGCATTCCTCGTTCTCTTCAGCGCGCTACGGCAGGCGCGGCCGGGAGACGTGTACACGGTCGCGCAAGACGTCGCAGCCGCCGAGTCGATCCTGCTGCACGCCGGGCAGACGTCGGTCGCGTACGACGGACAGATCCCGGGCGTGCTCGTCACGTGGCGCAACGACCTGGCGCAGCGGTATTGCCAGGGCCGCACCGAGGACTCGCTCGACGCCATGCTCTTGCTCGCGGCCGTCGCGCCCGCCGATCGCGAGCCGCGCATGGAGCGCGCTGCCCGCTTCGCGTCGGCGATGGCGCAGGCCGGCGTGCCGACGCCGCTCTCGCTCGCGCTGCTGGCGACGGCCGGCGGGAAGACGGTCGAGCTCGTCGAGAGCACGGTCGCGGCATACCGGGCGGTCCAGACGCCCGATCCGCTCGACGCGCTCACGGTGGCGGTGCTCGCCGCGATGCAGCGCGGCTTCTCGCTCGAGACGCAGCTCGGTCGCATCCAGAAGATCCACGCGCATCTCGCGCGCCTCGCGCCGAGCGGGATGTGGGTCGCGGCCGGGCTCCTCGCGCTGCTCGACGGCGACGAGGCCGGCGTGATCGAAGATCTGCGGCTCGCGAGCCGGCAGATCCAACAACAGGGCCTCGCGCCGGGCGGTTCGGAGGCGACGAGCCTCGGGCTGAAGCTGCTGCTGCAGACCGCGTTGCTCGCCCGCGGCAACGAAGGCGACCCCGAAGAGTCGCTGGCGCTCGCGCTCCGCGCGCTGTCTGAAGTCGGTGCGCTCGATCTCGGCACGCAAGGGCTCGGCACGGTGAGCGCGACGCTCCCGCTGCTCTCGGGCACCGTCGCGGCGTTCCATCGCCCGATGCTCGATGCCGCCGTCCTCTACGAGCAGCACGCCGCGCCGATGCACTCCGACTACGTGTTCGGTGGCGGCCACCACCGAAGCTTCGGCTGGGGCTAGGTCAGCTTCTTGTTGCGCTTGAGCTGGTCCATCACGCGCGCGTACTCGCTCTCGAACGCGGCCGTGCCTTCGTCGAGGTTCTTGATCTTGCCGCGCACCTCGCGGTCGAGCTCCTGCTCGACGTCCATGTGGCGCCGCAGGATCTGCGTGATCTTCTTCCGGAGCACGTTGTCGTCCGAGAAGATCTCGTCGACGTGGTTGCTGTGGAAGAGGATCTCGAGGATCTGCTCGAGCAGGTACGGCAGCGCGTCCTCGCCCATCGGGATGCGGCCCTCGCGCGCGACCTGCGACTTCATCTTGTTGAGCTCGCCGTAGCCCATGCCGCGCGTCTCCATGCGCATCTTGGCTTCGTCGACGACCTTGCGCTCCTGGCGCAGGTACTCCTTCATCACCGACTCGAGATCGGCCTGGACCTCGGTCGCCGCGGGCGCCTCGATGTCGTTCTCGGACGTGAGCTTGAGGACGATCTCGCTCGCGATGGTGGGGATCTTCCCGGCGAAAAGGCGCATGGCGGCGCGGACGTTAGCGCGTCACCCCCGCGCGTCAAAGTGGGATCAGTGAGCGCCGGTGGTCGCCGGCGTGGCCGAGCCTGCGAGGCGCTCGCGCATGCGCGTCAGGAGCGCGTCGAACCCGTCCCGCGTGATGATTCGGTGGAACTGCTGCTGGTAGTTGTGGACCATGCTGACGCCCTCGGTCGTCACGTCGATCACACGCCAGTCGCTGCCGACCATGTGCATGGTGTAGTTGAGCTCGACCGGCGGCTCGCGGCGCGAGGCGCGAGAGCGCGCCGTCGTGTGGACGACCACGCCCGTGGCCGTGGTCTCCTCGCGCGTGTAGTCGACGTCGTAGTCGCGGATCCGCTCCATGTTCGTGCGGTAGTTCCGCTCCACGAGCTGACGCAGGAGGCTGCTGAAGTCCGTGCGCTGCGCGGGCGTGAGCGCATCCCAGTGCGTGTCGAGCGCGCGGCGGCAGAGCTCGTCGAAGTCGAGGAGGTCGACCAGCATGGTCGTCACCTGGGCATCGCGGGCCGGAGAAGCCGGCTGCGTCAGGATGTGATCGAGCTGCTGATTCTGCGCGCGGATGTAGCGCGTCGCCGGGCCACCCTGCGCCGACGCCACGGCGGGCACGAAGACCAACGTCGAGAGGAGGAGGAGAATGGCCGTGCGCATCGAGTGCTCCTGTCCCTCTGACGAGGGCGCTGGGCGAAGTATTCGCAGGCGGGCGCCATCCGTGCCAGGTGCCCTTGCGAGATGACGGATCAGGGGATCGGATGGGGAGTAGTGTCGCTCGGCGCGATGGCGGTCTTGTCGCTCGTGGCGATCGGAGCATGGGCGTACCGCGCGCACGGGCTCACGTCGACGATCGTGGCGCGCTGGCCGGCACAGGAGCGGAGCGAGCAGTACGCGCAGATCGATCACACCGCGCCCTGGAGCGACCCCTGGAGCAAGGTGTGTCGCATCGAGGCCGCCACGGACGCGGAGCGCTGGTGCCGCGCGGTTCCGGAAGGCACGCGCCTCGAGCGTGTGTTCGAGCTACCGGACGGCGTGCATGTTCAGCTCGACCGGTACGAGTGGATCGTCGACCCGATCGACGGTCACACCATTTCGCCGCTGCCGCGATGAGCTAGTCGCAGCTACGCTCCCAGTGCTCGGCGACCGTCATCGCCGACACGCGCGAGAGATTCGCGAGCGCGGTGTCCGCGTCGGCGATCGCCTGCAGGTGGCTGTAGCGCGCGGTGAAGTACGCGCGCACGGCGTCCACCATGTCCGAGAGCTGTGCCGTTCCGATCTCGACGCCCTGCGCCGCCGAGATGAACCACGCGCGCGTCTCGCGCCGACCGCGGTCGTACGCTTCCGCGCGCCGCAGCGCCTCGAGCACGGTCTCGTACGCGTCGTTCACCTCGAGCTCGAGGCCGGCGCGCGCTTCGTCGCTGCGGCCGTGGATGTCGTCGAGCAGCGCCGACTCGCGATCGACGCGATACGCGTTGCCCCAGAGATCGAGCGACCAGCGCATCGCGAGACCCGCACCGATGTTCGTGTAGTTCGCCGGATCGATGATGAACGGGTTCGTCTGATCGGTGATGCCCGGCGCGTAGCTGATCGCGAAGCGATACGTGAGACCGATGTCGGGCAAGAACCCGGCGCGTGCGATGTCGAGGCTCGCTTCGCGCGCGCGCGTCGCCGCCTCGAGCATGCGGATCTCGGGACGATCGGAGAGCGCATGCGCGAGATACGTGTCGAGCGGATCGAGATCGACGTCGACGAGCGCGAGCGGGCACTCGGGCACCTCGAAGTGCCGCACGCCCGTCAGGATGCGCAGCGCGGCGCGCGACGACATCTCGAGGTGACGCGCCTGCGCCTCGCGGCCCTCGACCTCGGCGAGCGCGGCCGAGAGACGATAGCGATCGGTCTCGGTCACGTCGGGATCCTGCTCGGCGAGGCGCTCTTCGACGTGCTGCACGGCCGCGCGGATCTGGGGCAGGCCCTCGGCGAGCATCTGCTGTACGTCGAGCGAGAGCTGCAGCGCGAAGTACGCGCGACGGACGTCGTAGAGCAGCTGGTTGCGCACGCGCGCGCGATCGGACTCGGCCGCGCGGATGCCGGCGCGCGCGGCATCACGGAGGCCGCCGAGCTTTCCGAACGTCCACAGCGGGATGAGGCCTTCGACGGCGATGCCGACGACAGGCTGCCACGGGTTCGTGATCGGCACCTGCGCGTCGGGCGAGAACATCGGGCTGCCGTGCGCTTCGGGGGCGAGCGTGAAGCCTGCCGTCACCGCGCCCTGGAAGAACGGGCTCACCCACGCCTCGTCGAGCTGCGCGTGGGCCGCGCGGATACGGGCGTCGGCCGCGCGCATGCCCGGATACGTGCGCTCGGCGTGATGCGTGAACGCCTGCAGATCCATCGTCGGGATCTCTTCGTCGTCGTAGCTCGCCGGCGGCTGCTTGGTGTGCCCGATGGCGTCCGCGGCCGTGACACCGAGATCGATGTCGTCGTCGTCCTCTTGCGCCGTCGTCACTGCCGCGAGCGGCCACGCGCAAGCGAGCGCAGCGAACGAGAGCGCGAGGAGGCGAGCCGGCCTTTGCACGGGCGGGCCGTTGTAGGAGGAAAGCCCCACCGCGGCAACGCGGTTTCGCGCTCGTTACAGTTGTTCGCGTTCGGTGATGGCGGCGAGGATCTCCGCCTGGGCACACAAGTTCTTGTCGACGACCGCCGTGACGCTCGCCTTCCAGATGTTCGAGCGGCGCTGCGATACCTCGAGCTCGAGCTCGACGCGATCGCCCGGAACCACCGCCTTGCGGAACTTCGCCTGCTCGACACCGAGGAAGTAGACGACCTTCTGCGTCGCATCGAAGGGCTCGGACGCGTACGCGAGGATCGCCAGCAGCTGGAACATCGACTCGAGCAGGAGGACGTTCGGGAACACCGGCTGACCGGGGAAGTGCCCGGCGGCCCACGGCTCGCTCGCGGTGACGCACTTGATCGCCCGCGCGGACTTGCGCGGCTGCACCTCGGTGACCCGATCGATCAGCAGAAACGGCGTGCGATGCGGCAGGATCCGGAGGATCCGTTGAACGTCGAGCTCCATGGGCGCCGCATCATCGGCGACCCACGGGCTCGAAGCAACGTGTACGGACGACCGTCAGTGCGTCGTGGCGGGCGGATGCGCGGTCGTCGATGGCGGGCGCTTCGACGATCGCGCTCCCCCCGTACCGGTCCCCGTGGACGAGCCCGACGAGCCGCTGCTCCCCGAGGAGCCCGACGACGAGGACGATCCTCCTTCGGAGTCCGCCTCGCGCCCCTCACCCGCGTTGTATCGCTGGATCACGACGTCGGTCAGATCGAGGTTGCCGGGCACGAAGATCACGCCGCCCTCGTTGCGCTCGATGATGAGCGTGTAGCCCTCTTCCTGGCCGACGCGGCGCAGGATGGTCTCCATGCGGGCGATGATCTCTTGCGTCATCTCCGCTTCCTTCTCGGCCAGCTCGCGCTGCGACTCCTGATACGTCGACTGCAGCTCGATGAACTGCTTCTGGATCTGATCGAGGCGCTCCTGCCGTGCCGAGTCGGAGAGCGTGTCGGACTGCGCGTCGAACTCTTCCTTCAGCGACTTGAGCTCGCCCTGCGCCTTGTCGAGCTCCTGCTGGCGCTGCTTGAAGAGACGCTTGAGGCGCGCCTTG
>CAYSCF010000330.1:0-7447 GCA_964429305.1 uncultured Sandaracinaceae bacterium | reverse complement strand
CGGCGTTGTGCCCGTACCACCACTGGACCAGCGCATCCTGCACGCCGCTGAAGACGCCGTAGCTCTGCGTCGCCGAGATCGGCAGCGCGAGGTTGTTCACGATGTACAGGATCGCGATCGTGACGATCGTCGCGATGTAGAACCAGAGCGCGACGTAGAGGTGCTTCTCGTTCCGGATCCCGATGGTCCAGAAGAAGTTCACCGCGAAGACGACCCAGATCAGGGTGACCGCGATGTCGATCGGCCAGATGAGCTCTGCGTACTCCTTGCCTTGGCTCAGACCGAGCGGGAGCGTGATCGCTGCCGACACGATGATGAGCTGCCAGCCCCAGAAGTGGACGCGCGAGAGCACGTCGCTCGCCATGCGCGTCTTGAGCAGGCGCTGCGTCGAGTAGTAGACGCCGCTGAAGAGCATGTTGCCGACGAACGCGAAGATGACCGCATTCGTGTGCAGCGGGCGCAGGCGGCCGAACGTCAGGTACGGGCCGATGTTGGCCGGGTACCACGCCATCTGCAGCGCGATGATGACGCCGACGAGCATGCCGACGATGCCCCAGCCCACGGAGGCGAAGGCGAAGTCGCGGGGTGTGCGGTCGTCGTAGACGATCGTGCGGGTCGTCGCAGCTGCGGGGACATCGTCGATCGTGGCGGCGGCAGTCATGTCGGATCCTTCTCGGGGCGGGTGGTGGGAAGCGCGGAAGGCGTGGGAGCGGCGTCGTCGTCCATCGGAAGGAGAGCGAGCCGGTCGGCGTGATCGAAGGTTCGTGCGCCCGCGAGCCACACGAACATCCCGACGCCGCCTGCAGCGAGGACCAGCGAGACGAACATCGTGAGAATCAGAGCGTCCATGCGCGTGCATGAGCACGCAGCGGGCCAGCGGTACCGCGCGAATTTCCCGCGCTCGGTGCGCACGGCGTTCGCGCCGACGCGCAGATCTTGCGCCGCACGCATCACGACTTCTTCTCGCTCATGCGGACGCGCGCGAGCGTGACGACGGCGATCGACGAGAGCGGCATCGCGATCGCCGCGAGCCACGGGCGCATCATGCCGGCCATCGCCAGCGTCACGACGATGGCGTTGTAGACGACGGCGATCGTCAGGTTCGCGCGCGCCACCGAGCGCACGCGCGCCGCGGCGTCGAAGAGCGCACCGATCGGGCCGAGACCGGGCGTGACGAAGTAGAAGTCGGCGCGGCCGGGCACGAAGGGACGCTCGACCGATGGCGTTCCCGACACGAACGCGCGCGAGATCGCAGGCGCGTCGTTGAGGCCGTCGCCGATGAACATCGTGTCGTGTCGATCCAGTGCGGCCAGACGCGCGGCCTTGTCGTCCGGGCTCGCGCCGCCCTCGGCATGGGCCGGATCGATGTCGAGCGCGCTCGCGATCGCACGGACGCGCTCGGGCGCATCGCCGCTCAGCACGCGCAGCTCGAGGCCGCGCGCAGAGAGGCGATCGAGATCGGCGCGTGCATCGTCGCGCAGCGTCTCTTCGAGCGCGAAGCGCGCAGCGATGCGGCCGTCGATGGTGAAGACGAGATCGCGCGAGCCCGTCTCCGTCGCGGCCCAGTCGGCGCGACCGAGCCGCAGCACGACGTCGCCTGCGCGGCCCTCCACGCCCGATCCGATGATCTCGCGCACACCGTCGAGCACGACCGACGGCTCCTTGACGGTCGCCAGCGCGATGGCGGTGCTCGCCGGATGCGACGACGCGCGCGCGAGGCCGACCAGGCGAGCGCGCTCGAGCGTGGTCAACGCACGCAGCGGCTCGGTCGACACGAGATGGGAGCGACCGGTCGTCAGCGTCCCGGTCTTGTCGAACACGATGCGCCGCACGTCGCCCACGCGATCGAGCACGTCGGCGTGGCGCACGAAGAGACCGCGCCGCCGGAGAGCGCCGAGCGCGAGCGTGTACGCGAGCGGCGTCGCGATCCCGAGCCCACACGGGCACGTCACGACGAGGAGCGCCGTCGTCGCATCGAGCGCGCGTAGCGCATCGCCCGTCGCGATCAGCCAGCCGACGAACGTCACGGTGGCCAGCACGAGCACGCTGGCGACGTAGATGCGCGAGACCTTCTCCCAGAACGCGGAGGCGTGATGCCCACGCGCTTCGGTGGGCCGAGAGAGAAGGGTGAGCAGCGTCGAGGTCGCGAAGCTCTCGTCGGCGCGCACGTGCGCGAGCGTGTCACTGGTGTGGATCGCGCCTGCGGGAACGCTGGATCCTGCGGCGATCGCGCAGGGCTCGGACTCGCCGGAGATCCACTCGAGGGAGAACGTCGCGGGCGCGGCGAGTGTCGCGCGCACCGGAACGACCTCCCCCGGGCCGACGGCGAGGATGTCGCCTTGTACGATCGAGGTCGCGCGTACCACGTGCGTGCCGCTCGCATCGGTGCGGCGTGCGAAGAGCCCGTCTGCGCCGGGATCGGAGAGAAGGCGATCGCGATCGCGTCGCAGCGCGCGCTCGGTGAGCCAGCGTCCGACGAGCACGAGCGCGACGAACACGCTCAGCGTGTCGAGGTATCCAGGGTCGCGATGCGCGAAGCCCGAGATCGCCGAGCTCGCGCCCGCGAGCACGATGCCGAGCGCGATCGGCACGTCGAGCGATGGCATCCGCGCGCGGATCGAGGCCCACGCACTGCGCAGGATCGGAGGCGAGCCGACGAGCACCGCTGCGCCCGAGAGCGAGGCTTCGAGCACGCGCGCCGCGGTCGCGGCGAGGCCTTCCGCGAGACCGAAGTAGAGCGCGAGCGCGAAGCTCATCGCGTTCAACGCGAGCGCGACCACGATGGCGGTGCGCACGAGCAGCACGTCCTCGCCTGCGCTCGCCGTCTTGCGGCTCGGGCCGAGCACGTAGCCGAATCGCTCGACGTTCTGGACGAAAGCGCTCAGATCGAACCCCGAGCGCGCCCACATCTCGACGCGGCCGACCGACGGATCCACGACGATCCGCACGCCGCCGGGCTGGCGGCGGAAGACCTGCTCCACGAGCCAGACGCACGCGCTGCAGTGGATGCCCTGCACGTCGAGCGTGGCCGAGCACACACCCGGCGCCGCGAAGCCGGCCGCGATGGGCTCGAGCCACGCGAGATCGCGACGCCGCGCTTCGGGCAACGCGACCGGCGATTCCGCCTCGCCGCGCAAGGCGTAGTAGCGCTCGAGCCCCGAGTCTCGGAGCAGCGTCGCGACGGTGCTGCATCCGGTGCAGCAGTACGCGCGCCCCTGTTCCTCGATCACGCCGACGCGCGGAAGGGCCGAGCCGCAGTGCGCGCACGTGGCCGGACGCGTCGTCGACGAGACTGCATGGAGAGTGGAAATGGGTCGGGCCACGCGCCTCGCCGAGCACGGCGCGCGCCATCACGCTGGGCGTCGATCCCTGCGATGCGGGCGCAGTTCGTTCGCGACGGACGCAAAGCTTGCGCAACACGTGCGTCTGGCGCGTGCATCGAATCGGCCTCGCGCTTGCAATCCTGGCCGCCATGCCCTCGGCCGCCTTGCTCGGGATCACGCTCGGCTTCGTCAGCGCGCTCCACTGCATCGCGATGTGCGGTCCGCTCGTCGCGTTCGTCGCGATCGCGCCGAGCGGCGAGACGGAGCCCGGACGCGTCGTGCGCTACCAGCTCGGGCGCGTGATCGGATACGCCGGGCTCGGCGCGGCCGCGGGCGCGTTCGGTGGCGCGCTCACGCAGCTCGTGCCCGCCGCGGGCGGAACGATCTTGTCGATCACGCTCGGCATCGCATTGGTCGTCGTCGCAGCGCAGCTCTGGCCGCGCGCGCAGCGCTCGGAGCCGCTCACGGCGCTCGGTCGCTCGCCGCGCGCGCCGAGCATGCGTGAGCGTGCCACGCGGGGCTTGGCATCGATGCTCGGTCGCGTGCGACGTGCTCCGATGCTGCTCGGAGCGCTGAGCGCGCTGCTCCCGTGTGGCGTCATCGCGTCGGGCGTGCTGCTCGCGGCGAGCACGGGCAGTGCCGCGTTGGGCGCGGTGGCGATGGGCAGTCTCGCGATCACGAGCGGTTTGGTCGTCGGAATCTCGGGCGTGGGGCTCGGTCGCGTGCGGATCGCGTCGTCCCCAGTGCTGGCGCGCGCGATGGCGATCACGCTGGTGCTGGGCGCGCTCGTGACGGTCTCGCGCCCGCTCTTCGTCACCCCGGAAGGGGGATGTTGCGAAGCCCATCCGTGAGCAGCCCCCTTGCTTGTGCACCGCCCTCGTGGGACCGATCCGCTGAGCGTGACGCCTTCTTCTCGATCCCGAGTCCTCGTCGTCGACGACAACGAGGTCAACCGCCTGCTCGTGGTCGAGACACTGGCGCCCGAAGGCATCGACGTCGTGGAAGCCGGCTCGGGTGAAGAAGCGCTCGCGACCTTCCAGAAGGGCGCGGTCGATGTGGTCCTGATGGACGTGCGCATGCCCGGGCTCGACGGGTTCCAGACGCTCGCGCGGCTGCGCGCTCTTCCGGGCGGCGACGACGTGCCGGTGGTGTTCCTGACCGCGCTGCGCGACATCGACACCTTCGATCGCGCGCGCGCCGCGGGAGCAGTCGACTTCCTGAACAAGCCGGTTCGGCCCGCCGAGCTGCTCGCGCGCGTCGAGGCTTCCCTCCGGGTGCGACAGCTCGGGAAAGAGGTACGCCAGCAGCTCGCCGAGATCCGGCGGCAGCGCGACGACCTCATGCGCGTCCAGCTGCAGAAGGAGCGTCTGACCGCGTTCGTCGTGCACGATCTGAAGAACCCGCTCTCCACGATGCAGCTCTACGCGAACCTGATCGCGGGAACGCCGGGGATCGACCAGAGCACGCTCGAGGCCACGACGGCGATCGTCGAGCAATGCGAACGCCTGAGCTTGCTCGTGATGAACCTGCTCGATCTCTCGAAGGCCGACGAAGGTCAGCTGACGCCGCGCCGCGCCGACTTCGCGCTCGCGCCGCTCGCCCGCTCGGTCGCGGGGGCGCTCGGTGCGCAGGCGACCGCGCGCAAGCTGCGCATCGTCGTCGACGTGCCCGACGATCTGCGCCTGTCCGCCGACGACGCCCTCTTGCGCCGCGTGATGGAGAACCTCGTCGACAATGCGCTGCGGCACACGCCGAAGGGCGGCGAGGTGTTCGTGCGCGCGACGAGCGGGCCCGACGCCGACGAGCTGCGCATCGAGGACACGGGCCCGGGCATTCCCGAAGCTCTCCGCGAGCGCATCTTCGATCCCTTCGTGCAGCTCGATCCCAGCGCGAACGCCACTCGGTCCGGACGAGGTCTGGGCTTGGCCTTCTGCCGCGCCGCCGTGATCGCGCACGGCGGCACCATCCGCGTCGACGGAACGCGCGCGGGCGCATCGTTTCTGGTCACGCTGCCGAGGGCTCACACATGAAGGACCACATCGATTGGGCCGAGCTCGCCGCAGGACCGCTCTTCGATGCGGCACCGGATGCGATGTTGCTCGTCGATGCGGAGGGCAAGATCATCGTCGTGAACGCGCAGACCGAGCGCGTCTTCGGCTGGTCTCGGGCCGAGCTGGTCGGTCAGCCGATCGAGATGCTCCTGCCGCGACGCTTCCGAAACGGGCACACGTCGCATCGCGAGAGCTACGCGCGCAACGCGCGCCCGCGCGCGATGGGGATGGGCCTCGATCTCTGGGGCGTGCGGCGCGACGGTACCGAGATTCCCGTCGAGATCGCCCTGAGCCCGATCGAGACCTCGCGTGGAAAGCTCGTGGCCGCTGCGGTGCGCGACATCACCGAGCGTCGGGCCGTGCAGCGCGCGGCGACCGTCGCGCACGAGCGCTTGCTCAGCGCGCTCGAGAGCGTGCAGGACGCGCTCGCGATCTTCGACGCCGACGACAAGCTCGTGCTCTGCAACAGCGTGTACCGACGTGGTCTGCCGGCGTGGACCGGCCCCGTCGTCGGCGTCCCGTTCGAGGCGCTGCTCGATGCCGAGATCGCGACGCTCGACCTCGGCGAAGAGACGCTGGAGGGGCATCGCGCTCGCCGCGTGGCGTACCACCGCGCACCCTCGGGCGCGATCGAGGTGCGCTCGCGCGATGGCCGCTTCCTGCGCATCGTCGATCGCATCACGCCAGAGGGCGGGCGCGTCAAGACGATCTACGATCTCTCGGACGACGTGCAGCGGCAGCGCGAGCTCGAGCAGGCCAAGCGCCACGCCGAGGCCGCGAACGCCGCCAAGACGGAGTTCCTCCGATCGATGAGCCACGAGCTGCGCACACCGCTGAACGCCGTGCTCGGCTTCACGCAGCTCATCCAGCGCGATGCGAGCGTCGGAGAGCGACCGAAGCGCCTCGTCGAGCACGTGCTCAAGGGTGGCGAGCATCTCTTGCGTCTCATCGACGACGTGCTCGATCTGGCGCGCGTCGAGGCCGGCTCGATCCCGCTCTCGCTCGAGCCCGTCGTCGTGCGCGAGGTGCTCGACGAGGCGGCCAGCACGCTCTCCGCGATGGCGCAGCGCCGCAGCGTGACCATCCAGCTCGACGACGATGGGCAGCGCTGGATGGTCCGCGCCGACCGCACGCGGCTCGCCCAGATCGTCCTCAACTTCGGATCGAACGCGATCAAGTACGGCAAGCACGAGGGCCGCGCGATCCTGCGCGCGCGACGCGTCGGCGAGCATGTGCGCGTGAGCGTGAGCGACGACGGCCCCGGCATCCCGAAGGATCGACAGGACCGCCTCTTCCAGGCCTTCTATCGCGCCGGTCAGGAAACGGGGCCGATCGAAGGAACGGGCATCGGCCTCGCGCTCACGCGTCGTCTCGCCGAGATGATGGACGGACGCGTCGGCTTCGAGAGCCACGAAGGGAAGGGCTCCGAGTTCTGGGTCGAGCTGCCGCTGCAAGCGTCCGGCATCGCTTCGGGCGAGAGTCTGGAGCGAAAGGCCGACGTCGATGCGGCGCTGACGGACGCGACCATTCTCTACGTGGAGGACAACCCGGCCAACCTCGCGTTCATGGAGGAGGTCATGATCGACTTCCCGCGCGTGAAGCTGCTGACCGCGCCGACCGGCGAGCTCGGCCTGGATCTCGCGCAGACGGTCGTGCCCAACCTCGTCATCCTCGACATCAACCTGCCGGGCATCAGCGGCTTCGAGGTGCTGAGGCAGCTCCGCGCGGACGAGCGCACCAAGCACATCCCGGTGGTCGCGCTGAGCGCGTCGGCCATGCAGCGCGACGTGCGCCGCGCCGAGGAGGCGGGCTTCGCGCGCTACCTCACGAAGCCCGTGAAGGTCGACGAGCTGCTCACCACGCTCAGCACGCTGCTGCGCCCGGCGTGATCGATCTCCACCGGGCGCTGCGGACTGCTCCGGTAGAGATCAACCGATGACGAAGCCGCCGTCGGCCACGAGCGCCGTGCCGTTGCAGTAGCTGCTGTCGTCGCATGCGAGGAAGAGCGCGGCGCGCGCCATCTCCTCGTTCGTACCGTAGCGTCCGAGCGGAACCATTCCCTCGAAGCCCTTC
>CAYSCF010000329.1:0-7464 GCA_964429305.1 uncultured Sandaracinaceae bacterium | reverse complement strand
GCCACCGCAGGACGCCATCACCGCCGCCGCGGCCGCGAGCATCCATCGAGCCTCGGATCCCCTCGTCATGCCCTCTCCTCTAGTCGCACCACGGGACGTCCGCCAGTGTGAGCAACGCACGATCCAGATCGGATCGCGCTGGTTTCGCGACGAGCGCGACGAGACCCGACCGGCACCATGAGACCGTCACACGCGACGGTCACGTGGCGGTCACGCCCGGGCTGGGTCACGACTCGTGCTCGGGGAGAGTGATGCTCGGTCCGGCGCACCATCGGAGGATGTTCAAGCACGCACTGTGGAGTGCGCTCGTGCTGAGCGCGTGCGACGTGCCCGCACCGGCGACCGACGCCGGCCCCGCGGATGCGAACGCTCTCGCCGTCGCTGCACCCGCGATGCCGATGGCGCCGGGCGTTCCGCGCGCGACGTGCCCAGACGGCTGGACGGCGCTCCACGATCCGGAGACGTGCGAGCCGTGGCCGGACGGACATCGCCCGGTGTGCGCCGCGGGCCGACGCCTCGCGGCCGGCGGATGCGTCGACATCGCGGACGACTGCAGCGCGATGCCGCCCGAGGCCCTCGCCGGCGCGGTGTACGTCCTCTCGGGCAGCACGGCGGGAGACGGATCGCTCGACCATCCTTTCGGCACGATCGACGAAGCGATCGCGAGCGGCGCGACGAACATCGCGCTCGGCGCGGGCTCCTACGACATGGGGGCGAGCGTCACTCAGGCGACGATCTCCGGCGCGTGCCCGACCTCCACGACGCTCGTCGTCGGCGACAGGACCGTCGTCGGCGACGTCACGCTGCGACGCCTGCGGCTCACCGGCGCCGGCGGCATCGTCGGCGACTCGATCCACACGCTCACCCTCGATCGAATCGAGATCACGATGCTCGCGGAAGGCATCGTGACCGGCGGCTCGCTGCACGTGTCGGGCGTCGAGATGCACGACGTGGTCGCCGGGTTCGCAGTGCGCGGCCCGCACGACGTGACGTTCGAAGACGTGGCGATCGAGCACGTGTTCGGCCCCGCGCTGGACGTGTCGGGCGCGGCGAGCGCGCAGCTGACGCGTATGTTCGTCGCGGACATGACGGCGATGTCCGCCGACACGAACGCGATCCAGTTCGCACAGACCTCGGCGCTGACCATCGACACGCTCGCGATCGAGCACGTCGGCGGGAACGGAATCGCCGTGAGCGGCCACGCGCTCGACGCGCGCCACGTGATGGCTCGACAGGTCGCAGCCGTCGCGATGGGCTTCATCAGCGACACGAGGAGCCCGCCGACGCCGATGACGCTCGCGGAAGCGTGGATCGACACGACGGGCATGGGTGGCATCTTGTTCGGCGGCGGCACGTACGTCGCGAGCGACCTCGTGATCAGAGCCGTGCAGAGCGCCGGCATCGCTCCGTTCATGAGCACGACGACCGTCGATCGCGTGTGGATCGACGGCGCGCTCGGGCAAGGCATCGGCGTCACGGGTGGCGAGCTCACGCTCACCGACGCGACCGTGCACAACGTCGTGCACGATCCCACGATGACGGCGGGCACGGGCGGCGCGCTTCTGGCCGAAGCAGGAGCGACCGTGCACGTCACGGGCGCGCACTTCGACGGCACGGAGAGCTACGGCGTGGCGCTGACGGGCGCATCGCAGATCGATCTGACCCAGGCGGAGATCGCGAACGTGTCGGCGATGTCGGCCCACGATGGCTTCGGCGCGGTCGTCAACGGCAGCTCGACTCTCACGCTGCAGACCGCGTTCGTGCACGACGTGCACAGCGTCGGCATCCTGCTCCAGGGCGGCACGCTGACGGCGACCGATCTCACGATCCAGCACGTGACGTCGGTCGACGACACGAACGGGATCGGCCTCTGCGCCCAGGTGGACGCGCCGTCCGACCCGCCCTCGATGGTGACGCTCGTCCGCATGGATGTCTCGGACGTGACGCGCTGGGGCGTGCTGATCTCCGGTGCAGGCGCGACGCTCGACGCGACCGACCTCGCGATCGGCACGGTCCATCGCGCGGTGTGCTGCGACCAAGCGCAGGGCGGGGCCGCGCTCGTCCTCCACGACGGTGCCGTCGCCGAGGTGAACGGTTTCCTCACGCATTACGCCGAAGAGGCGGGGCTGATCGCGACGAGTGGCGTGAGCGTGACGCTGAGGCGCGGACGCATCGTCGACAATGAAGTGGGCATGATCCTGAGCCCACTGCTGAACATCAACAACGGCGGTTTTCCGGGGCTCGTCACGCAGGACGTGATCATGGAGTCGAACCCGACGCCCGTGCTCCGCACCGACCCCGAGGTCAGCGCGCCTTCGATCGTGCTGCTCCCTTGAGGCATCGCTCCCGTATACTTCTCGGCTTCCGATCGTCATGACCTCACCGATGGACACCACGCTCCGCGCGAGGCGCGAGCACGAGCCCCGCACCGCACGACGCCTCGTCGCGCTCTGCGTCGCGTCCGAAGTCCTCGAGACGCCGCGCTCGATGCCGCTGATCGGCGCCCGCCTCGAGATCGGCCGCGCGATCGGCCCTGCATCGCTCGGCGTTTCGTCCGACCCGTGGCTCTCGCGAAAGCACGCGGTGATCGAGGAAGAGCCCGACGGGAGCCTCACCGTCTCCGCCGTCGGCAGCGCGCGGGTGGCGGTCAACGGTCGAGACGTGCGTCGCTCACCTCTGCTCGACGGCGACGTCATCTCGCTCGGCGAGACGATCCTCCTCGTGCGCGAGGGGCAGGCGCTCGAAGCCCCGGAGACGGAAGGCCTCGTCGGCGAGTCGCCCGCGATGAGCGCCGTACGCCGCGCGATCGCGAAGGTCGCTCCGTCGTCGACGAGCGTGCTGCTCCTCGGCGAGAGCGGCACGGGCAAAGAGGTCGTCGCACGCGCGCTCCATGCGCGCTCGGGCCGGCGTGGAGAGCTCGTCGCGGTGAACTGCGCGGCGATCCCGGCGACGCTCGCCGAGTCGCAGCTCTTCGGTCACGCCGCGGGCGCGTTCACGGGCGCGCAGCGAGCGAGCGAGGGCTGGTTCCGGCGCGCGGACGAAGGGACGCTCTTCCTCGACGAGATCGGAGATCTCCCGCTCGAGCTGCAGCCGAAGCTGCTGCGCGCGCTCGAGGACAAGACCGTCGTGGCGGTCGGTGCGACGAGCGCGACGCCGGTCGATGCGCGGATCGTGACGGCCACCAATCGCGATCTGATCGCCGACGTGAAGGCGGGTCGATTCCGCGGCGATCTCTATGCACGCCTCGCCGAGTTCACGCTCGAGCTGCCGCCGCTGCGCGCGCGACGCGAGGACATCCTGCCGATCCTCACGCACCACCTCGGTGGATCGCGACCGGCGCTGCGCTTCGCGACGTTGCGCGCGCTGCTCTCGCATCCGTGGCCGTTCAACGTCCGCGAGCTGCGGACGATCGCAGCGCAGCTGCGCTTGCACGCCGATACCAGTGAGACGCCGATCGAGCTCTCGGTGATCGAGTCACGGCTCACCGACACGGCGCGCCTGAGCGAGCCGAAGAGCGAGACGGTCGCCGACGAACCGAGCGAGCCGCCGACCGAGAGCAAAGCGGGTCCGCCGTCGCGCGCCGAGCTCGAGACGCTTCTTCGAGAGCACCGCGGCAACGTGACCGACCTCGCGCGCGCCGTGGGTCGCTCGCGCAAGCAGGTCTATCGATGGCTCGAGTCGCACGAGCTCGATGCCGAGCGCTTCCGAGACGGATGAGCAGCGGCGAGCGGCAGAGCCCCTCGGCTATCGGCCCCGTTGGCGAGCGCCTCGGCCCTTACGTCCTCGAGGGCATCCTCGGACGCGGCGGCATGGGCATCGTCTACCGCGCGATCGATCCCGCGGGCCGGGCGGTCGCGATCAAGCGGCTCTCGCTGCGCGATCCCGAGGTCACGCAGCGTCTCGCACGCGAGGCCGACGTGCGCGTCGTGCATCCCAACGTCGTGCGCGTGCTCGCGTCGGGCGTCGATCGCGACGGTGAGCCGTACGTCGTCACGGAGCTGCTCGTCGGGCGATCGCTCGATCAAGTGCTGCGTGAGCCGCAGGACGTCGCGCGCCTCGTCGGTCTCTTCGCGCAGGCCGCGGAAGGGCTCGCCGCGATCCACGCGGCCGGGATCGTCCACCGCGACGTGAAGCCTTCGAACCTCTTCGTCACGACCGACGGCACGCTGAAGATCCTCGACTTCGGCGTCGCGACGTTCGCAGGGACCGTCACGCGCCTGACGTCGACCGGCGCGATGATCGGCACTCCCGCGTACTTCTCTCCCGAGCAAGCGCGGGGCGCACCGGTCGATGCGCGCAGCGACATCTGGGGGCTCGGGATGACGCTCTACGAAGCGCTCGCCGGACAGCTCCCGTTCCGACGCGAGAGCGTGGTCGCGTGCGCGTTCGCCGTGCAGAACGACGCGCTCCCGAGCCTCTTCGACGTCGGCGAGCGGCCTTCGTTCTCGCTGGAGCTCGTCGGCATCGTCGAGCGCTGCCTCGCGAAGAAGCGCGAGGATCGTTTCGCGAGCGCCGCCGAGCTCGCGCGTGCGTTGCGGACCGTCCGCGCCGAAGGAGAAGGGCGGCCGAGCCAGCCCATCCTCACTCCCACGAGCGAGACCTGGCGAACGGTCGCGCTCGTGCTCGTCGATGGGACGGTGTCCGCCGAGATCCAGAAGAGCGCCGAGGCTGGGGGTGCCGAGGTGTTCTCGATCCTCGCTTCGGCGTCGGCGATCGTCTTCGGACGATCCGCGGCACGTGGCGACGAGCTCGATCGTGCGCTGCGCTTCGCTTCGTCGCTGCGCTCGGTTCCGGTCGCGGTCGGCGCGGCGCGGGCACGCTCGCTCGGCGCCGAGATCGACGAGACGTCGCTCGCGTCGCTCGCAGCGCTGCTCGATCGCGCGCGCCTGAGCTCGGGGCGCGTGTGGATCACGCCGGAGCTCGCCGCGCTCGTCGCGGACACCCACACGATCGAGCGTGACACGGACGGAGCCGCGTTCCTCGCCAGCGCGACGCCGTCGATCCCGCCGCCGGCGGAGCTCGTCGGGCGCGATGCCGAGCTCACCGCGCTGCACGAGGCGGCCGATCGTGCGCGTGCAGGCGCGGTCGTGCGCGTGGGCCTCGTCGGCGAGGCCGGCATGGGAAAGACTGCGCTTCTGCGCGCGTTCCTCGATCGGATGGACCCCGCGGTGATCGCACGCGTCGGGCACGGAGTACCGGGATCGACGGCGCCGTACGCGACGCTCTTCGACGCGTACGACATCGAAGAGACGGACGACGGCGAGGGAACCGCTGCGTTGGCCGTCGACAAGCGTCGGGCGCGCATCCTCGATCATCTCGGCGAAGATCTCGTGCGCGCCGATCTCGTGGTCCTCGTCGTCGAGGATGCACGGGATGCCGACGACGCGACGCGTGCGCTGCTCGACGAGATCGAGCGCGATCTCGGGGAGCGGGCGCTGCTGGTCATCGAGACGTCGCGCGAAAAGCTGCCGGGCCGCAGCACCATCGTGCTCGGGCCGCTCGGCAGCGCGGCGATCGGACGCATCGCGCTGGCGATCGTCGGGGCGGCGATGGCGCGATCGATCGCCGAGCCACTCACGGCGCGCTCGGGAGGCAATCCGGGCTTCGCAGTCGAGCTCGCACGCTTGGCCAAGGCGCGCGGCGAGGATGCGGAGGTCGCGCGCTGGGAGCTGCCGGCCACGGTCGAGAGCGCGATCCAAGCGCAGCTCGACGGACTCTCGGACGAGCTGCGCAGCGCGACGCACACGCTGGCGGTCCTCGGTGCCGACACGAGCCTCGAAGAAGCGCGCTGGGCGCTCGGCACCCGCGCGGACGGATGGATCCACGCGCTCGCGCTCGCGGGGCTCATCGCCGTCTCGCAGAAGCAGGGCCGCATGCGCGTGCGCTTCGAGAGCCGGGCCGTCGCCGAGGTCGCGTACGCCGCGCTCGATCCCGAGACGGCGGCGCGCACGCATCGATCGATCGCGGCGCGGCTCGCCACATCCACGTCGGTGTCTCCCGAGCGCGTGCTGCATCACGCCGAGCGCGGCGGCGACACCATTCTGGAGGCGCGCTTCGTCGAGCTATCGCTCGCGCGGGCGGCGCACGCCGGAGACGGACCGCGGGTGCTCGACCTGCTCGCGCGGATGCGAGCGAATGGGTCGCCGACGTTCGAGGCGCTCTTCGCCGCCGCCGAGGCGGCACCGTTCGTCGCGGGAGCGCCCTCGCCCGAGTCACTCCTCGACGAAGCGCGTCTCGCGGCGCGCACGCCCGCGCAGCGCGCCGCGTGTCTGGTGGAGCTGGGCGAGCGCGCGCGACGCGCGGGACGCATCGAGGAGGCGCGCCGTCTGCTCGAAGAAGCGATCGCGATCGATCCGGTCTCCACCGATGCGGCGCGTGCGACCTCTCGCCTCGCGCTGGTGCGTCTCTCCGAAGGAGATGCCGACGCGGCGCGCGCGCTGCTCGACGCGTGCTCACTCGACGGAGTCACAGCGAGCGCAGCGGCGTGGGTCTGGGACACGCGCGGTTACGTCCACGGCGCGCGCGGCGAGCTCGGCGCGAGGCGCGAGGCTTACGAGCGTGCGGCGGCGCTCTACGCGGAGAGCGGCGATCTGCGTCGCGAGGCTGGTGCGAGCGCGAACCTCGGCGACACGCTGCGCGAGATCGGTGATCTCCGCGCCGCCGAGCCCGCGCTCCGCCGCGCGATCGAAGCGGCGCGTCGGGTCGGCAACGTGCTCACGGAGGCGTACGCGACGGCGAACCTCGGCGCGACGCTCCTCGCGCTCGGGCGCACGCGTGAAGGCATCGCGGCGACCGAGCTCGCGGCCACGCGCGCCGAGGCCGTGCAGGACGTGCGACTCGGCTGCGTGATCGCGCTTCGCCTCCTGCGGACCGGTCGGGCGCTGAGCGAGGTCGAGCGAGCGCGGCTCGACACGATCGGCGATGCGACGCTGCGAGCGCTCGAGCTGCTCGCGCGGTTGGAGCAGTCGCCGACGAGCGCGGAGCTCGACGAGGCCGCCGCGTTGCTCGCGCAAGGCGAAGCGATCGAAGAGGGCGCGCTCGAGCTGGCGGCGGCGTACGCGCGGCACCGGCCCAGTGAGCAAGCGCGCGCGCTGGCCGAAGCCCGCGTACAGCGCACGTACGCGACGTTGACGACGGACGCGATGCGCGAGCGCTTCGTCACGCACGTCGCGGCCGTGGCGCCGGATCTGCTCGGGGCGTGGATCCGATCGGTGCGCGCTTAGGGCGCCTTCGCGACCAGCGCGGCCCGTAGGCGCGCCGCTTCTTCCTTCGCGCGATCACGCTCCGTCGCCAGCGACTGCATCTCCTGGCCCATGCGGTTGACCTGATCCTGCGATCCGGCGAGCTCGCGCGCGTAACGCAAGCGAAGCTCGCCTTCCGGCCCTCCTTCCTTGAGCACGCCGAGCTGCGCCGTGAGCTGCTTCTGGCCTTCGTAGGCGGCGGCGCGCGCGCGCTCGACGACCG
>CAYSCF010000328.1:0-7466 GCA_964429305.1 uncultured Sandaracinaceae bacterium | reverse complement strand
AACCAGAGCTCTCCGTCGGGGCGCCGGTAGAGGTGATAGACGCCGCCCGGCTTGCGCGCGAACGAGCAGCGCGCGCGATGCAGATCGAGGTTGCGACGCGTCCGATCGAGCACGCGCTGCGCCTCTTCTTGGAGGCGCCGGATCTGATCGGCGATCAGCGTCAGCTCGGCGCTCGCGACCGCACCGACGACCGCGTCGGCCTCCTGAATGCGCCGCGCGACGTCGACGAGATCGTGCACGGGCGCGAGGCGGCTCATCGGATACGGCGACGTGCTCTGCGGCCCGTGATGCTTGGCGCCGTCGTCGCGCTTGGTGCCTTCGCTCATGGCTCGCAGTGTTGCCACGAACGCGAAAGGCGCGCCCGATTGCTCGGACGCGCCTTCGACAGAAAACGAGATCAGCTCAGCAGTGGCGGCCGCGGCCGGCCGGATCGTACGGGTCGCTGTCGCTGCAGGCGCGGCCGCCGCAGTGACGGCCGTTGCCGCCCGGATCGTACGGGTCGCTGTCGCTGCAGCCGCTTCCGCCGCAGTGGCTGCCGTACCCGGCCGGATCACGCGGGTCGCTGTCGCTGCACAACGGCTGTGCGCCGTCGTCCTGCGCCTGCGCGCTCGTGACCACTCCAACCGTCGCGATCGTCGCGCCGACGGCGCCGATCATTCCCACGGCTGCGCGGCGTCCCATCGTCGACTCGGTCACGATCTCTTCAGGGCTCAGGCTCTTCTTCGACATGCGTTCATTCTCCCCGGGTGATCCGCCCTCGCGGATTTCCCCTATGTACGCAACCACCCGGGCCGAAATGCACCGAAATCGACGGCCGATAGACGTTCTCAACAGGACCCGGCTCTCGTCAGCCCGCCATCGCGCGTTCCAGCGCGCGCATCAGCGCCTCGCGCGTGAAGGGCTTGCCGAGGTGGACGTCGACGCCCGCCTCCAGCACGTGTTGCTGCTCGTCCTCGCCGACGTGCGCCGTCGCAGCGAGGATCGGCAAGTGACGTCGCCCTTCCCGCGCCTCGCGGTCACGAACGCGTCGCGCGAGGTCGAGCCCGTTCAGGAGCGGCATCTCGACGTCGGTGAGGAGCAGGTCGAAGTCGCGCTTCTCCCGGATCTCCCACGCAGCTTGTCCTTCGTGGGCCAGCGTGACGCGGTGGCCCGCGCCGGTGAGCATCTTGTCGAGGATCCTTCGACTGACCGGCTCGTCGTCGCACACCAACACGTCGAGAGACGTGGCTCCTTTCGGTGCGCGCGGGGCGAGGGGCCGCGCGCTCGTCGTCAGCAGCTCCTCCGGCAATTCTTCCTCGGCCTCGGCCTCGCGCGGCAAGCGCAACGTGACGGTGAAGGTCGTCCCGCGGCCGACGTCGCTCGCCACCGTGACCGTGCCGTCCATGCGCTTGACCAGCTCGCGCACGATCGCGAGACCGAGGCCCACTCCGCCCTGGAGCAGCGCATCCTCGCGCGAGCTCTGTTGGAACGGCTCGAAGACGAGCTCCAGCTTGTCGGGCGCGATCCCGCGGCCCGTGTCCTCGACGCGCAGCTGGATGAAGTCGGGATCGCGCGTCGTTTCCACACGCAGCGCGACGCGCCCAACCGACGTGAACTTCAACGCGTTGGCGACGAGGTTGAGCACGATCTGCACGAACCGGACGCGATCACCGACGCGCCGAGCGACGATGCCGCGGTCGGCGCGCGCGACGAGCTGGATGCCGCGCGCCTTGGCCTGCAGCGCGAAGGGCCGCAGGACATCGGCCAGCGCGACGTCGAGCGCGAACGGGCGCGCCTCGAGCTCGATCGCGTCGGCCTCGGCGCGCGTGAAGTCGAGAACGTTGTTGAGCAGGCCGAGGAGAACGAGCGCAGATTCCTGCGCCGATGCGACTTGGTCGCGGACCGCGCCGGACGCTTCGCCTTCGCGAGCGAGGTCGGTCATCGCGATCACGCCATGCAGCGGAGTGCGCAGCTCGTGGCTCATGTGCGCGAGGAACCGGTTGCGGACGGCGTTCGATCGCGCGAGCGAGGTCGCCGTTTCGGTCAGCTCACGGGCACGCGCGGTGGCGACGATGCGAAACGCGCGCGTGATCGCGAGCAGGATGAGCACGTACCCGAGGCCGGCGAGCGCGCGCTCGGGAGTCGACTCACCGATCGCGTTGGGGACGACGATCGAGGGCTCGAGCAACGCCACGATGGGGACGAGCGCGATCGTCACCACCGTCCACACGATCGCTTCGGTGCGCCGGCCCATCAAGAGCACGGAGAAGCCGACGAGCGAGAGCCACCACTTCGACGACGGCATCCCGTACGCGGCGGGGATGACGAGCGCGATCGTGGCGACGAGCGCCGTGCCGTGGACCGCGACGCTCGAGCGCGCGTCGGGTGCGCGGCGATACCAGAGGTAGAGGGCGCCGATGAGAACGGCGCCCCCGGCGTTTCCCCACCATGGGGTCGCGTGGCCGGTGACGAGCTCGGTCACTCCTCGCAGCGCGCCGAACACGACGCACGCCCCGAAGACCGCGGTCATCCCGATCTCGAGCAGGCGACGCCGGCTCGCGACGACGTCTTGCGGGTCGGCGGCGACCCCTCGCGGCTGCACGGACATGGATCGACACTATCGTCTTCTCCGCGCGGCGCGGACCACAAACGTGCGATGCCGAGCCCTCACGGCACGACGGTGATCTCGACGTGGTCCCCTTCGTTCATCAGGACGATGCCCACGCCGAGCCCGAGCGCCAGCACACCCGCACCGCTCGCCATCGCGGTGACGGGCCCCGTCATGTCGCCTTGTCCGCCCGCCGAGACCCACGCGCTCACGCCGCCGATGCCGAGCGTCAGCGCGCCCACGATGCCGAGGACCGACAAGATCAGCCCGTACGTCCGCGTCAGGTGGCGGTCGTCGAGGTGCAACTGCAGGACAGCGTCGCCATCGAGCGTGATGGCAGGAGCGGCGCTCACCGTGCGCCCATCGAGGGAGAGGCCGAGCTCGGCGCCGCGCGTCACCTCTGCCTCGCAGGCGGCTGCGCACAGAGTCAGCCACGGCGCCGTTGGGTCGAGCCGCTGATGGAGCCACACGCCACGTGGGACGCTCGTCGTCCGAACGTGCGCGGGCGACTGCGCCTGGCAGCGTGCGGGCGGCTGGATGGCGAAGACCGCGAGCCCGACGATCGCCAGGGCCAGCATCCCGCAAGGCATCCTCACGCTGCGAGCGACCGACGATCCGAGCACGACGCATCTCCTGCCCCGCGCGACGCTGCGCGGCAACGCCGATGTAGCGCAGAAGAGCGGCCTCGTCCGGCACGTGATTCGCGGGCAGGAGCCGCTACCATGATCGGATGGGGAGAGCTTTCGTCGCGGCTTTCGCATGGTCGCTCGTGGCCATCGGCTGCAGCTGCGCGAGCGAGCACCAGCGGGACGAAGACGCGAGCACGCGAGCCGACGCGGCCTTCGTCCTGACGAGCTGCGACGAGATCGCGGACGCCCAGATGATGGCCGCGGTCTATGGCGGCCCGCTGGTGCCCGACGGCTTCTACGACGAGACGTTCGGCCCGCACGAAGGCGCCCAGTGGCGAGAGCCGTGCAGTGGATCGCTCGACGACACGCGCATGCGCGCGACGGCGCTCTTCGGTGCGACCGCGCTCACGGGCGCCGAGCGATCGAGCGCGCAGTTCCACGAGGTCGACGTGACGAGCAGCGGCTTCACCTATCACTACCGCAACACACGCTGTGACTACTTCGACGGAACGACGCTCGGCGCGGTCGTTGACGATCCCGGGCCGCTGAAGGCGCTCGCGGACTATCTCTGGTTCGTGCAGTTCCACGATCTCGGTGGCTCGCACGTCCTCGCGGGCATCGAGCACGTCGGCGACGCGACGCAGCGCTACGACCTCTGCTTCGTCACGACCACGTACGGCGACTTCGGCCTCTGCGACGCGATCACGCTGCACACCCGCTCGCACAGCGCGTCGTTCGGTGGCGGAGTGATGATCGCACCCGACGTCGACGTGCGCACGCTCGCGGGCGAGTGCCACTGACGCAGGTCACGCGGGCGCGGTGAACTCAAGTCGGTTGCCGAACGGATCGTCCGCGTGGAATCGCACGGCATCCGCGGTCTCGTTCGACCAACGCACGGCGACGCCCTTCCCTTCGAGATGCGCCGCGAGCGCGCGCACCGCGTCCGGCGAGGCGAGACGAAACGCGGGATGCGCCTTCTTCGCAGGCACGAACGGCTCCTCGACGCCGACGTGCAGCCCTTGTTCGCCGACGACGAACCAGGCGCCGCCGCGCGCCGCGAGCAGCGGCGGCTTCGGGACCTCGCGCAGCCCGAGCAGACCGACGTAGAACGCACGCGCACGCGCTTCGCCGCCCGCCGGAATCGCGATCTGCACGTGGTCGAGGCCGAGCAGCTGCATGCGTGTAGCTTAGTGCGCGGTGTCGGGACGGTCCCACGCGACGGACACGGCGCGCTCGGACAGTTCCCGCCGATGATAGGCTCCGCGAGCGGGCACGCGGCGTGCTGAGGCCATGCCGGCCAACGGGGCCGCACCCAAGGGGAGGACGACGATGGACGAGAAGGAACAACTGCGCGGTCGGATCGGAATGCTGCAGATCGCCTATGCGGTCCTCTTCATCGGGAGCTTGATCATGCTCGCGGCGAACTGGTTCGTTCTCGGGCACACGACCCTGACGACGACCGTCTGGGCGGTCTTGCTCGGCGGCGCCGTCGTCACGCGCCTCTATCGGACGTCGCTCGTGAATCGGTACAACGCGCTGGTGTCGGGGGCGAACGCGCCGATGACCTGAGAACGGCGTACGCTGCGCGCGTGAGCGCATCGCGACCGACCGAGTGGAAGCCGCCGAATCGCACGCGGCCACGGCTCTTCGACGAGCTGCCGGGTCTCTCGACCCTGCCTTGGATGCCGCTCGCGCATGCGCCCACGCCCGTCGCATCGATGGATCCGATCGCCGACTGGCTCGGGCGCGAAGGCATCTGGATGAAGCGCGACGATCTCGCCTCGCCGCTCTACGGCGGGAACAAGGTGCGTCGCTACGAGCTCGTGCTCGCCGACGCGATCGCCAAGGGCAAGAAGCGCATCGTCACTGCGGGCGGGATCGCATCCACGCAGGCGATGGCGACGGCGCTCTTCGGGCGCGAGGTCGGGCTGCCCGTGAAGATCGTGCTCTTCGATCAGCCCATCACGCACTTCGCGAAAGAGGCCCTGCTCGTAGACGCCGACGCGGATGCCGAGCTCGTGTGGGGCGGCAACTATCTCACCACGATCTATCGAACGTGGCGCGCGATGGGGAAGGATGCGTATCTGATCCTCCCGGGCGCCGCGAACCCGCTCGCGAACCTGGGCTACATCGATGCGATGATCGAGCTATCGGATCAGGTCGCGCGCGGTGAGCTGCCGCGGCCCGACGCGATCGTGCTGCCGACGGGCTCTTCCGGGACGTTGGCTGCGCTCGCGCTGGGCGCGGCGTGGCTCGGATGGGACACCGAGATCATCGGCGTGCGCATCACGCTCGCCATCGCGTGCAATCGCTTCACGATCGGATCGATCGTGCGCGCGACGGACAAGTTCATCGCGGCGCGCGAGCCGAAGTGGACGCGGCAGAGCGGCAAGGTGCGCTTCTCGCTCTACGGCGATGCGCTCGGCAAGGGCTACGGCTATCCGACGAGCGACGCCGTCGAGGGCATCGAGCAGATGCGTCGGCTGACGGGCGAGCCCGGGGAAGTGACGTACAGCGGAAAGGCGCTCGCCGGGCTGCGCGCGATCGGCAAACAGCCGCGCTGGCAGGGCAAGAACCTGCTGCTCTGGAACACGCTGTCGACGCCGCGGCCGCACCCCTCGGCCGGCGCGAAGGACAAGCTGCCGGCGTCGCTGCGCTTCGTGCTCGATGCGAACGAGGTCGCGTGATGCGACGCGCGATCGTGCTCGTGTCCTTCCTCGCCGCATGCGGGAGCGCGACCCCGAGCGATCCCGCGCCTCCGTCCTCGACCGTGGTCGCGCCGCGCAGCATCCCGACACCACCCGCGATGGATCTCGATGGAGACGGTCTCGCAGACATCGTGATCGAGTCACTCGGCTCGGGAGGCGCCGGGGTCTATCTCGGCGGCCCGTCGCCGCGCCTCGCATCGTTCGTGCTCGGCGGGCCCGATGTCGTCGGCGCGTTCGGGCGCGACGCGATGGGCGTGGGCGATCTCGACGGCAACGGCTGGGGCGACGTCGCGATCACGGACGAGCTCTATCATCACGTGCTCGTCTATCTCGTGGGCCCGAGCGGCGTCGGCAGACCGACCGTGTTGCCGATACCGACGGATGGCGCGCCGATCGCCAACGTCGCCGCGGCCGCTGCCGGCGACGTGAACGAGGACGGATTCGCGGATCTCGTCGTGGGCAGCACGGGCGCCATCTATCTCTACTCCGGCAGCGCGAGCGGCCTCGGCGAGACGCCCACGCGCATCGCCGGACCGAGCACGTACGGCGCATCGGTCGCGGGAGGCCGCGACGTGAACGGCGATGGCCACGTCGACGTCGTCGTCGGGACGAGCCTCGATCACGCCATCTTCGTCCACCTCGGAGACGGACACCGGCTCGGCCCCGCGACACGGCTCGACGGCGGCGGCCAGCAGATGGGCGACGACATCACGATGGCCGACGTGAACCACGACGGCTGCGCGGACGTGATCACGTCGGGCTACGGCGGCAACGGCGGATGGATCTTCTACGGGAGCCACGCGGGCCTCGGGCCGACGCCCACGGCGCTCGGCGCGTCGGCTCCGGCTGGCTGGTCTCAGTACGTCTCGGGCGCGGGCGACGTCGACCACGATGGGTACGAGGACATCGTCGTCGGTGGCTATGCGCACGACGGCGCGTTCCTCTATCGCGGCTCCGCGGCGGGGTTGGTCGCCGAGCCCCAACGCCTCGCGCCGGTCCATCCCGACGAGCCATGGATGTATCGCGTACGCGGCGTGGGCGACGTCGATGGCGATGGCTTCGCCGACGTCGTCGTCGACAACACGGCTGCACCGCGCTTTCTCTACAGAGGCCGCGCGACCGGGCTCACGCCCGCGCCGATCCGGCTCGACGCCCGACCCGACCCGACCGCGCCCGTGATCGTGCCGCCGCCACCGCCCGCGACGTTCCCTCCGGTCGATACGACGTGCACGGTCGACGCCGACTGCGTGCGCATGTCGAAGCTCGACGACGACTGCTGCCCCTTGTGCGCACAGTACGTCGCGGCCAACCACGCTTGGGTCGCGAGCGTCGATGCGATCTGCGCCGCGCGCATGCGCGGCTGCGCGATCAGCTGCATGGAGGGACCGCCGCCCACCGTGCACTGCGACGCAGGGCACTGCGCGCTGCACCATTGATCTCGACCGGAGTGGTCCGCAGAGCGGACCCGACACAATCGTGTCGGCCCGGCGTGCCGGGCACTTCGGTAGAGATCGCTACTACGGGCCGCGCCGCACGACCTCG
>CAYSCF010000327.1:0-7473 GCA_964429305.1 uncultured Sandaracinaceae bacterium | reverse complement strand
GATCACGAACACCTCGGGGCGATCCGGCACCGACAGATCCTCCTCGACCCAGACGCGCCCGGCGCGATCCAGCGGCACGCCGAGGTGGGAGGTGAGCGGGCTCGCCTGCACGCCCGCCGCCCACAGCACGGTGCGCGTCGCGATCGTCTCGTCGCCGAGCTCGACGAAGTCGGTGCCGAGATCGGTGACCGCCGCGCCGGTCCGCACCTCGATGCCCAGGTGCTCCAGCTCCTTGCGCGCCTTGGCCGACAGGTCCTCGGGGAACGAGGGCAAGACCCGCGGGCCGGCCTCGATCAGGATCACCCGGGTCGTGCGCGGGTCGAAGTGCCGGAAGTCGCGCGCGAGCGTGCGCCCCGCGATCTCGGCCAGCGCGCCCGCCAGCTCGACGCCGGTCGGCCCGGCGCCGATGACCACGAACGTCGTCAGCTCGCGCCGCGCGGCGGCGTCCGTCTCGCGCTCCGCTTTCTCGAACGCGGCGAGGATGCGCCCGCGGATGTCGAGCGCCTCGCCGAGCGACTTGAGACCCGGCGCATGCGCGCGCCACTCGTCGTGACCGAAGTACGCGTTCGTCATGCCCGTCGCGAGCAGCAGATGGTCGTACTCGACCTTGCTCGCGCCGTCGTCCAGCGTCACGCACTTCTTGGCGACGTCGACGTGCGTGACCTCGCCCATGAGCACGGTGGTGTTCTGCTGGCGCGCGAGGAGCTTGCGGATCGGCGCGGCGATGTCGGGCGCAGCGAGGGCCGCCGTCGCCACCTGATAGAGCAGCGGCTGGAAGAGATGGTGGTTCTGACGATCGATGATCGTCACCTGCGCCCGCGTCTTGCGCAGCGCGCGCGCCGCGGCGAGGCCCGCGAAGCCAGCCCCGACGATCACGACCCTCGGCTCTTCCGATCTCAGCACGCGCCTACCGTCCGAACACGACGAGCAGGCCCGTACCACCGAAGAACAGGACGAGCGAGGCGATCAACATCCAACGATCGATCTTCGCAGCGCGCGGTTCGTCGCCCGAGTCGTGCACGCGCACCGACCACACCGAGGCGAGAAGCGACAGGAAGATCACGAGGTAGCTGAGGTTGTAGACGTGATCGAGGAGCACGAGATATCCGGTCGACGGGAGGTCGCCGGCGGTCGTGAGCTGCAGCGCGACGGCCGAGATGAGGCTCGTGATCCCGAGCCCGAGCTTTCCCTCGAAGTACCTCGGATGGATCAGGAACATCACCATCGTGATCAGCATCACGATCGCGATCGGCAGGATGGTGGTCGCCGCGTACCCGACGACCGGGCGTGCGACCCGCAGCGAGTAACGGAAGCGCGAGTAGCGGTCCTCTCCGATCGCGCGCCGCGTGTCCCCGAAGTTCGTCGGATAGTCTTGCTCGATCACTTGTGCGTGCACCTCGCCGAGATCCCAGCCGGGGATCGCGAGGGTCGGTGGCAGCGTGAAGGTGCCGTCGTCGACCACGTAGGTCATGTCCTCGACGACCGCGTCCGTGTCCTCGAGCGCGATCACGATCTCTTGCGTGTCGAACGGATACGCGCGCACGTCGAAGGGATGACCGAACTTCCCCTGCACGTGGAACACCTGGTAGCGCCAGCCGTCGCCGAGGTCCTCGCTCGTCATCTCGCCGTCGTCGTTCGTGTAGACGGCGGCGTGGAGCTGATCCCACGACTCGACGGCGTTCATGAACTCGAACGTGGTGCTCGGATCGATGTCGTCGCCCTGCCAGCGAAACCAGAGATAGAAGTCCACGAGATAGCGGTTCGTGTCGAGGTCCAGCTCGGGCACGTCGTTCAAGTAGATGCCGACGTATACCGGGCGAGGAACCGCGAGCTCGCCCGATGGCTGCGAGCGCGGCGCGGCGGTGTCGACGATCCCGTCTTCGATCTCGTCTTCGGACGCGGCGATCACGTCGGGAACGACGCCCGCATCGTCTTGAGCCGCGAGCGGCGAAGCGACGACGAGCAAGACCAGGACGAGCCAGAGAGCGCGCATCGGGCGTGAGGGTAGCGCGGGTCAGTCCCGTCGCGAGGGACCGCGGGTCGGATCGATGGTTGCGTCGCCGGGGCGACGCTCTCATCATCCGCGCGCGCATGGGTCGGGTCTACGTCACCGGAATGGGCACCGTCAGCTCGCTCGGATTCGGGCGGCAAGCCTATTGGGAGGCGCTCGTGGCCGGCAAGAGCGGCGCGTCCGAGGTCACGCTCTTCGACACGGGATCGATCGGGCGCAACATCGCGTGCGAGGTGAAGGGATTTCGTGCGCGCGACTTCTTGAGCGCCGCCGAGTCGCGTCGCGCCGGCCGATGCTCCGCGTTCGCCGTCGCCGCGGCGCGCATGGCGGTCGAGGATGCGAAGATCCACCCCAAGCTCATCGCGGGCGAGCGAACGGCGGTCGTGCTCGGCACCACGATGGGCGAGGCGAACGTCCTCGGCGAGCTGCAGAAGGCGTGGATTCATCAGGGCGAAGACGCGCTGCAGAGCGCGAAGCTCCCGCGCTACGGCACGACGCTGCTTCCCATCCACGTGGCGCGTGCGTTCGGAGCGCGCGGGATGGTGCAGACGCTGCCGGCTGCGTGCGCCGCGGGCAATTACGCGATCGGGTTCGCCGCCGATCAGATCCGCGCGGGCCGTGCCGACGTGGCGATCACGGGCGCCGTCGAGATCATCGAGAAGCTCGAGTACGCGGGCTTCGCGCGCCTCGGCGCGATGAGCCCCGATCGATGTCAGCCCTTCGACAAGAACCGGAAGGGTCTCTTGCTCGGCGAGGGCGCGACGATGCTGGTGCTCGAGTCCGAAGAGTCCGTCGTCCGACGCGGCGCCACGCCGCTCGCCGAGGTCGGCGGCTACGGCCTCGCGTGCGATGCGCACCACATCACGCGCCCGCATCCGACGGGCGAGGGCAGCATCACCGCGATGCGCCAGGCGATCAGCTCGTCGGGCCTGACCGAGGACGACGTCGATCACGTCAACGCGCACGGCACGGCGACAGCCAACAACGACAGCGTCGAAGCGCTCGTCATCAACCAGGTGTTCGGCAAGCGCCGCGTCCCCGTGACGAGCATCAAGGGGATGATCGGCCACTGCATGGGCGCATCGAGCGCGATGGAATCCGTCGCGTGCGTGATGACGATCCAGACGGGGATCATCCCGCCGACGACGAACTACGAGACGCCGGATCCCGAGTGCGACCTCGACATCGTCGCCAACGTGCCGCGCGACATGATCAAAGCCGGGGCCAAGGTCGACGTCGTGCTCAACAACGCGCTCGCCTTCGGTGGATACGACGCCGTGGTCTGCTTCGCTCGGCCCGACCGGCTGCCTCGCGGCGCCGGCATGGCGTGACGCACGTCGGTTAGAGCGCTTCGAGCTCCAACAAGGCGTCGCCGCTCGCGACGTCGTCGCCGTCCTTGCGCACGACGCGTGTCACCTTCGCGCGCGCGGGGAGCGATGCGCCTCCGTACTGCACGCGGTTGAAGGTCTTCATCACCTCGACGATCGCCAGCGTCGTGCCGGGCCCGATCTCGTCGCCCACCTTCACGAACGCATCCGCGTCGGGCGCAGGTCGCGCGTAGTAACGGCCACCGAGCGGCGTCTTGAAGACGAGACCGCTCGCGCCTCGCGCGCCCACGGCCGCGCGCGACGCACGCGCACCGGCGGGTGCGCCCGCTTCGGGATCGAGCAGCACGAGCTGCGTGCCGTACGCAACCGGGATGCGTGCGCGTGGCGCGCCCGCGGCCTGCGCGATGACGACGCCTTCCGCCTCGTCCGGAACGACGAGCCGAACGAGCCGATCGAGCACCTCGAGCTCGCCGACGAGCGCGCCCGGCACCAATCGGACGCCGAGCGGTGGCCCTTGGCGGTAGAGGCCCGGCTCCGGCGCGAGCAGCGCGATCTTGCCGTCGATCTCGAGCACGCGCGGCGCCATCTCGCGCGCGAAGCGGCGACCATCGATCCGCGTCATCGCGAGAGCCCCTGGATCATGCCGATGTCGGCGTCCATCGCGGCGACGAGCGCCACGAGGAACGGTCCTTCGCTCTTCTGCCAGCGCTTGGCGATGAGGTTGAGCGGATAGACGAGCACGTCGCCGTTGCGCCCGTAGCACGCGACCTCGGTGCCGATCGCGTCGGTCGCGACGCACCAGTCGAGCTTGTGGTGATCGACGAGGTGCTGTCCCAGCGCGATCCCCAGCGCTTGGATCAGTGGGTTCGGATCGCCGCCGCTCGCACGCAGCAGCGCACCCTCGACCTCCCACGCGCGATCGAGCGCCTCGAACGAGGGCGCGGTCGCCGTCGGCGGATCGCCATGTGTGCGGGCGAGCATCAACGCACGCATCTGGATGCCAGCCATCCAGCGCTTTTCTTCGTCACCCGGGACAGCCAATTTCGCATTCGGCATTCAGCGCACCATCGATCCGATCACCGCGAGGTCGTGCAGCGACCAGATCCGCGGGTTCTTCACACGACGATAGCCGGTGGATTGATAGCTCGCTTCGATCAGCACGGTGATCCAAGCGCGCAGCTCGCCGACCTCGACGATCTCGTCCGTGTCCATCTGCCGTGCTGCGACGAAGGGATCCATGTCGCCCTCGATGCGCGCTTCGACTTGCTGCATGTCCTGCTCGATCGCGCGACGCTCGGTCTCGTCCTTCGCGACGATCTTGAAGTCGTCGTCGAGCTTCGTGTTGTACGCGGCGATCGCGAGCGTGCGGCCCTCCATCACGCTGAGGCGTGAGAGCGTCGTCGAGAGCTGCACGACGGGGTCGTAGGGAAGGCCGGCCATCGCGTAATAACCCGCGCCGCTGGCCTTGCGGAGCAGCACGGTGAACATCGGCGTGCTGTTCGTGCTGTTCGTGTAGATGAGGCTCGAGCCGTACGAGAGCAGGCCCTGCCGCTCGGCCTCGGCGCCGATGTCGAAGCCGCTGATGTCCTGCAGCCAGACGAGCGGGATGCCGTCGGCGTCGCACGCGCGGCTGAACGCCGCGACCTTCGCGATGCCGCCGCGATAGAGGATCGCCGCGGGACGATCGGTCTCGGGCGACTCGGGGTCGCCGACCAGACCTTGCCGGTTGATCACGAAGCCGCAGTAGAGACCACCGACGCGGCCGACGCCGCAGACGATCTCCTCGCCGACCTCGGGCATGCACTCCCAGAAGAGCGATTGATCGACGAGGCGCGCGAGGACCTCGTGCGCATCGTAGCTCTCGCGATGATCGACCGGCAGGATGCCCGTGAGCTCCTGTGACGGCAGGCGCGGCTCCATCGCGCCCATGCCGTGGCGATGGAACGCCGCGCCGCTCGAAGGCAGCGCGCGGATCTCGCGACGCACGCACGTGAGCAGCGCGTCGTCGTCTGGCACGCGCACGTCGGCGCAGCCGCTCTGGTGCACGTGCACCTCGGGCCCGCCGATGTCGAGCGACGTGAGCTTCTGGCTCTTGGCGCCTTTGATCAGCGCGGCGCCCGCGATGACCATGTACGCCTGCTCGGTCATGTAGACGCGATCGCTGATGATGGGCATGTAGCCACCGCCCGCGATGCAGTCGCCGAACACGCCCGCGATCTGCGGCACACCGGCGTCGCTCAGGAGCGCGTTCATCTTGAAGATGTGTCCCGCGCCCTTGGCGCCCGGGAAGCTCTTGCTCTGCTCGGGCAAGAAGAGCCCGGAGCAATCGACGAGATAGACGGTCGGCAGGCGGAGGCGCAGCGCGATCTGCTGTGCGCGCTGGATCTTCTCGGGCGTGCGCGGCCACCACGAGCCGCTCGCGACCGTGTTGTCGTTCGCGATGACGACGCACCAGCGCTCCTCGATGCGCGCGAGGCACGTGACGACGCCGGCGCCGGGCGACTTCAGCTTCTCGGGCCCGAACTCCTCGCCCTCGTTGACGAAGGTGCCGACCTCGAACGTGCGCGTGCCCGGATCGAGCAGCTTCGCCACGCGCTCGCGCGCCGTGAGCTTGCCCTTCTTGTGGACACGCTCGACGTACTTCTCGCCCCAGCCGGCGTGCACTTCGGCGCGCTTGTCGCGCAGCCGGTCCTCGCGGGCCGCGAGCTCCTTGCGGTGCGAGGCGAAGGCACGGTCGTCGAGGACTTCGGCGCGCGCACGGCCGATCGGGGCCAAGGGGACGTGGGTCATCGGGAGAGCCGGTTTACCGAAGTCGGAGCCGCCCGGCCAGCCGTTCGGTCACGAGCAGCCGTAGAACGCAGGGCCCGGGATGCACGAGCCGTCGATGTTGCGACAGATGCCGCGTGCGTCCGCGGGCGACGACGCCGGGCACGTGCTCGACTGACAGAGCGCGGCTTCGATCTCGGCGATCAGCCCGGCCTCGACGATCGGAAGGATGCTCGAGACCACGGCGCTGGTCGAAGGGTGCGTGCCCGATGCGCAGCACGAACCGGTGCAGGGTGTCGAAGAGCAGAGCTGCATCCCGCTCGTGAGCGCCGCGCTCGCGTTGGCGCTCGAGGTAGCCCGGTTGACGGTGAGGCCGAACCCGGGGCTCGCGCCGACCGTGATGTCGATGTCGACGGGCAAGTGCCCGAACGTCCCGCCGGGGCACGTGCCGTCGCCGTTGAACGCGTATTGCGTGGTGCTCGTGCACGCGCTGAGCGCGATGTCCTCGATGCGGAGCGGCAGGGTGCCCGTGAGATGGATGTCCGTGCTCGATCCGCTGGCGGCCGCGAGCGTCGCGCCGCTCCACGTCGTCTCGACTTCGCAGACCTTCGGCGTGGACGTGTCGTTCGCGACGACGCACTCGGTGTACGAGAGCCCACCGACCGTGGCGGAGTAATTCGGAAGCGCGAAATCGGGCGACGTCGTCGCGTGGAGCGCGCCGAGCGCGCATGCCGCGGTGACGTGCGCGGTCGCAGCGTCGATCGCGAAGGCATCGTGGCCAACGTCGTCCAGGCTCGGTGCATCCGTGCCGGCATCGATCGCGCCGGTGTCCGCCGTCGCGTGCGCGTCCATGCCGCCATCGACGGAGGGCGCGGCGTCGTGGCTCGCGTCGGGCGCCGCGAACGCGTCGGGCGCGTCGACGGGCGTCCCTCCACAGCCGAGGAGAGCGAGCGCGATCAGGGTCCGGCGTGCGTGAAGCATGGCGCTACGGTAGCGCGACGCGGTCAGGGCCAGCCGGGAATCTTCCGAGTGTCGTGCTTGCTCGCGCGGAAGTCCGCGCTGTCGAGCACCTTCTGGTGCATCGGGATGGTCGTCTTCACGCCCTCGACCTTCATGGCGGCGAGCGCGCGTAGCATGCGATCGATGGCTTCGTCACGCGTGTCCGCGTGGACGATGAGCTTGCAGATCAACGAGTCGTAGAACGGCGGCACGACGTATCCGCCCTCGACGTGCGTATCGACGCGGACCTTGCCGGCTTCGTCCGGCGGCCGGACGAACTTCGTGATCGTGCCCGGCGAAGGGCGGAATCCCTCGTTCGGATCTTCGGCGTTGATGCGGCACTCGATCGCGTGGCCGCGCATCACGATG
>CAYSCF010000326.1:1422-7490 GCA_964429305.1 uncultured Sandaracinaceae bacterium | reverse complement strand
CGTAGAGGGAGCTCGGCAGCGGGCGCCCTCGCGGGAGCCAGAGACGAAAGACCGGCGCGTCTTGGGCAAGTCCCTGCCAGTCGCTCATCCACGCGAGAGGTCCGTCGAAGAACAAGTTCGTGTGCGCCCAGTCGCGCCGGTTCCGCGGCATCTGCGTGACGTCGCCATGCACCACGATGTGCGTCTCGAAATGGCGGAAGCCCTCGAGCTGGGCGCAGAGCGGGCTCGCCGCGGGCAACCCTTTCAGCAGCGCGAGGGCGTCGCGCGAGCCCGTGGCCACGAGGAGGTGATCGAAGGTCCGGCGCTCGCCCCGCGCGTCCTCGACGAGGAAGGGCCCATTGCCCTCGATGCGGCGCACCTCGGCGTCGAGGCACACCCGCACGTGCGTGAGCTGATCTCGGAAGGTCTGCACGTAGCGCGACATGCCGCGCTCGATCTCGAAGAAGCCGGGCTGCGTGCCGAGGGGCATGCCCTTGAGCAGCGAGTACACGGGAGTGCGGTTCAGCTCGGGCAGAGGCGAGCCCCAGCACGCGGCGAGGAACGGATAGATGAATTCGGGCCCGAAGGCCTGCGGGTAGTCGTTGTCGGCGAGATAGCGCTCGATCGTCAGGGACCAGTCCCGCTGACGAAAGACCTCGGGCTGCTCGGAGACGAGGCGGCGAAGGGAGAGAAGGTGGCGCACCAGCTGCGGCGAGCGCACGAGAGACGTGACGTGCGACGCCGAGCGCGGCGGCAGAGACGGCGGGAGAAATACAGTGCGCGCGCTGCCGGCGTCCGTGATGGAGACGGTGGCGTCGGTCCATCGGGTCGGGACTCCGAGCACACGCAGCAGGGCCAGGAAGTAGGGGTACGACGGATCGAAGAAGAAGCGCGTGCCGAGCTCGGCGTGGACGATGCGCCGCTGCGCCTCCAGCTCGACTGGCACCGTTTCGACGTGGCCGCCGAGCCGGCCCTCGCGCTCGAGCAGGGTCACCTCGTGGTCGTCCTGGAGCATCCATGCGGCGGCCATCCCCGAGACGCCGCCGCCAAGGATGCCGATGCGTGCGCGTGGCTGCGTCACGGCAAGGCGCCGTCGTCGAGCAGCACGCGGCGGAGCATGGGGTTGAAGAAGCGCCGTGCGGGATCGCTCTTGGTCGCTTCGAGAGCCGCGAGGAAACGAGCGCGGCGCTCGCCGAGGCCCGCGCGCACGAGCGCGACGACGTCGTCCACGTGCTCGAACTCCTTGCCCCAGTGGGGCAGCGCGCCAGGCACGCTGAGCCAAGCGCGACACAGCTCAGAGGTGAACTCGCGCCAGCCCTCCGGTCGCCCGAACCACATGAGCTCGATGTAGCAGGTCAGGCCCTCGCCATGCGCGGGAGAGAGCAGTGCCGTGCTGGCTCCGATGAAGCGAACGTTGAGCGAGATGTTGAGAGGATAGAGCCCGCGCGCCGCGTACGACTCCACCAGGCGCTCCGTGGCCCTCCACGCCGCGCGCACGTTCTCGAGATCCTCGTCCGCCTTGAAGCCCACCTCCATGCACCCTGCAGGCATCAGCTCGACCCAGTGGCGGTAGTGGTGCGACGCGGGCAGATCCAGCACGCGGGTCTGGAAAGGCAGCATCCAGAAGCCCACGCGCAGCAGCGCCGGCGTGAGCCGCGGCGCGAAGCGCGACACGGCGCTGAAGAAGCCGACGGCCCAGAGGTTCTGCGTGAAGTTCATCGCCCGAAACCAGAAGCCGTGGCCCCTCCGAGTGTGGGGCGCGTCGGTGGTGTCGATCGTGCGCACCCACGCGTCGCGGTTGAACGGGAACCAGTAGAGCTCGACGGATTCGTGCTGCGCGACGAGCGCGGCGAGGCCGCTCAACACCTGCTCCACGGGCATGCTCCGATCCGTCTGGCGCACGCGGCGCATCGGCGCGACGCGGAGCTTCACCCGAGCGATGACGCCGAAGAGCCCGAGGCCGACGCGCGCGGCGTTCATCACTTCGGCGCCGACGGTCTGCTCGGAGAGCGTGCGGAGCTGGCCCTGGGTGTCGACGACCTCGAGCGCCTCGACGAGGTCGCCGACGGTCGCCGTGGCTTTGCCCGTGCCGTGGGTGCCGGTGCTCGCAATCCCGCCGACGCGCACGGTCTCCAGCACGACGTTCCACGGCATGCACAGCCCGTGACGCGCGAGCTCGCGGTTGAGCTGCCGGTTGGTCACTCCGGCGCCGGCCCACACCGTCGGGTGCGCGGGATCCGAGACGTCCACCTCGAGCTGGTCGAGGCGCTCGCAGAAGATCAGCGCGTCTTCCGACTTGGAGAGGGACGACCACGAGAAGCCCGACGCCACCACGCGCACGCGAAGGCCCAGAGCGAGCGCGTCGCGCACGGCCTCGGCGAGCTCCTGCGCGTTGCTCGGCGCGCTGACGAAGCGTGCGCGACAGGAGACGAGCTTGGCCCAGTTGATCCACGGCACGCGCTCGCGTCGACGCAGCGCGACGCGCGCATGCTCGGCGAGCGTGGCCGCGAGCGCGGGGCGCCAGCCCGCATCCAGCGCCGCGAGGAGCCCGAAGTGAAACGGGCCCAGCACCCACGCGTGGGCGTCGGAGAGGATGGCTTCGCGCCGGGGAGCGCCCTTCAGGAAGGCCGCGTGCTCGTGGTGGTAGACGTGCGCGAAGTGCTCGACGAGACGCGCGAGCGCGAGGATCCCGAGGGGCAGTACGACACCGCCGAAGAGACCATGCCCCGGGCCCCACGGCGCGAAGGGAAGGGAGGCCCACAGAGCCGTCGCGCACGCGACGAAGAGCGCGCTCGCGGCGTCGACGGGCAGCCAATAGAGCACGGCGAGGAGCGTGACCAGCGCGCCCGCGTTCCCCAGGGCCGGACCGAGCACCGGGATCGGCAGCTGCGACAGAAGCGTCGCGAGCGCGAGCCACGCGGGCAGGCTCGTCACGGCATGGAGGCGCACGTTGGCCGGGTTCCGGTGCTCGAGATACTGCGGGAGCACGAAGCGCAGGTGGTGCCCGTTCATGGCGCGGAGAGGCGCACCGTACCTCTGGCGGTTCTCCGGGAAAGGAGATTTCGCCGAACGGGGAAGTCCCTCGGTTTCCTTGGCGACCGCGCGTCGCGCGCGCATCGCCGAAGCCACGGCGGCCTCACGGCATGAGCGACCACGCCCCCTCGTAGGTCGTGTCCGCGATCCTCTCGAGCGTAGGCAGCGTCAGCCCGTACGACATCTGCATCGCTCGACCGCTCGCGGGTGGGAACAGATACAGGATTGCGAAGCCGAGGCTCGCGCTCGCGTCGTCCCAGAGCAGCACGTGCAGCTCCTGCCAGCCCCCACCGCCGCACGCCGAGCAGTCCACGACGTCGAACGGATAGAGCGCGAGTGACCGCGAGCCGATCGTCACGTGTCCCGGCGAGCCGCCGTCGTCCTCGAGGAGCGCCGGATCCGTCGCCACCACGTGAACACCCGGCGGGGGCGGCGGCGCGGCGAACGAGAACGCAGGAACGTCGATGGACACGGGCCACGGGCCCGGGACCCACGTGCAACTGCCGCTCGCGGGCTCGATGGTCATCGGGCCCCCTCGCGAGTCCTCGAAATAGACGTACTGGAGCTCGCCACCGGAGCAATAGAACCAGAGGACCGTGAGTCGATCGGGGCTCACCACGATGGTCTGGAACAGATCGTCCACCAAGAGCTCGTGCGTCATCACGAATGCAGGCGCCCCGGGCCGGGGCGACGACGACGACGCGTCGAGGGTGAGCGTGCCGACGCCATCCGAGACGTCGATCGCTCCGATCGCCGAGGTTCCCGACCCGCTGATCGCGACCCGTGTGTCGACACCGGCGAGGGACCCATGCGTCGCCGCGACGGAGAAGCGTGCCGGCGCGCTCGAATCGACCGGGGAGCCGTCTCCGAGATCGGCGCTCGCGTCGAGCGCAGGGCTCGTTGGGTCGGTACACGCGACGAGCGTGAGGGCGAGCGCCACCGCCGTGCCGAGCTCGTTCGTGGACACGCGGGGTCGACGGAGAATCACGCCGCCGATCGCGTCGCGAGGGGTCTCGGAATGCGGACGCTGCGCGAGCGCGATGCGAACGGTGGCCATCGCGAAGAAGTTAGCGCGTATCGTTCCGCCATGAGCTCCGAGCCCCTGAATGGCGGCGCCTTTCGGCACGGCGAGACTGCGGCGGCAGCCGGTGCGATCCAGAGCGGCTTCGCCTTCACGCACGCGCAGGACGTCGCCTTCGCGCTGGGCTTTCCGTGGGCCCGAGCGTGGGGAGACGACGTTCCGGCGGACGACGTCGAGGCGATCGTCGGCGCGCCGCGATGGGGCGTGTGCTGGCCCCCGGCGATCGGACGCGCACGCGCGCGCACGCGCGGGGTCGAAAACGTCTGGATCGACGACGCCGGCAGGGTCACGCCCGAGGCCGGCGCGGTCGCGGTGCGAACCACGTCACCTCTCTCGGTCGACCACGCCCGCGCGCTCGTCGAGAGTGGGCTGACTCCCACGCAGCCATTCGGACAGCTGGAGATGTGTCTGCTCTTGGAGGCCGACGTCGGCGCGTCCATCTTGCTGAGCGTCATCGCCGACGCGCTCGAGCGCCGCTCGGTCGACGCGCTCACGGCCTTCGCGGTCGGACGCTCGGCCATCGCGCAATTCGTCGGCTTCGGTCTCTTGCGTGCGCCGGCGAGCGAAGCGCCTGCCCTGCGCGATCGGTTCGAAGCCATCGTCCGACGTGCGCCCGTCGAACGCCAGCCGTACGCCATCGCGGGCGTGCTCGACCGCGCGCTCCACGGACGTGCGGGCGCGGAGCGCAACGGCCTCGCGGTGGGTCCGGAGGGTCCGGGGCTGCACCCGTCGTCGCTCTGGTTCGTCAACGACGACGCCGCCTTCGTGCGCGACCAGATCCTCGCGAACGACGAGCCGTGGCCCGGTTTCGCCGTCGACGCGCGCTGCGCATTCCTCGGCGGGCCCGACGTGGTCCGCTACTGGGTGAAGCGCTGGTGGGACGTCGAGCCGAGCGCGACCTCGGCGATGTTCGACGAGCTCGGCCTCCTGCGCGATCCCGCGATCGTCGAGCTGATGGTGATGGCGAGCGGCGAGCCCGAGCACGTCGAGACGGCGAGCGCGTGGATGACGTCGCATCGCGATCACGCGCGACCGATCCTCGAGGCGCTCGCCCGCGGCCCGCGCAAGCGCATGGCCGAAGAGGCCGCGCGTTGCATCGAGCGGCTCCCGCAGTGAGCGAGGCCTCGGCGTCCGCCGGTCATCGTCGACCAGTGTGTCCGCCCTCATCGCGAGCAGCCCGACGGCTCAGCCCAGCGGCACCCATCCGGTCAACTCGTGGATGGAGTACCGATGAAGCTCCATGCCGATGCCGGCATCCTCCAAGAGCGCGTAGACGTACGTCTCGTCGAGGTACACGACGGTCGGATTCCACGCGTAGTCGTGACCGGCGACGACGGGCGCCGCGATCTCGAGCCGGCGGTCGTTCGGCAGATCGATGATCTCGAGCACGCCGAGCTGACTGGCGTCCCACGTCGGAGTGCTCTTCACGTACGCATACAGTCCATGCGAGAGAAGCGGGCGGTCCGAGTTGATGTGATTGATCGGCGGCGGGAACGACACGTCTCGCGGTGACCACGTCGCTCGATCCATCACGCCGCCCGTTCGCGCGGCGACGACGGCGCTCGACGTCGGCCAGGTGTCGTCGACGTTCGTGAAGCGGCGCTCGACCCAGACCGCCCACGTACCATCGGTACGAAAGCCTCCGACGTCCACGAGGTCCCCGCCTGCCATGAAGTCGCCATCGCCCGCCGCACCAGAGCGTCGAACGACGCGTCGCGGGCCCGAGGTCGGGTACCCGTCCCAGTAGAACGTACCGCTCACGAACACGCCGGCCTCGCTCGAGATGTCGGTCCCGTTTCCGTAGAGCGGTGCCCAGATGCCGCTTCCGAAGCGCGCCGCATACGAGTACCCGGGATAGAGGAGCACCGCGAGGTCGCTACCGTCGTAGCTCAGCTCCCACGGCGTGCTGTTCGTCCCGACGACACCGCGCTCGAGGTTCTGTGTCGCTTCGGTCGTCGTCGCCACTCGGTCGATG
>CAYSCF010000326.1:0-1412 GCA_964429305.1 uncultured Sandaracinaceae bacterium | reverse complement strand
TGCGACGCGGTATCCGGCCTGCACCACGCTGCCTGGGTCGATCTCGAACCCGAGCGCCACACGATCACCAGCGACCACGATCGAGTAGAGCACGCAGTCTCCTGCGGTGACGTTCGCGCGATCGTAGGGTGTGCTCCATTCGGTGACGACGGTCCCATCCGTACGGAACAGGACGACGCCCCGATCCGCGCCGATTGCGAACACTTCGGAGCTGTCACCCGCCTGAAGACCGGTCGTCATCCCCCAGAAGCCGCGCTCGACGCCGTCGTAGACGAACTGCGGCCAGCTCGGCATCGCGCGCTCGCAACCACCGATGGCGGGCTCGCAGGGCTCGAAACGGAGCGCCGCCGGCGTCGCCGACCCATCGATCGGGCGCCGCGCGAGAGTGCATCCCGCGGGCAAGTACGGGATCGGCTCCATCCCATCACCGGCATCCGGACCGACGTCGCGGCCCGCGTCGCGACCGGCATCGTGGCCCGCGTCGAGCGCGTCTTCGGCGCCAGAGCAGCCCCACAGCGAGACCAGCGCGAAGAAGCCGACGTAGATTCTCACCAAGCCCCCGTGCTTCAGAGTACGTCGCGGCAGGAGAACAGGCCCGGGCTCACTCCGTCGCGCGGATACCGTGCGGCTCGACGAACCGAGTGGCCGCCCCGCCGACCGACCCAGGTTGACGGATCCGCCGCCAGCCGCCGCCCGGTCCGCCGATTCTCTTCGAGATCCGTCGCATTTTGCTCAGATCCTTCCCGGGACGGTTCTTGCGCTGCTGACCGCATGACCCTTCCGCGCCGAATCGTGCCCGGCACGACCTACCTGATCACGCGCCGCTGCGCGGACCGGCGCATGCACCTGCTGCCGAGCCCGCTGATGAATCGCATCTACGCGTACGCCCTCGCGCGTGCTCACGGCCGCCGCCGCCGACCGACCCAGGTTGACGGATCCGTGCAGCCAGCAACCTGGGTCGGCTCCTCCCTCCCGAAGCGCTATGACTCGGCCGTCGTCACTCCGCATCGTCGTTCGAGATGTCTTGCGCCAGGCACGCGAGCGCCCCGTCAGAACTCACGCGCGATCGGAGTACGTAGTGACGCGGAAACATCAGGCCGACGCGGACATGAAACTCCGGCTCTCCGGCGGCTCCTCGCCCAACGGTCACACCTACTCCGCGAACGAGAAGATCGTGAGAGAGTTCGACTGGGCACCGCGACGGATCAGCGAGAACACAATCGACGTCAGCGTGACGACAGGCGCGAAGAAGCACCGACGCTGCGACCTCATCGCTGCGAAGCACACTCGGAAGTGTGCCGGCCGCGAGAAGTGCGGCCAAGACGAAGCCTAGGAAGGCGCTTCTTGTTCGTGTCACGCCGCCCCGCCGACCGACCCAGGTTGACGGATCCGCCGCCAGCCGCCGCCCGGTC
>CAYSCF010000325.1:0-7496 GCA_964429305.1 uncultured Sandaracinaceae bacterium | reverse complement strand
GGTTCATGCCGTGGCGGATGTCGGGCCGCTCGGCGCGCGCGCTCACGAAGACGAAGGGCACACCCTCCGTCTGCGGATACTCGCTGACCGCGCGGATCACCGCATACCCGTCCATCCCGGGGAGCGTGATGTCGCACAGGATCAGATCCGGTGGGCTCTCGAGCGCGAGACGCAGCCCGTCCTCGCCCGTCGAGGCCGAGATCGCGGTCATCCCTTCGGCCTCCAGCAGCTCCACGACGTTGTCGCGAATGTCGTCGTCGTCTTCGATGAAGAGAATTCGTTGCATCAAGCCCCCACAGTCTCGCTGCCCGCATCGAGCGGTGGCTCGATCGGGATTCGGACCACGAACTTCGTTCCCACGCCCACCTCACTCGTCGCTTCGATGCGACCCGAGTGTTGATCCACTGCACGCTTGACGATGGCCAAGCCGAGCCCGGTCCCCTGCACCGAGCCTACGTTCTTCGCGCGCGAGAACGTGTCGAAGAGGCGACCGAGATGCTCGGGCGGGATCCCGATGCCGTGATCGGCGACGGCCAACGTCAGCTCGTTTCGCTCACTCGCCACGCGCACGCTGACCTTGCCGCCAGGCTTGCTGTACTTCACGGCGTTGCTCACGAGGTTGTCGAGCACGTGGCGCAAGAGGCGCGGATCGAGCCGCACGCGGCTTCCGGTGCCGGTCGACGTCAGACCGACGGTCACGCCGTCCTTCGCGCGTGCTCGCTGCGCTTCGAGGGACTCGACCACGAGCGCGTCCAGATCGACGTCGGCGGCACGGAACTCCCGATGCCCGGCGTCGGTGCGGCCTATCAGCAAGAGCCCGTCGAGCAGGTCGGTCATCCCGCGCGCCGCACGATCGATGCGCCGCAGATGCTTGTGCCGATTCTCGATCGACCATCTCTCGCCGTACGCATCGAGCATCTCGGCCGACGACACGATCACGCTCAGCGGCGTGCGGAACTCGTGCGACGTCATCGACACGAAGCGATTCTGAGCGTCGACGGCGTGCGCGAGCCGCTCGCTCGCCCGCGCGAGCTCGGCGGCCGATGCCTGCAGACGCAAGATGATGGTGGACGCGCCCAGCAGCACCACGACGAGCGCCAGCACGAACGCCGCCAGTCGATGGCTCGCCGCGCGCTCGACCGCGATCGAGTGGCCACCTTCGTACGCCTCACCGAGCGCCCGCGCGTGCTCGATCGCGGGCTGCTCGAGGATCTCGCGCAGGAGGCGGTCGACCATCGCACGACGCTGCGTGATCACGTCCGCATGTCGCAAGAGCAGCGCGAGATCCTCGTCGATGCTCGCAGCGCGCAGCACCGCGAGGTGGCGCCGCACTTCGGCGCGCGCGTCGTCGGTCGGCGTGACCACGAGACGGAGCACGTCGCGCAAGAGATCGCGGAGCTCGGCGCCGGACGCCTCGCTGCCCACGGTGAACGCCAAGCGCTCGGAGGCTTCCGCCGCGGCGACCGGGAAGAAGCGCAAGCTGTTGAGCAGGATCGCGTTCTCGGTCTTGAAGCGCTCGATCAGATCGGCATCGTGCTCGAGCACCTCGGTGCTCGAGCGAAGAGCCTCGCTCACCCGCTCGCGCGAGGCCCTGTCGAGGAACGCAGGCACGTCGGCGACGGCGCGGTGCACGTCGCGCAGCTCGCGCACCGTCTGCACGATCGGGTCGTAGCTGCCTGCGAGCCCGGCGTGTGCGCGCAGCACTTGTTCGTGCAGGCGATGCACCAGCGTCTCGATCCGCCCCAGCCGCTCCGCGTAGACGTCGTGCGCGCGCTCGTCCACACGACGCGGCCACGACCACAGGGCGAGCGCGACGAGCGCGACGAGCGCGACGCCGAAGAGCGCCAGGCTGATGCGATAAGCCCTCATGTCGGCGGCTCACCCGTCAGGCTCTCGAGGAACGCCACCAGGCGTCGCACCTCGTCCGGACCGAGGTCGCGACCGAGCTGGAAATGGCCCATCGTCTGCACCGCGATCGCCAGCGTCGGCGTGCGGCCGTCGTGGAAGTACGGCGCGGTGAGCGCGACGTTCCGCAGGCTCGGCACGCGGAAGACGTGTCGATCGGCCTCGTCGTGCGTGACGTTCTCGCGACCGAGGTCCGCCGGCAGCAGAGGCTCACGCGGCGGCGCGAAGTAGTCGTCCAGGACTCCGAAGTGCTGGAACATGTTGCCGCCGACGTTGATGCCTTGGTGGCACGACACGCACCCGTAGCTCTGGAACATCTCCCAGCCCGCGCGCGCATCGTCGTCGAGCGCGGAGGCGTCGCCGCGAAGGTAGCGATCGAACGGCGCGTCGGGCGTCGTCAGAGAATAGAGGTACTCGGTGACTGCATCGTGGAACGTGTCCACCGTCAAGCCGCGGCCCGGGAACACGCGCGTGAAGTCGGCGTCGTAGAAAGGACGAACGAGCTCGATCGCATCGGCGGTCTCGGTCGCGAGCGAGTGCGGAGCACGCATCGCCGCGTCGATCTGATCGGCCATCGACGTGAAGCGGCCCGTCCAAGACCAACGAAACTGATAGCGGACGTTGAAGACGGTGGGGACGTTGATCGGGCCCACGTCGCGACCATCGAGAGCGGTGCGCTCGTTGCCCGCGTCACCGCCGTCGGCGAGGTCGTGACACGACGTGCACGCCACCGTTCCGTCGTGGCTCAAGCGCGTGTCGGCGAAGAGCCGCGCACCGAGCGCCGCGCGTGCGTGATCGTACGACGGGTCGCGCGGGAGAGGACGAATGTGAGGATCCTCGGGAATCGGATCCTCGGCTTGGACGGATGCGTCGGGTGCGGCGTCTGCTGCTCCGCATCCGACGCAAGCGAGCACGCAGAGGAGGAGCACGCATGCTCGTCCCCAGCTCGCCGTCGTCCGTCCGTCCGTCTTCATCGCTCGCGTGCCCCCTACGCAGAGTCCGTGCCGTCGCGTGCCGGAGCCTATCGCCTGCGCTGCGCGGCGGTCGCGTGGATTTCTCACGCGAGTTGCGCGAGCGATTCGCGCGAGTCGCGCACGTGTTTGCGCGAGCCGCGCGACACGTTGCGTTTGCACGTCTCCAACGTTGGATTTCCGCGCTCTCGTCGATGGCATGCGCATCGCAATGAGCTCGGACGGCGGCGCGACGTCGCCAAGAACGAGCTGCGAAGACGCTACCAATCAGGAGAACGAACATGGGAACGAAGGCACTGGGACTGATGATGCTGACGATCGTGACGATGGGCTCGATCGGGTGTGCAGGGTCCGCGCACGTCGTGCGACGCGGGAGCTACAGCGGCGAGCTCGCGCTCACCGGCGGCGCCCACGCGCGCATGGAAGCCGCGCAGAGCGCGATGCTCGATCATTGCGAGGGCCGCGTCCGAATGGTCGGCACGGAAGAGGCGCGCACGATGGCGGCCGTCGATCCCGGCATCGCGAAGGCCGATGCGAGCACGACGCCGGTCGAGGGCGAGCGCCTCTATTACGTGTGCGTGACGCGCGCAGCGAGCGCTCGATGATCGAGGAGGTTCCTCGCGCGGACGCCGCGTGCGAGCCGCCCGAAGACTTCCGGCACGCGCGATTCGAACGGGTCGCAGCCCTCGATCGCTGGGTCCACGCCCACGGCGACGCACTCTCGGTGGCGTACGAGAGCCACTCCGACGCGCGCGTGCTGCTCTCGTTCGCCGTGAGCGCTTGGACGCGCGAGCGGCACGATGCGCCCGACGTCGAGCACGGCGTCGCAGCGATCGCGGCGAGCGTCGCGGCGAGCGCACGGTCCAACCTCGAGCCAGCCTGTTCGCGACTGCTCTGGGCCACGCGTCGAACGCGCGCCGACGTGGACGCGCTGGACGCCGCACAACACTACGCGACGCTGGCGCTGGCCACCGCGCGACGCGCAGCCGATCGCGATGCGGCCGACTGCGTCTCGGCGGCGGTTCGTTTCGTACGCGCCGGGCGCAGGAACGATCTCGACGATCGCGATGCCGCGCTCGAGCGCCTCGCGGTGCTCGCCGAGCGACGGCTCCCGAACTTCGCGTCGCTCGTGGGCGCGCACTTCCCGTTCTGGTCGTTCCCGTTCGCGTTTCGTTGGGCCGAGCCCGCGCCGCGTTACGGAAGAGGCCGGCTCGGGATCCCCGACCCACTCGGCGACGACGACGTCGGTGGCCTCTTGAGCCTCGCGTACCGAAGCGGGCGCACGCGCCGCGAGATCTCGGAAGCGCTCGAGCGATGTGCGTGCGCTGCGCGGCGCGTCGCGCCTGGAGGCCTCGAACAAGCGCGCGCCACTTCTGCGATCTCCGAGCTGGCGCGCGATCTACGAGACACGTGGGTCGTTCGAGACGCGCTCTCGCCGAGCGATCTGATCGAGCGCGTCGCACCTCGCACGCTGGGCTTGCCGTTCTCGCGAGCACCGGGCGACGACGCGCGGGCCGCGCAGCGAGCGTCCCTCGTTCTCTCGTCCGTGCTCTCGAGCCACTGGCCCGAGCTCGCCGAGATCGGCGCCGAGCATCGCGACTATCGCGAGGCGAGAGTCAGCCGCCTCGCCGCGTGAAGCGGTATCGAGCGACCGATTGCGCAACGTGCGCGCTGCAGTGCGCGAGCCGACGCCGATCGCGTGAATCCATCGACGAATCAGGCGCAGAACGCGACGGCACGCTCGCTGCTATGTAGGGCGACGGATAACACCATTGCGCATCTGCGCGCGCGAGACGTGGGCGCACGCCGACTCCGTCGAACGAATCGAGAGGGACCCATGAACGAGATCCGATCTGCCCCGCCACCCCGAGCGAGATGGAGGCGAGCCGTGCTGGCCGCGCCGCTCGTCTTGCTCACTGGTTGTCCGAACCCGGTGACGCCGGGCGACGACGCAGCCGTCCTCGGCGATGCCGCTCCGACACCCGACGCCGCACACGTCGCCGACGCGGGTGTCGATGCGTTCGCACGACCGGACGCATTCGTCGCTGGCGATGCGTTCGTCCCGGGCGATGCGTTCGTCGCACCGGACGCTTGGGCGCCCGACGCTTGGGTGCGACCGGCACCCGTGATGACGGCCACCGAGCATGCGATCCTCACGACGATGTCGCCGCTGCCGGCGCTTCCGCCGGATCCCACCAATCCAGTCGCGGATCACGCCGACGCCGCAGCGCTCGGGCACGCGCTCTTCTTCGACGCGCGCTACTCGGGCCCACTCGCGGTCGACAGCGATCTCGGCACGACCGGACAAACGGGCCGCGTCGCATGTGCGAGCTGCCACTCCGGTGCGGTCATGAGCGACACGCGCTCGGTGCCCGCCGACGTATCGCTCGGCACCAACTTCCACACGCGCAACGCGCCCGCGATCGTCAACAGCGCGCACTACCAGTGGACCAACTGGGGTGGTCGATTCTCGACGCAATGGGAGCTGCCCCCGGCGGTCGCCGAGAACGCGATCATCATGAACAGCTCGCGCCTCGCGATCGCGCACCTCGTCTTCGATCATTATCGCATCGAGTACGAGGCGATCTTCGGTGCGATGGACACGGGGCTGAGCGACACGGCGCGATTCCCACTCACGGGCAAGCCCAAGGCATCGGCGACGTCACCGGACGGCCCATGGGAGATGATGACGGCGGGCGACCGCGACATCGTCAATCGGATCTTCGTGAACTTCGGGATGGCGATCCAGGCGTACATGCGAACGCTGGTGAGCCACGACTCGGACTTCGATCGTTTCGTGGCGGGAGACTCGGCCGCGCTCGACGTGGATGCGCAGTGGGGACTTCGCGTGTTCCTCGGCGACGGACGCTGCGTGAGCTGTCACTCGGGCCCGGCGATGTCGGACAATCTCTTCCACAACCTCGGTGTGCCGCAGACGGGCATGCACGTGCCGACGGTCGACGACGGACGCTACTCGTCGATCCCGCCGCTGCTCGCGAGCCCGCTCAACGCCGCCGGGATCTACAGTGGCGATCGGAGCGCGGGGATGCTCTTGCTCGCAGGCCTCACCACGCCGCCACCCGAGTCGACGCGCGCCGCGTTCCGCACGGCCTCGCTGCGCGACGTCGAGCTCACCGGACCGTACATGCATGCCGGTCAGCTCGCGACGCTCGAAGCGGTCGTCGCGTTCTACGACGACGGCGGGATGGCCCCCATGTCGGGCACGCGAGATCCGCTGGTCCTGCCGCTCGGGCTCTCGGATCAAGAGACGAGTGACCTGCTCGCGTTCCTTCGATCGCTCGACACCGACCCGGTGCCGCTCGCGCTCCGCACGGCTCCCTGATCTCCGGCCATCACTCGGGCGCCGCGGAGGGTCTGCTTCCGCGGCGCACGCGTGTTCGAGATCTGGACGTCGCCCGACCGCGGGCCGGCCGCTCGCGCCCCAGAAAGCGTCGCCACCGGGGCGTGTTGCGACCTCGAGGCCGCACTCCGAGCTCGGCCGCGCGGCACGACGGCTGCTCCACCGTCGGGGATGACTCGCTTCTTCTTGGCTTGTGGGCTCGGCGCAACGCTGGGCCTGTTCGGCTGCGACGTACGAATGGGCGACGTCTCGACGCGGGACGCGGGGATCGGTGACGCGAGCCCGAGCGACGGATCCGCGCCGCACGACGCATCGGTCGCGCACGACGCGCCGGTCGGGCACGACGCGTTCGCTGCCCACGACGCCGGCCACGACGCATTCGTCGCGCACGACGCGGGACACGATTCCGGCCACGATGCGCACGTCGCGCACGACGCCGGTCACGACGCGCACGTCGGTCACGACGCGTACGTCTGCCCCACGTGGTCCCACGACGTCCAGCCGCTGTTGCACCGCCACTGCGGCGGCTGCCACTCGACGCTCGCGCCGGCGTTCGTCGCGTCTCGCAGCACGGCAGAGTCCCACGTGAGCGCGATCATCTCGGCCGGCACGAGGCCGGGACCGATGGCCTCGCGCGATCCGCTCGGAGGCTTGAGCCACGGCGACGACACGCTGCTCCGCACGTGGATCAGCTGCGGCGCTCACTGACGCCGTAGGTCACGATGGCGCGATGACGAAGCGCGGGCTGGTCCTCGGCGGCGGTGGGCTCACGGGCATCGCGTGGGAGACCGGACTGCTCTTGGGTCTCGCACAGCGTGGCGTCCGGCTGCACGACGCTGATGTGCTCGTCGGCACGTCCGCGGGGAGCACCGTCGCCGCACAGATCACGAGCTCGATGCCGATCGAAGCGCTCTACGCGCGACAGCTCGAGGGCGGCAAGGGCGAGATCGGACGCTCGCTCGGACTGCGCGGCGTGGTGGCGTTCGCGCTCGCGTTTCTCTTGCCGGGTGACGACGAGGCGATGGGGCGGCGCATCGGGCGCTCGGCGCTGCGCGCACCGACCGTCGACGAAGCCGTGCGCCGCGCGGTCGTCGCGAAACGACTGCCCGACCACACGTGGCCCGCGCGCGATCTGCGCATTCCGGCAGTCGATGCCCACACCGGCGCGCTGGTCGTGTTCGATCGCGACGCGGGGACCGATCTCGTCGATTCCGTCGCGGCGAGCTGCGCGGTGCCGATGGTGTGGCCACCGGTGACGA
>CAYSCF010000324.1:0-7519 GCA_964429305.1 uncultured Sandaracinaceae bacterium | reverse complement strand
TGCAGGAAGGCCGAATAGGGATGTTCGCGAGGAGGCGACATGAGCTGAGGAACATAGCGCGATGGCGGTCCCACGCTAGCCGACGACCTCAGTAGGGCGCGAAACGTGCGGCGGACTGGCGGGATGCGTTGAGCGTGGCGAGCTCGTACCGGCCGAACGCGTCCTCGCTGCCTTCGGGCAAGTTGTCGCGGATGAACCGAAGGACCAGGTCGCGGGCGGCGCGACCACGCTCGTCCTCGGCGCTCTCGTCCCAGAGATCGAAGAGACGCCGACGACGTTCGGCGGGCGATCCGTGCGGCGACTGCCAGAGCGCGGCCATCCGGCCATCGAGGCGTCGGAGCGCGCGCGCCTCTCGTTCGGCGCGGGCGCGGTCCTCGCGCTCTTCGCGCACGGCGGCGGTGGCTTCCACGAACCACTCTCGCTCGTCCGCGTAGGGATCCATGAACGCGCACTCGATGCAGAACGAGCCCTCGCCGGTCCACGGGTCGTACTGCAGGCTCGCTTCATCGCTGAACTCGATCTCGCCGTCGGGGCGGATGACGACGCCGAAGTTCGGGCCGTGCCAGGTCAGCGAGCCGTCGGGGCGCGCGACGAGGTGCGGCGGGTCCGTGGGATGGAACGGCCCGGCGTTCGCGCCGTCCGCGAGCATCCGCTCCATGCGCGCGAACGCCTCACGACGCGGGACGGGGCCGTCGCGCGGCAAGTCGCGTGGGGCGGGCGGGCCGGGCATCGACGGGCCTGGGGCGTCGCGCGCGACGAGCGCGCTCGCGACTTCGGCGGGGGCGAGCGACGGGAGCGGGAGGTGGGGAACCGTCGGCTCTGGCTCGAGGGGCGAGGGTGAGAGAGGGAGCGGGAGCGAGGGCGAGAGTGAAGGCGACAGCGAGGGCGAGAGGGAACGCGCTTGCGACGGGCGGTGCGGCGGCGCAGGTGTGACCGGCGCCGGGGCCACGACGAGAGGAGAAGGCGGCTCGTCTCTCGTCGGCTCACTCGGCACCACGACGATCTCGACCGTGTGCGAGAGCGGCGTTGCCGCGTGCGCCGATCGCTGAGGCAAGAACGCGAGCCATGCGCCGACCAGCGCGTGGAGCGCCGCCGCCAGCCCGCCTCCCACTCCCAAGCGTCGCGTCTCGCCCACGCCCGAGCGCTACGGGCCTGCGGTGCGATCTATTTCGCGCGCAGGCGCTCGTCGAAGAACGAGAGCACGCGATCGAGCGCCACCCGAGTCGGATGGCCCTCGCGATCGACGAGATGCTCCGTGAGGACCGAGTGCGCGTGGGTCGGGATGCCGTTCGCGTTGCCCGGCGACGAGTCGATCTCGATCTCCTCGAACGCGCTGCCGAGCTCTGCGCGCAGATGCGCGAATCGCTCGGGCGGGACGCTCCGATCGCCGGTGAAGCGAAGGCCCAGCACGCGGAGACCGTCCTTCGCGCAGCGCTGCTTGATGGTCACGAGCGCCTCGTCCGAGACGTGCAGCCCCGCGCGTCGCTCCGCGCCGATGGGGCCTGGCAGCGAAGGCTGGCTGAGGACCGGCGCCATCATCGCTGCGTCGACCGACAGCGCGAGCGCGAAGTTTCCGGTGAGACACATCCCGACGGCGCCCACGCCCGGACCGCCGAGCTCGGCGTGCAGCTCGCGTGCGAGCGCGCGCAGCCAGATGGTGATCGGGCTCGAGCCGTGCGACGCGAGCACGCTGAACTCGCGGCTCACGCACGCGCGCGCGACCTGCGCCACGGTGTAGCCCGCCGTCTTCGGTCGACCGACCTCGCCGAACATGGACGGCATCGCCACCGTGAATCCCGCATCGACGACGCGCTGTGCGAAGCGCGCGACGGGGGGCGTGATGCCCGGGATCTCGTGCATGACGATCACGCCAGGACCGGTGCCGCGTCGGTAGACGACGTGCTCCATGCCGTCGAACGCGAAGCGCTCGGACGTCCAACCATCGAGCAGGCTCGTCATCGAGCGCGAGTGTAGGGTATGCAGGCCTCATGAAGCTCGCGGTGCTCGTCTCCGGGACCGGATCGAATCTGCGCGCCGTCGCTGCGGCCATCGACGCAGGGACGTGCGCCGCCACGATCGCGCTCGTCGCCTCGGACAAGGAGTCGGCGCCCGCGCTCGCGTTCGCGGCCGAGCGCGGCATCGCGACGACGGTCGTGAGACCGAAGGACTACGCGGATCGCGTCGCGTGGGACGCTGCGCTGGCCGAGCGCATCGCGATCGTGGCGCCGGATCTCGTCGTCTGCGCGGGCTTCATGCGCATCGTCGGCGCGTCGATGCTCGCGCGCTTTCCGCACCGCATCGTGAACGTGCATCCGGCGCTCTTGCCGTCGTTCCCCGGCACCGATGGGCCCGCACAAGCCGTCGCGAAGGGCGTTCGCGTTGCGGGCTGCACCGTGCATCTCGTGGATGCGGGCGTCGACACCGGGCCGATCCTCGCGCAGGCCGCCGTGCCCGTGCTGCCGAGCGACGACGCGCACGCGCTCCACGCGCGCATCCAGGTGCACGAGCATCGGCTCCTGCCCGCGGTGATCGACGCGATCGCGCGGGGTGGGATCGTGCTCGGCGACGAGCCGGTGTTCCGCGACGTCGTGTTCGACGCGACGCACTTCCTCGTGTCGCCGCCGATCGAACAGTCTTAACGGAGACGAAGCGTCTCGAGCCAGGGCTCGAGGTGCCGCAATGCGGCGGCGGGCTGCTCCCACGCCGAGAGGTGTCCGCCCTTCGCGATGCGTCGCAGCGCAGCGCCGTGGATCGCGGCCGCGATCACTTCCGCGCGCTCCGGCGGCGTCGCGACGTCGTCGTCGCCGACCACGACGAGCGTGGGCACGTGGATCTCGCGCAAGCGCTCGCGGATGTCCAAGCGGCGGAAGATGACGGCATCGACCGCGTGGCCGACCGACTTCGGATCCATCGAGGCGATGTGCTCGCGGAACCGCTGCACGAGCTCGGGCTGCGTGGCCCGCGTGTGCTTCGACAGATAGATCGGCACGATCCGATCGAGCAGCGCGGGCACGGCGCCGAAGCGTCGCGCGATCGCGGCCATCACGAGGTACGAAGGAAGCTTGCGACGTGACTCGGCGCCCGCGTTGGTGTCGAAGAGCGCCAGGCCCGCGAGACGCTCGGGGATCCGCAGCCCGAGACGCATGCCGATCATGCCGCCCCACGAGAGCCCGATCCACGCGCAGCGATCGATCGCGAGCGCGTCGAGCACCGCGATCGCCGCGTCCGTCGAGTCGTCCATCGTGTACGGCGCGGAGGTCCGACTGCTGCGACCGTGACCGGGCGCATCGATGTTGACGATGCGGTAGCTCGCCTCGAGCTCCGCGATCATCGGAGACCACATGCCGCCGTCGCACAAGAGCGAGTGCCAGAAGACGAGCGTGGGGCCCGTGGATTTGCCGCGCACGTCGACGTAGAGGCGGCCGCAGCGTTTCGTCTCGACCAGCATGTCAGTGCATCCTCGATTGTGTCGGCTCGGCCGCTCCGGCCCCTGCCGTCCGCGCCCCGCGGGCGCTCCCGTCCGGGTCCTGCGGACCGAGCACTCCCGTCAATGCGCGGCTCCCCAGCTCGATCCGATCCCGGTCTCGACCAACAACGGCACGCGGAGCTTCGCGGCGCTCTCCATCGTCTCGCGCACGAGCGTGGGCACGCTGTCCTTCTCGCTGTCGTGCACTTCGAGGACGAGCTCGTCGTGCACGGTCAGGATCATCCGGCTCTGCAGCTTGCGCGCGCGAAGCGCCGCATCGAGATCGATCATCGCGCGCTTGATGATGTCGGCCGCCGTCCCCTGGATCGGTGTGTTGCGCGCGACGCGCTCCGCGGCCCAGCGCTCCGAGCGATTGCGGCTGTCGAGATCCGGCACGACGCGCTTGCGGCCGCTCATCGTGCGCACGAAGCCCGTGCGGCGCGCGTCGTCGACGACGTCGTCGAGATAACGCGAGACGCCCGAGTAGCGCTGGAAGAAGGCCTGGATGTACCGGCGCGCTTCCTTCGTCTCGATGCCGAGGTTGCGCGCGAGCGCGGTCTCGGTCTGCCCGTAGATGACCGCGAAGTTCACGGTCTTCGCCGCCGCGCGCTGATCCTTGGTGACGTTCTCGGGCGCGACGGCGAAGAGGGCCGTCGCCGTCCGCACGTGGACGTCGGTGTTCGCGCCGAACGCATCGACCAGCTCGGGATCGCCCGAGAGGTGCGCGAGCAAGCGGAGCTCGATCTGCGAGTAGTCGGCCGAGAGGATCGAGAAGCCGTCGGCCGCGATGAACGCGTCGCGGATGAGCCGTCCCTCTTCGGTTCGGATCGGGATGTTCTGCAGGTTCGGCTCGCTCGACGAGAGCCGGCCCGTCGCGGCGACCGCTTGGTTGAAGCGCGTGTGCACGCGCCCCGTCTTCGGATCCATCGCGGCGGGAAGCGCGTCGAGGTACGTGCTCTTGAGCTTCGTCAGCTGGCGCCACTCGAGGATCACCTTCGGCAGCGCGTGCAGCTCGCTCAGCTCTTCGAGCACGTCGGCATCCGTCGAGCGCGCGGTCTTCGTGCGCTTCTTCGACGGCAGCCCGAGCTCGTCGAAGAGCAGCGCTTCGAGCGCGCGTGGTGATCCGATCTGCACAGGATGGCCGACGATCTCGGCGCACTTCGCTTCGAGCGCGGACAAGCGGATGTCGTACTCGCGGCTCGTGCGGGCGAGCGCCGCCGGATCCACGCGCACGCCGGCTTCCTCGAGGCCGATGAGCACGCGCGAGAGCGGCAGCTCGAGATCGCGATAGACGCCGCCGAGCAGCGCATCGTGCTCGAGCGCCTCCGCCTCGGCGATGCCGGCGGGGATCAACGCGCGCACGCGGGCGCAGGCCCACGCGCCGATCCGCTCGACCTCGGCCTCCGACGCGCGGCCCTTGCCGCCGCGTGGTCCCTTCGGCACGACGGCCGAGAGCGCGTCGAGCTCGATGCCGACTTCCGAGCGTGAGACGTCCTCGATCGTGTGGGCGTGCTCGTCGGCGCGCAGCAGGTAGCTCGCGAGCATCGTGTCGACGTCGCCCGGGCCGACCACGAGATCGAGCCCGTGGCGACGCCAGATCAGCGACTCGCGCTTGCCGTCGTGCGTGAAGAGCGGTGTGCGTCGGTTCTCGATCGCCCCGTGGATCGTCCAGAGCGCGAGCTCGATCGCCATCTGATCGGGCCGACCGAGGTACACGTGGCCGAGCGGCACGTACGCCGCGCCCTCGCGCCATGCGAGCGCGAGGCCCACGACGGGGCTGCGGCGCGGGTCGTCTCCTTCGAGGATCGTCTCGAGCGCCATCGCCGCGCTCTGTCGCGCCTCGGCGAGCACGCTCTCGAGCTCCGACTGCTTCGTCACGATCGTCGGCGTGATCTTCGGCAGTGCCTCCGGCTTCGGCGCGCGCGGGATCGGCGCTTCGACCTGACGCACGGGCGCGCCGCCGTATCGCCGATCGAGCTCGGTGAGCGGGCGATCGAGCTCGAGCTCGGTGAAGATGCGTCGCAGCGTGGCGACGTCTGGCTCGCGCGGCGCGAGCGACTCGAGATCGAACGTGACCGGCACGTCCTCGCGAAGCGACACGAGCCGGCGAGAGAGTTCGGCCTTGTCGCGGTTGCCCTCGAGGTTCGCCTTCAGCGCGGGCTTCTTGATCTCGCTCGTGTGCGCGTAGACGTTGTCGAGCGTGCCGTATTGGCCGAGCAGATCGACGGCGGTCTTCGGGCCGACCTTCGGCACGCCGGGGACGTTGTCGGAGCTGTCGCCGACGAGCGAGAGATAGTCGCGCACCTGATCGGGGCGAACGCCGAGCTTGGCGACGGTCTCGTCGACGCCGTACACGATGTCGCGCATCGCGTCGTGCATCACGACGTCGCCGCCGACGAGCTGCAGCAGATCCTTGTCGGCGCTCGCGATGATCACCTTGAGCTTCCGCTCGAGCGCGTAGCGAACCACGGTCGCGATGACGTCGTCCGCCTCGAACGTCGGCGCTTCCAGGCAGGTCAGCCCGTACGCGGCGCAGATCTGCTTCACGCGGATCGCTTGCGGAGCGAGCTCGGGCGGCCGCTCCTTACGAGTTGCCTTGTACTCGGGGAAGAAATCCTTCCGAAACGAGCCTTCTGTAGAGTCGATGGCGACCGCGAAATGACTCGGACGACGATCGGCCAGGAGCTTCTGCAGCATCATCGTGACGCCCAGCGTGGCGCCGGTGGGCTCGCCGCTCGTGCTGGTCAACGGCGGCAGCGCGTGAAACGCGCGGAACACGTAGCCCGAAAGATCGAGGACGGTGAGCGTCTGAGGGTCGCCCGGCGGAGGAAGCTCGGCTTTCACTACGTTCTCTTTCCCTGGGCGGTTTCTCCCGCGTCACCTTGCTCGAGGAGTAGCTGACGAGTGCGTTTTCTCTTACGATTGGGCACGAGCAGTCTTCGCATGCTTCGCCTCCGTTCGTCGCGACGGAACGTTCTCGTGTTCGTCGCGGCCCTCGTGATCGTCTCGTTCGCGGCGCAGGGCGCCATCTACGCCGCGATCCGGGCAGCGGTCGCGCCCGAGCCCACGGCCCAGACGCTCGGCGAAGCGATCGGCATCGAGGACGCGAGCGGTCACGCGCTCGATCGATTCCATGCATCGCTCGCGCGCGCCGAAGCAGGGCAGGGCCAATCGCGCATCGTCTGGTGGGGCGCGTCGCACACCGCGCCGGATCGCTACGTGGGCCTCGTGCGTCGCGCGCTGCAGGAACGGTTCGGCGACGCAGGCCCCGGCTTCGTGCTGCCGGTGCGGCCCTTCGCGGGCTACGACACCAGCACGGCGCGCATCTCCTGGCACGGCGCCTGGCGCACGCTGCGAGGTGATCGAATGGCGGAGGGCGACGCGTACGGCTTCGCGGGCTTCGCGATCGAGTCGCTGATGGCCGGCGCGACCGGAGTGCTCGATACCCGCGGCGCGCGCTGGGGAGAGCGGCCGGTCTCGGACATCGACATCGCGTTCCTGCACCAGCCGAACGGCGGACGCTTCGAGGTCCGCATCGACGATCGCGCGGCGGCCGTGGTCGACACGCATGGCGAGACGGTACCGGGCCACGCCCGCTTCCGTGTACGCGACGCGGCCCATCGCATCGAGGTGCGCGTGATCGACGACGCGCCGGTGCGGATCTTCGGCGTCGCGATGGAGCGCGATCGCGCCGGCGTCGTCATCGACACCGTCGGCATCCCGGGCTCGCGGGCGCGCTCGCATCTGCGCTGGGACGACGCCACCTACCGATCGGAGCTCCACCGACGTCGCCCCGATCTCGTCGTGCTCGCGTACGGAACGAACGAGAGCGAGGACACGAACGTCCCGCTGCGTCGCTACGAGATCGACCTCTCTCGCGTCGTGCACCGCATCCAGCGCACGGCGCCGCAGGCGAGCTGCCTGCTGATCGGACCGTCGGATCGCCCGACGCCCGAACCGAACGGGACCTGGTCGCCGCGCCCGCTCACGGCCGACGTGATCGCGGTCCAGCGCCGCGTCGCGGAGGCGTCGGGATGCGGCTTCTTCGATCTG
>CAYSCF010000323.1:0-7542 GCA_964429305.1 uncultured Sandaracinaceae bacterium | reverse complement strand
GACGAGCTCGCCCGCACCGTGCGAGGTCGGTGGCGGATCCGGCTCGGAGAACGGCACGAGCCCCGCCTGCGTGATCGTCCGCGAGGTGCAGCACGCGAGCAGAACGAGCAGGAGCCATCCCCCTGCGAGCACGCGCGCGATCGTTCGTAGCCAGCCCACGCGCGAGCCCACTGCATCGTGCGGGCCAGCCGATCGCTGCGGTGCGTACGGTGCGCGCGCGCCGATCCGTGCCACGTGCGCCCGCGAAATCGGCCCGCCGTGAAGGCTCGGCACGCTCGCCGCATTCTTCCGCAGCGAGGCGGAGCGAGATCGCCGAGCTACGTGGCGTCGACGTCGAAGAGGATGCGCGCTCCTTCGCGGAGCGCGGTGACTCGGCCCGGCCTGCGTCGTCGCCCGGCGACCTCGAGGATCGCGACGATGCCGCGGGCGATCGACGCGATGTCCATGTCGTGAGCCCGCGGCCAGCCCTCGATCACGACTCGCACGCGACCGGCGGTGAGCGCCTCCGCGCGGAACTTCCCCGCATCGAACGACTTCCCGAAGATGGTGGCCGCACGAGACACGAGCGCCTCGTCGCTCGTGTTCCGCACGAGGATCGACCACACGCCACGGAGCGACTGGGCGACACTCTCCTCGACGACCTGGGCCGCCAGCTCGATCGGATCGACGTCCAGCTCGAGCGCGACCGCGCGCGTCGCCTCGCGCACCGTCGCCTGCTGCGTCCAGCCGAGTGCCGTCGCCTGATCGTACTCTTCGCGCACGACGCTCGGCAGCGTCTCGAGAGCGCGTTCGAAGCGCGCAGCTCCGCAGCGTCGTTGCATGATCGCTCGCTGCTGAAGAACGAGCAGACCACGCACGCGGACTTCGCCAAGAGGAGCCGCCACCCCTCTACCATCGGACGAATTGCCTGAGCGCACGAGCGGAATTCCATCGGCTCGTCCGATATGGCCTGCCTGCGCCCGGCCTTGCGAGCGAGGTATCGTGCCGCCGTGAAACCTCCGTGTGTTCTCTGGCTCGCGCTCGTCCTCGGATGCGGCGCCTCGCCTCCACCCGTCATGCGGCCTGCGCACGTCGATCCGCCGCCACCCGGCTATGCGATGCGCGTGCACGCCATCGACGTCGCGCAAGGAGCCGCCACGCTCCTCGAGTTTCGCTGCGGCGCGGTCCTCGTGGACGCCGGCGGTGAGCTCGACTCCGACTACGACAGCAACGCGGCGCTCACGAGCTACCTCGATGCGTTCTTCGACGTGCGGCCCGATCTCGATCGAACGCTCGCCACGTTCTTCGTCACCCACTCGCACATCGATCACGACCGCGGCGCCGCGACAGTCGTCGAGCGCTATCGCGTGCTCCACGTCGTCACGGACGGAATGGAGACGAGCTCGGGCGGCGCGGAGCAGGCGCAGCTGCACGCATGGGCGCGCTCGCACGGCGTCCCGCTCGAGCAGATCCACGCGCGAGACATCGGCGCGGACGGAGTGCACGACGCGAACGTCGATGCGGTCGCATGCGAAGAGGGCGATCCGGACATCCGCGTGCTCTGGGGAGAGAACCAGGCCGAGGACGGCGGCATCGTCAACAACGACAGCCTCGTTCTGCGCGTGGTGGTCGGCGGCGCGTCGGTGCTGATCACGGGCGATCTGCAGGAGGACGGAATCGCCTCGATGCTTCGGCACTACGCGAGCACGCCGCAGCTCTTCGACGTCGATCTCTACGTGGTCGGTCATCACGGATCGCACAACGCGACCACGCCCGCTCTCGTGGCGGCGATGACACCCGAGGTCTCCTTCATCGAGATGGGCCCCGAGAGCTTCCGACAGGAGTACTGCGCGCACGCGTTCGGGCATCCAGGCTGCGTCGTCGTCGACATGCTCGCGGCGGCGACCGACCGATCACGCCCGCCGATCATTACGGTATGCGGCGTCGATCACGAGCAGTTCGTGCCGCGCCACGTCGATCGCGCGGTGTACGGCACCGGATGGGACGGCAGTCTCGTCGCGACCTTCGCCATGGATGGAACGCTCGACATCACGGCGGCCGGCCGCTGAGAGCGCGCATCCGCGGATCGTCGTTCCTGAACACGAGGCTCAGTGCGACGAACACGGCCCAGAGGCCGGCGAAGAGCCAGAGCATCGCGCTGCCGCCCCACGCATCGAATACGCGGCCCGTCAGGAACGGGCCGATGACGAGACCGCTCGCGAAGAACACGTTGAAGATGGAGTTGGTGCGCGTGTACTCGTCGGGCCGCGCGATCACGCCCTGCAGCGCCAGCGAGAGCGGAGGCATCGACGTGATGGCGCCGCCCGCGATCACGATGACGACGCACATCGCGACGAACGAGTCGAGCACGAGGAACGCGAGCATCCCGCACAGGCCCGCGATCGCGAGCATGCGCATCACGCGCAGATGGCCGATGCGATCCCCGAGCCGTCCCGCGGGAGATGCGAAGAGCAGCATTCCGAGCCCGACGAGGCCGACGACGACGCTCGCCTGCTCTTCGGGAACGTGCCGCTCGTCGACCATGAAGCGCGGGATGAAGAGCGCGCCCGACGACTGGAAGAAGCCGCTCGCGAACGTCGCGGCGCAGCTCGTCTTGATGCGCCACGCGAGCTCGAGAACGGACGACGTCGCGCCGGACGACTTCTCCTCTTCTTCCGGCTCGATCTTCGGATCGGGATCGAGGCCCGTCGCGCAGACGATCGCGGCGATGCACGCGATCACGCCCGCGAGGACGAAGCGGTGCTCGGGCGTGAGCCAGCTCGAGATGCCGAACGAGATCGCGGCGCCGATGGGGTAGCCGCCCATCGTGAAGCTCGCCGACAGGCTCGTCGCGAGCGCCTTGTCGTGACGGGGCGCGCGCCAGAGCACGAGCATCTCGCCGCTCATCCACGCGCCCATCGAGAAGAGGCCGTCGACGAAGCGATCGATCGCGAGCGAGCCGAACGAGCCGAGCAGCGGGATGATCCCGATCATCGCGCCGTAGCCGACGATCGAGATCACCAGCGTCCAGCGCGCCGAGAGCCGTCGCACGACCGCACCGGAGGGCGCCGCGAAGAGCACGAGCCCGAGCGCGAAGCACGAGGCGAGCTCACCGACGACGCCGGGCCCCATCCCGCGGTGCTCGAGCACCATCGGCATCACGGCGAGCGCGATCCCGTACGCCGTCGAGAGCACGATCATCGTGCGGTAGACGACCCAGAGGTTCCGATCGGGCAGACGCGCGCGCAGCGAGGCGAACAAGACGCGCGCACTCTATCTCATGGCGACTGCGAGATTCAGGAAGGTCCCCGAGAGAGCGCCCAGCGAGAGCATACTCGGCGCGTGGTCCGCACTCTCGTCCTCGGGGCCGCGCTCGCATCGGTGGCGGGCTGCGGCAGCTCTTCGGCGCTCGCATACCGTCCTGCGACCGGCGAGTCGAGCACGACGCTCGAGGCCACGGGACGACACGACCTCGAGTGTCCCGTCGGCCCCGTCGTCGTTCGCGCGTCGAGCCAGAGCCGCTTCGACTCGTTCTATCTCGTCGAAGGATGCGGTCAGCGCGCGACGTACGCTTGGCAGTGCTGGTCGGCGGGCGCGTCGCCGACAGGGGCGTCGGCGTCTCCCGAGTGCTTCATCCTGATCGCGCGCGTGACGCTCACGCCGTGACGCGTGCTCAGTGCGTGTGCTCGCTCGCCGCCATCGGCTCGGTGCCGCGCGGCATGCTCGCGAGCGTCTCGCGCGCGTGCTCGAGGTGCGTGGCGACGGCCGCGCGGATGTTCGTCACGAGCGTGCGGAACTCCGGGTTGGTCGCGCCGGGGATGATGCGTTGATCGAGGATCGTGAGCGCGTCCTGGTGCATGTCGACCTGGCTGTGGACGTACGCGCGATCGAAGTCCTCGTCGCTGGCCGCTTCGAGACGCGTCCGCACGGCGGCGGCGCTGGCGGTCACCGCAGGCGACACGTCGTTCATCGCGCCCGCGACCTGATGCGCCTGCGCCCAGGCGACGATGTCGGCCTCGGCCTGCGTGTGCTGATCGATCATCATCTGCGCGAGGTTGCGCGCGCCGTCCGAGTGGGCGCGCCCGTGCGCGTAACGCGCGAGCGAGATCTCTTCGTGGTTCAGCGTGCCGAGCGCCTCGACCGACTGGGCGTCGGTCAGCGTCGTGACTGCGGGCGGCGCGGGCGGCGGTGTCGGCATGGCCGGCGCCGGTGCGGGCGGCATCGGCTCGTGCGTGGCGACCGGGCCCTCCGCGGCCTGCGGCGCGGGCGACTCGGCGCCGTTGCGATCACAGCCAGCGGCCAGGGTGAGAGCGAGCGAGAGCGAACCGATCGTGCGTAGCGTGGGCGACATGGTGTCTTCCTCCGAGACCCGGTCGCCCAGCAATCTGCGCACCGCGCGTGATCGTGGTCTCGTGCCTCGAAACGAGGCCTGTCGCCTCGATCTCGGCCGCGATCACGCCACACGCGCGGCGCTTCGGCTCACGACAAGAAGGGCTTCACCCACTCGCGGCTGCGCCGGTCGAGCTCGTCCTGCAGCGCGACGTCGTTGGCGATCTTGGCGGGCTCCTTCACGCGCTCGGCGTCGTAGTAGAGGCCGGTCTCCTTGGCGAGGGTCGGATCGATCGCGCACTTCACCTGCGTGCGCGCGCCCTTCTCGTTCGTGATGAGGAAGGGGCGCAGCAGCGCAGAGAAGACGCCCATGCGACGCTGCCAGATGTCCGACGCGACCGCGCCCGGGTGCAGCGAATAGGTCGTGACGTTCGTGTCCTTCAGACGGCGCGCGAGCTCCTTGGCGTGGAGCACGTTGCAGAGCTTGCTGACGCAGTACTCGGGGAACGCGCTGAACGTGGCGCTCGTCTTCTGCAGTGCCGCCCAGTCGATCGCCGGCGCACGATAGTGGCCTTCGCTCGCCACGATCACGATGCGTCCCTGCGAGGAACGCTTCACGAGCGGCAGGAGCTTCTCGGTCCAGAGGAAGTGCCCGAGGTGGTTCGTGCCGAACGCGAGCTCGAAGCCGTCCTTCGTGATCCCCTGCACGCCAGCGATGCCGGCGTTGTTCATGAGGACGTCGATCGTCCAGTCCTTGGCGAGCACCTCGTCGGCGGCGCGCTTCACGGACGCGAGATCGGAGAGCTCGATCCGGACGAAGTGGGTCTCGACGCCCTTCGCCTTCAGCTCGTCGAGGACGGGCTGCGTCTTCTCCTTGGTGCGCGAGGCGATGACGATGCGTCCCACGCCCTTGGCAGCGAGGGCTTCGACAGCGGCTTTGCCGATGCCGGTGTTCGCGCCCGTGACGAGGATGGTCTTGCTCTTGAGATCGGTCATGGCGGCGAGGTTGGTGCGAGCACGGCGAGCTCGTCACTCGCATTCACGCTTCTTCATGAGCGCGGGCTGCGGGCGGGGGATTTCGGGGATGTGGAGGATGTCGGGGATGGTCTGCTGTCAGTCCGGACGGACTTCGTGCGTCCTTCGACGATGAGCTTCGAGCACGGAGAGGTGACTGGGACGGTGATCGGGGCGGCGATCGCCGTGCACAACGAGCTCGGCCCGGGATTTCTCGAGTCGACCTACGAGAAGTCGCTCGTCGTCGAGCTGGGTGCTCGCGGTATGCCTCTCGCACAGCAGGTGGGCGTGACGGTCGCGTATCGCGGCACGGAGGTCGCGGTGCACCGCATCGACCTGCTCGTGGCGGGGCAGATCATCGTCGAGCTCAAGGCGATCCGAACGGTGCCGGATGTTCACGTTGCGATCGTTCGATCGTACCTGCGAGCCGCGCGCCTGACGCACGCGCTGCTACTCAACTTCGGAAACGAGCGACTCGAAATCAAGAGAATCCGAAGCCGCCCGATCCCATCCCAGATATCCCTCTCATCCCCGACATCCCTAGCCCGCGGCCGGTAGTCGGCTACTCCGACAGGACGCGATCGAGGATCTCGTTCACCACACCAGGGTTCGCCTGGTTGTTCATCGCGCGCATCACCTTGCCGACGAACATGCCCTTCAACGCGACCTTGCCCGCTTTGAAGCTCGCGAGCTCCTTCGGGTGCGCCGCGACGACCTCGCGGATCGTCTTCTCGATGGCGCTCGTGTCCGTGACCTGCGCGAGGCCCTTCTCCTTCACGATCGCGCCCGCGCCCTTGCCGGTCGCGACCATCGTCGCGAAGACTTCCTTCGCGATCTTGCCGTTGATCGTCGCGTCTTCGACGAGCGCGAGCAGCTCGGCGAGCTGATCGCTCGTGATCGGGAACTTCGCCTCGAGGCCATTCGTCGTCACGAAGCCGAGCACCTCCGCCTGGATGAAGTTCGCGACCTTCTTCGCGAGCGTCGGCGTACGCACCGTCGCCTCGAAGAAGCGCGCGATCTCCGGATGCCCCGTGAGCACGCCCGCGTCGTACGCGGTCAGGCCGCAGTCCTTCTGCCAGCGCGCGCGCCGATCGGCGAGCGACTCCGGCAGATCCTTCTTCGCGCGCGCGAGCCACGCGTCGTCGATCGTCAGCGGCGGCAGATCCGGATCGTCGAAGTAGCGGTAGTCGTGCGCCTCTTCTTTGCTGCGCATCGAGAACGTCTCGCCGCGCACGTCGCTCCAGCCGCGCGTCTCCTGCGTGATCTTGCCGCCAGCGCTCAGCACGGCCTCTTGGCGCGCGATCTCGAACTCGATCGCCTTCTTCACGAACTTGAACGAGTTGATGTTCTTCAGCTCGGTGCGCGTGCCGAGCTTCTCCTGCCCGACTGGCTTGATGCTCACGTTCGCGTCGCAGCGAAACGAGCCTTCTTCGAGGTTGCCGTCGTTGACGCCCGCGAACATGAAGATGTCGCGCAGCGACTCCAGGTACGCGACCGCTTCGTCCGAGCTGCGCATGTCGGGGGCGCTCACCGTCTCGATCAGCGGCGCGCCCGCGCGGTTGAAGTCGACGAGCGTGGCATCGCCGGCGCCCATGCCGTGCAGGTTCTTCGCCGCGTCCTCTTCGACGTGCATGCGGACGATGCCGATCGTCTTGGTCTGGCCGTTCGTCGTGATCTCGAGCTTTCCGTGCTCGTTGAGCGGCAGATCGAACTGCGAGATCTGATAGCCCTTGCTCAGATCTGGATAGAAGTAGTTCTTGCGCGAGAAGCGGCTCGTGCCGCGCACCGTGCATCCGATCGAGAGGCCCGCGCGCACCGCGAGCTCGATGGCCTGCCGATTCGGCACCGGCAGCGCGCCGGGCATGCCGAGACACACGGGACACACGTTCGTGTTCGGCGGCGCGCCGAACGACGTAGAGCATCCGCAGAACATCTTGGTGCGCGTCGCGAGCTGCGCGTGCACTTCGAGACCGATCACTGCTTCGTATTGAGTCGCCATGAGATCATCCGAAGATCGGCGGGTGCCGATCCTTCCAAGGAGATGCTTGTTCGTAGGCATGGGCGATCGCGAGCACGCCCTCTTCGTCGAACGCCTTGCCCGTGAGCTGCAGACCGACCGGCAGCTCGATGCCCGGCGCGACCGCGTCGAAGCCGCATGGGACGTTGATCGCGGGAAGGCCCGCGAGGCTCGGGGGCAGCGTGAAGACGTCTGCCATGTAC
>CAYSCF010000322.1:0-7589 GCA_964429305.1 uncultured Sandaracinaceae bacterium | reverse complement strand
CGCCGGCGCGCGGCTGCGGAAAAGGCGATGGATGAGGGCGAGATCGTCCTGACGTACGAGCCGAACAACGAAGAAGGCCACAAGCGGCTCGTCGCGAAGCTCGAGGCGCTCATGCAGACGCGCGCATCGCATCACGGGGTCTTCGCGCGCAATCTGTTCGTGGGTCAGCGCATTCCGCTCGCGGGCGTCGCGCACCAGAACGGCACGATCCGGTTCGGAAACGATCCGAAGACGAGCGCGCTCGATGCGAGCTGCAAGGCTCACGAGCTCGACAACCTGTACGTGGCGGATGCGAGCTTCTTCGTGAGCTCCGGCGCGGTGAACCCGGCCCTGACGGTGATGGCGAACGCGCTGCGGGTCGGCGATCACCTCGTCGCGCGTCTGTCGAAGTGATGCGTTTTCGTGTGCGCTAGCGCTTCCGCTCGGAGCGGAAGGGCTGGCCGCGTGCACGCGCGCTGATCATAGTCGCGCGCCTTTCCGCACGAGGTCACTGCCCATGAGTTCGCTCCGTCTCGCCATCGTTTGTCTCGCCGTGTCGATACCGGTTCCCGCGCTCGCGCAGGCGACCCTGTTGAACGGCCTCGGTGGCACCGCCGACTTCGGCGAGGGCGTGCTCGCCGCGAACGACGACGGCTCGACGACCGCGATCGACGTGTCCGCTGCGTTCCCCGCCGGGCTCCGCTTCTACGGAAACGTCTACACGACGGTGTACGTGAACAACAACGGCAACGTGTCGTTCGGCGCGCCGCTCGGCTCGTACACGCCCAGCGCCTTCCCGCTCGCGAGCACCCAGCCGCCGATGATCGCGCCGTGGTGGGGCGACGTCGATACGCGCAATCGCATGGGAGTCGGCAACGACGATCTCGTCTACTACGACATCTCGCCCGGCCGCTTCGTCGCGACGTGGGACGCGACGGGCTACTACAACCAGCACAACGATCACCGGCTCTCGGTGCAGCTCATCCTCACGGACGCGAGCGCGTTCGGCATCGCCGGCGCGTTCGACGTCGAGTTCCGTTACAACCGCTGCGAGTGGACCACCGGCGACGCTTCGGGCGGAACGGGGGGGTTCGGCGGGACGCCGGCGGGCGCGGGCTTCGACTCCGGTGACGGCACGAACTATCGCGAGCTGCCCGGCTCGCGGACGGCGAGCGTCGTGAACCTGTGCACGACCACGAACGTCGGCTCCACCGGCCGCTGGGTGTTCCAGGTGCGTCCAAACGGTGTGACCGTGTGTGGCAACCACGTGCAAGAGCTCGGCGAGGGCTGCGACGACGGCAACACCGTGAACGGCGACGGCTGCAACTCGCGCTGCTCGGTCGAGCTCGCGCCCGGCGCGGCGTGCGGCGACGACATCCAGTGCCACTCGGGCTTCTGCACCGACGGCGTGTGCTGCAACGCGCGCTGCGATGGTCAGTGCGAAGCATGTGGCGAAGCGGCGACGCTCGGCACCTGCTCCGCAGTCAGCGGTACGCCGCGAGGAATGCGCACGGCTTGTGATGCAGCAGGCACGACGTGCGGCGGCGTCTGTGGCGGCACCAACCGCACCGCGTGCGCGTTCCCGGACGACACGACGACGTGCGACGACGGCTCCGCGTGCTCGGCCAACGACGTGTGCAACGGCCTCGGCCTCTGCGCCGGCACGGGCCTCACGTGCGATGACGGGCTCGACTGCACGTCCAACAGCTGCTCGGTCGGATCGGGCTGCGCCAACACGCTGCAGGCGGGCTTCTGCGTCATCGGTAGCGCGTGCATCGCGGCGGGCACGCCAGCGCCGGGCTCGCAGTGCATGGTCTGCGATCCGACGCAGTCGACGAGCGCGTACTCGCCGATCGCGGTGGGCACGAGCTGCACCGACAACTCGATGTGCACCGTGGGCGATGCGTGCGATGCGACGGGCTCGTGCGTCTCGGGCGCGCCGGTCACCTGCGCCGACGATGGCCTCTCGTGCACGGCCGAGGTCTGCGAGCCGGCGACCGGAAGCTGCATCGAGATGGTCACCGAGGGCTGCGCGATCGGCGGCGCTTGCATCGGCGAGGGCACGCTCGATCCGAGCAACGCGTGCATGGCGTGCAACTCGGGCAAGAACCCGATGGGCTACAGCCCGGTCGACATGGGCACGCTCTGCGGCAATCCGAGCTGTGCGGCGAGCACGCTGACGCTCGCGGGCGCGTGCGACATGTCCGGTACGTGCGTGCCCGGTGCAGCCAACGCATGCGCGCACGGATGTGCAGACGCGACGAGCTGCATGGACGCGTGCACGATGGACTCGCAGTGCCCGCTCGCGCAGCACTGCGACACCACGAGCGGCAACTGCGTCGACGATGCGACGCCGGGCACGACGTGCACGCAAGATGCGGCCTGCGCGTCGGGCTTCTGCGTGGACGGCGTGTGCTGCGACACGCGATGCAACGACGTGTGCGAGGCGTGTGACTCGACGGGGAGCGCGGGCACGTGCACGCCGTTCGCGAACGGCACCGACCCCGACGACGAGTGCGCGGGCGCGCTCACCTGCAACGGCACCGGCATGTGCATGATGGCGCCCGTCGATTCGGGCGTGGTCGACGGCGGCATGCGCGATGGTGGTGCGGTGCTGGCCGACGCGGGCGCGCGCGACGCAGGTGCGATCGATGCAGGCGCAGGCGATGCGAACGTGCGTGGCGATGCCTCGACGGGCGGCGCAGCGGGCGGCGGCTGTGGCTGCTCGACGCCGGGCTCGACGCGCGCGTCGTGGAGCTGGCTCGTGGCGCTGGGCCTCGTGGTGACGCTCCGCGCGCGACGCCGCCGCTGAGCGTCGCGTGGGATCCGCGAGCGTCGATCAGACGGCGCTCGCGGGAACCGCGCATCGATCGCTCGTGCACACCGCTTCCGTTCGTCCCGTGAGAGGAAGGCGGTTGCGCGCGAACCACACGTAGCCGCGCTCGAGCACGGCAGCGATCGGCCGCAATCGCGACATCGCGTGCGCGTCGTTGGCGCGTCGTTCCGCACCTCGATGCGTTCCTGAACGTGCGCCGCTGCCTCGGCGGCGGCGCAGCGGGGCAGGGGGATCCGAGTGCGACGAACGACGGCTTCCAGGCGAACTGGCTGGTCCTGCTGGCGAACCTGCCCGAGGCGATGCGCATCCGTGACGCGATCGCACAGTTCCTCGCGCTGGCGGGCAGCGCGGCTGGATCTCGCGGCCCCGCGTCGTGAAAACTCCGCGCGTGGCATTGCCGCGCTCCACGCACCTCTCTATCCTGGCGCGCCATGAAGGTCGCCGTCGTTCAGTTCCCGGGAAGCAACGCCGACTGGGATGCGCTCCACGTGACTCGCGACGTGATGGGTTGGGACGCACGCTTCGTCTTCCACAAAGAGACGTCGCTCGGCGCGCCCGATCTCGTCGTCGTACCCGGCGGGTTCGCGCACGGGGACTACCTGCGCTGCGGTGCGATCGCGCGGTTCTCGCCGATCGCTGATGCCATCAAGGCCTTCGCCGATCGCGGCGGGCCCGTTCTCGGCATCTGCAACGGCTTCCAGGTGCTGACCGAGATGGGCCTCTTGCCGGGCGCCCTCGTGCGCAACGCGTCGCGCAGGTTCGAGTGCCGCGACGTCTGGCTCCAGGTGAACGCTCGTGGCCGATTCACCCAGCCGAGCGCCGGGATCGAGCAGGGCACCGTACTGCGCCTGCCGATCGCGCACGGCGAGGGCCGCTATCACTGCGACGACGAGACCCTCGCTCGCCTCGAGGGCGAAGGCCAGGTCGCAGTTCGCTACGTTTCGCCGGACGGCGGGACGGATGGCAATCCGAACGGGAGTAAAGGCGACGTCGCGGGCGTATACGACGCGCGCAAGAACGTGCTCGGCCTGATGCCGCACCCCGAGCGCGCGAGCGAGTCGATCCTCGGCAACACCGATGGGAAGAAGCTCTTCGACTCGTTGCTGAGCTGATTCGCATGACCGATCGAAACCGACGCGTTGCCATCATCCTCGCCGTGCTCTTCTGCGGCGGAGGGCTGGTCTGCCTGGTCTGTGGCGTGTTCGGCTTCTTTCGCCTGCAGGAGTGGGGGCAGCAGGTGCAGCGCGACGCGCAAGCCACCGTCGCCGAGGCCGACGAGTTCGCCCGCACGCACGATCAGGTCGGCTGTCGTGACGAGGGGCTTCGCCGCGCGGATCTGTGCGGCCTCACGGACGTGAACTGCAACGCGCAGGTGACGGTCTTCACCGATCGCTGCATGGCAGCCGCCACGCCCACGCCGGGCTTCTGCGACGGAGTGCCGCCGCAGACCGAGATCATGGAGAGCGCCCGCTGGGCTGCGGCCCAGTGCCAGCAGATGGGGCGCGCGCAAGACTCGCACTGCACGACACTGCTCCAATCCGTACAGCGCACGTGCGCGGGACACTGACATGAATCGCACCTGGTTTTTCGCGCTCCTGTTGGGGCTCTCGCTCACGGGCACGCGCCGCGCGAACGCAGACGAGGACCGAAGCTCCACCACGTGCGCGCGCTGGGAGGACGCCGAGGTCCAGCACGGCGTCACCGTCTGTCGCCCTCGCAGCTGTCGGAGCGACGCGCAATGCGGCCCGGGCCACTGTCGGGACGTGCAGCGCGCTTGCGTCGTGGAGGAGCCGGTGCCGTCGGGTCGACGCATGCGTGAGCGAGTCGTCGGCGCGTGCGAGCCCGCGCGGACGTGCGTCGTCGGTCGCTGCGTGTCCGTGGGCACCTGCAACCGCTGACGCGCGCGGTCTCACACGGGCGAGCGATCCAGAGCGGAGAACGCCTTTCCTCTGCACCGTGCCCTCGCTACCCTCCGCGCCGCATGGCGAACGACACGCTCCCGGGCAGCCCGATTCCGTTCCCTGGTGATCCGGTGGCGAGCCCCGCGCTCGCCAAGACGATGGGCGTCACCGAGACCGAGTGGCAACGCGTGACCAAGTCTCTCGGGCGCGATCCCACCTTCACCGAGCTCGGCGTGTTCTCCGTGATGTGGAGCGAGCACTGCTCGTACAAGAGCTCGCGCATCCATCTGCGGAAGCTGCCGACCAAGGGGCCGAAGGTGGTGCAGGGCCCAGGTGAGAACGCGGGCGCCGTGGACATCGGCGATGGCTACTGCGCCGTGTTCAAGATGGAGTCGCACAACCATCCTTCGTACATCGAGCCCTACCAGGGCGCGGCGACCGGCGTCGGCGGCATCCTGCGCGACGTGTTCACGATGGGCGCGCGGCCGATCGCCTCGCTCAACTCGCTCCGCTTCGGTCGCCCCGATCATCCCAAGACGCCCGCGTTGCTGCGCGGCGTGGTCGCGGGCATCGGCGGCTACGGCAACTCCATCGGTGTGCCGACGGTCGGCGGTGAAGTGCAGTTCGACGCGAGCTACGACGGCAACATCCTGGTCAACGCGTTCACCGTCGGTGTCGCGCGCAGCAAGGGGTTGTTCTTCGGCAAGGCCGAGGGCGAGGGAAACCCGGTCATCTACGTCGGCGCCAAGACGGGCCGCGACGGAATCCACGGCGCGACGATGGCGAGCGCCGAGTTCGACGCTGGTGTCGATGGGAAGGGTGCGGAGAAGAAGCTGCCCACCGTGCAGGTCGGCGATCCGTTCAAGGAGAAGCTCCTGCTCGAGGCCTGTCTCGAGATCTTCGCAGCCGGCTGCCTCGTCGGCGTGCAGGACATGGGCGCCGCGGGCCTCACGTCGTCGTCGGTCGAGATGGCCGCGCGCGCGGGCAACGGCATCGAGCTGGATCTCGATGCGATCCCGCGGCGGACGCGCGCGCTCACGCCGTACGAGATGCTCTTGAGCGAGTCGCAAGAGCGCATGCTCATGGTCGCCGCGAGCGGCCGCGAAGAGGAAGTCTTCACGCTCTGCCGCAAATGGGATCTCGACTACGCCGTCGTCGGCCGCGTGACCACGACCGGACGCTTCGTGTGCAAGGCCACGCCCGGCTACGACCCCTACGTCGATGCGAGCACGCCGCGCAGTCCGCAGATCGTCGTCGACATCCCGATCGGCGCGCTCGCCGACGACGCACCGCTCTACGATCGCCCGCAGGATGCGCCGGGCCGCATCGCCGAGGCGCGCAGCGTCTCGCTCGACGGGCTCGATCTCGGTCGCGAGGTCACGCAGCTGCTCGGCTCGCCGAACATCGGCTCGCGCCAATGGATCGTGCGTCAGTACGATCACATCGTGCGCGACGGCTCGGTGTTCCGGCCCGGTCAGAGCGACGCTGCGGTCGTGCGCGTGTTCCTGCCGAAGAACGACGGCGACGCCGAGAACCACGAAGCGCTCGTGAAGTACTTGGCGCTCTCGGTCGACTGCAACGGCCGGCACGTGCTGCTCGATGCGCACGACGGCGCCGCGATGGCCGTCGCGGAGTGCGCACGCAACGTCGTGTGCGCCGGCGGCGAGCCGCTGGGTCTCACCGACTGCCTCAACTTCGGATCGCCCGAGAAGCCGCACACGATGTGGCGCTTCGCGCGTGCGGTCGAGGGCATCGCGGACGCGTGCAACGCGCTCGGCGTGCCGGTCGTGAGCGGCAACGTGTCGCTCTACAACGAGACGGACGGCAAGCCGATCCTGCCGACGCCGAGCGTCGCGATCGTCGGTCAGCTCGCGAGCCCGGACGATCGCGTGGGCCTCGGCTTCCACGCGGACGGCGACGTGATCGTGCACCTCGGACACGCCTCGCGCGGCGCGCTGGGCGGGAGCGAGTGGCACACGCAGAAGAGCGGCGCGCCCGGCGGCGATCCCGTCGGCATCGACCTCGACGCGGAGGCCGCACTGCAGCGCGCGGTGCTCGCGATGGCACGCGCTCGGATTCTCCATTCGGCGCACGACATCAGCGACGGCGGCTTCGCGATCTGCATCGCCGAGAGCGCGATCAACCTCGGCCGCGGCTGCACCGTTCGCGTTCCGGGCGACCCCTCGATCCCGATGGCCGCGCGCCTCTTCTCGGAAGAGCCCTCGCGTGTCGTCATCAGCCTCGCGCCGGATCGGGTGGCGCGTGCGCGATCGATCGCGATCGAGCACGGGGTCTCGTTCGATCCGATCGGCGAGGTCGGTGGGACGAGCGTGCACCTCGAAGGCGCATGCGATCTCGACGTGATGATGCTCGCCGACACCCACCACCGCTGCCTCGAGCCCATCGTCGGCAGCTGATCCGGACCGGTGTCACCCGACGGCACGACGATTCGGCCGTTGGGGACGAACGAGAGCTGCGGCGGCGCGGAAGTCGCTGCGGGTGTCGAGTCGTGTCGCTCGCGAGCGCAAGCGAGCGGAGTGGGGGTGAGGACGATCCGGCTCCGCCGGTCGTCCGAGGCGGCGCGCCCAGCGCCCCTGAAAGCTAGAGCGGTGAGATCGGGCAGCTCACGCCCGTGCCGCCGTGGCCGCAGTAGCCGTGCGGGTTCTTCGCCAGGTACTGCTGGTGATAGTCCTCGGCGAAGTAGAACGGCCCGGCGTCGCGGACCTCCGTCGTGATGTGGCCGAGATGCGCGGCCGTCAGTCGCGGCTGGTACTCGGCGATCGCGTGCTCGGCCATCGCGTGCTGCGCTGCGCTCGTGGTGAAGATCGCGGAGCGATACTGCGTGCCGACGTCGTTGCCCTGACGCATTCCCT
>CAYSCF010000321.1:0-7598 GCA_964429305.1 uncultured Sandaracinaceae bacterium | reverse complement strand
CGTCGATCTCCGGGATCTTCGCCTCGCGCACGAGCGCGATCGTCACCTGCGACGTCCGCCCGCGGAACAAGCGCCGCCCGGTCAAGAGCTCGTAGAGCACCACGCCGAGCGAGAAGAGATCGGAGCGTCGATCGAGCGGCTCGCCGCGCGCCTGCTCGGGCGACATGTACGCGTACTTGCCGCGCAGGATCGTCGGGTCCTCGCCGCGCCCGAGGCCGCTCTCGTCGGCGCGCGCGATGCCGAAGTCGGCGAGCTTCACGTCGCCCTCGTAGCCGAGCAGGATGTTCTGCGGCGAGACGTCGCGATGCACGATCTGCATCGGCCGCCCATCGTCGCCGCGTCGTCGATGCGCGTGATCGAGCGCCTTGGCGACCTCGCTCACGATCCACAGACGCAGCGTGAGCGAGAGCCCCTCGGTCGTGCCGCCGCGCCACGCCATCGCCTGGCCGAGGTCGCGCCCGTGCACGTACTCCATCGCGATGAAGTAGCTGCCGTTCTCCTCGCCGAGCTCGTAGATCTGCACGATGCCGGGGTGCGAGAGCCGCGCGGAGATCTTGGCCTCGCGGACGAGCAGATCGGCGAAGCCCGCCTTGGTCATCAGCGTCGGTAGGACGCGCTTGATGACGACCGTCTTCTCGAACCCGGCCGCGCCGCGCGCCCGTGCGCGCCACACCTCGGCCATCCCGCCCTCGGTGATCCGATCCAGCAGCTCGTAATTACCGAGGACGACGGGCCCGGGCACGGCGCGACGGTACCAGAAGCCGGAGCGCGAAATGCCGAGTTCTGCCGCGTCCCGTCATCGGTCGATCGCGTACACGTACCGGTAGGCTCTGCCGGCCTGTCTCTGCCGAAAGGCGTCGACGGGCAGCACGCCAGCGGCGTAGCGGGCGACCGCGTCGACGAACGCGGCACGGTCGCCCGTCGTCGCGATGCGCAGCACCTCGGCGAGGGTCGCGCCATCCGTCTCGGGCCAGCGGTCGAAGTCGATGGCGAAGCAGCCTGCGCCCTGGCGATCGAAGGCGAGGTGGTCGGCCTGCCACGTCACGGCCCCCGACTCGATCCATCGACCGAGCAAGAACGCTTCGGCCGCCCAGTGCGGATCGCGCGCGTCGCCGTCGACCATCGTGCCGATCGCGGTGCGGGCCTGCCACTGGTGCAGCTGCCGCACCGCAGCCGCGTCGATGCGTCCCCGCTGCGCGAGCCAGTCGACGAGGAGCCCGGTCGTGGCCTCCGCGATGAGCTCGTGGATCGTCCGCACGTCATCGCCGAACGCGGTCCGTGTCTCCCCGCGCAACGGCGGCCCGAGCGCGTGTCCGAGCTCGTGCAGCGCGGCGTGCAGCACCGACGTCTCGTGCGTCGGGAGCTGCGCCTGCATGCCCCAGCAGAGACGGTTGCGATCGGCCTCGGCCGAGCGCGGCGTCTGCGTGGCGAGCGAGGTGTTCGTCTGGACGATGATCGACGCATCGCGCGTGAACGCTCCGCTGTCGTGATAGCGGTCGTGACCGCCCTGCACGGCGACGTGAACCATCACGGGCCCGACCACGTCGCGCACATCGCGCGCGGCGTAGCTCCCGTTCGAAGCGTCGGCGATCGCCGCTTCCATCGCGTCGCGATCGTCGCGCAGCCAGCGCGTCCACGCCGTCGCCTCGGCATCGATCGTCCCGAACGTCAGCCCGATCCCGCCGCGCCTGCCGCACGGCTCCCAGTCCGGCTGCTCGGCGAAGAAGCCGAGGTACCAGCGCGATCCGCCTCGCACCAGACGCCCCCAAGCGTCGCGGTCGTCGGGGCCGTACTGAAAGTGATGGGCCGTCTCGCGCAGGTACAGGGCGAGCTCGGGCTCGTCCGCGCCCTCGAGCGCGTCGGCGGCCGCGGTCATCTCGGCGCGCAGGCGCGCGAACAGGTCGGCGTAGGCGACCGCATACGGCAGCTCTCCCCATCCCGTGTTGGTGCGGATGATCACGGACTGCCGCGAGCGCAGGTGCGAGTCGGCCGCGAGCTGCGCGCAGTAGCCGTCCTGCATCTGGAGCGCGATGGGATAGATGCCGAGCCACGCCGTCGCGGGCGATGCGAGGCGCTGGCACGTGCCGGCGGGCGCGTCGTGCCAGACGCTGCACCCGAGGTTCAGGCGCAGCGCGCTCTGCGCGGTGAGATCGAGCGGGTCGAGCAGCGGGGCGATGCGATCGGCGCCCTGTTGCCGCGCGTAGAGCGCATCGACGATGCGCGTCATCTCGAGCACGTGATCGAGGAACGCCTGGTGCGGCGCATCCAGCGTCGAGAGGTCGGTCTCGACGAGCGCGAGCGGCGTGTGGTCGAGCATCCACACCATCAGATCGCGCGCGTCGTCCTCGGGCGGTCGCCTATCGTCTTCGTCACGCATCAGCGCGATCGCGGTCTCGAACGCGGGCGTGAATTCGCTGCCCCGCACGAACGGCGTGCCCGAAGCGGGATAGAAGAGCAGCTGACGGATGTCGCGCGGCTGGGGCTGTCGCGGTGTCCAGTCGTCGCTCACCCAGTAGAGCGGAAGGTCGAGCCGCAGCGCGATGTGGTTGAAGCGGTCCGGCGTGATCGGATGACTGGCGGGCCACGCCACGCGCGGCGGCGCGCTCGCGCAGCCGAGCGCGAGGGCGACACATACTGCGGTGGTCCAGCGCATCCCGACCCGATGATAGGTCGGACGCAGCGTGCCGGAGCAGGCTGCGGCGGACCGCAACACGCCTCAGGGCGCGATCTCGTAGTTGTTCGACGTCTGGCTGGCGACCTGGAGCTCGATCACGTAGTCGCCGGCCACGACGCGCTGCTCGTTGATGACGTCGACGCCGACGCTGACGGTCTCGGCCTCCGCGAAGCCCGCGATCACGGCTGCTTCGAGCGTGGTGGAGGCCATGCCGCTCCAGGTGCAGTACACGAACTCTTCGGTCGGTGGGTAGTGCGCGATCACGACCACGACCACGTCGGCCGCGGGCCACGTGAACGTCGCGTCCTCGGTGCGCGAGAGGATGCCGGGCCACGGGTACGTGTCGTCGACGAAAGGTGGCGCGGTGGCGCTCACCGTGAACGCGGGCACCGTCGCTCCGTCCCCGGAAACGGTCACCTCGTCGCCGGGCGCGAGCGCCGCGGTCGTCGCTCCGTCGTAGAGGCGGTCCGAGCCGATGGGCGTGGGCTCGGTCACCACGGACATGTCGAAGGTGTCGGTGCCGCGGAGCGTGACATGCAGCGCGCCGGCGTCGTCGGTCGGGACGTACGACGTGCACGACCTCGCGACGCAGTGGCTCGTCAGCGCGCGCAGCGTGCAGCCGGGCATCGGCGCATCGGGCTCGAGCGAGCCGAGCGAGCCGGCGACGAAGCGGGCATTGGCGCCCGTCCGAATCGAGGTCAACGGGTCCACCGGCACCACGAACACGATCCCCGCGTGCATCGGGGCGACCGCGTCCGGCGCCGCGACCGGCGCATCGATCGCAGGCGCGGCATCGATCGCGGGCGCGGTGGCCTGGTAGCAGCCACCGAGCGCCAGCACTCCGATCGCGATGCGCCCCCGCATCGCGCGAGTGTACGTCAGCGCTCGATCAGCTGGCGCAATCGCGCCGCGAGATCCGTGCGCGTGTACGGCTTGGCGAGGAACGCCGTGCCCGCCGTCGGCGGGCCGAGGTCGGTGTCGGAGTAGCCGGAGACGAAGAGCACGCGCAGCGCGGGGCGGATGTGGCGCAGATCGGTCGCGACCTCGAGGCCGCTGCGCGCAGGCATCGCGACGTCGCAGAGGACCGCGTCGATCGGGCCCTCGTACGCGGAGACGAGCGCGACCGCTTCTTCGCCGCCCGAGGCGACGAGCACATCGTAGCCGAGACTGCGCAAGAGGCGCACCGCCGTGCGGCGCACGACCGCGTCGTCGTCGATGACGAGGATCGTGCCGACCGAAGCTTCGCTCTTCTCGATCGCCTTCGCCGCTTCGGGCACGGGCGCGGTCGCGCGCGGGAGCTGCACGCGGAATCGGGTGCCACTGCCGGGCTCGCTCTCGACGTCGATGTCGCCGCCGTGCTGCTGCACGATGCCGTAGCAGCTCGCGAGGCCGAGGCCGGTGCCCGTGGTCTTCGTCGTGAAGAACGGATCGAACGCGTGCGCGCGCGTGTTCTCGTCCATGCCGCTACCGTGATCGGCGACCTCGAGCACGACCCGCTCGGGCATGACGGAGAGCACCACCGACACGGGCCCGCCGTTCGGCATCGCGTCGCGCGCGTTCGCGACCAGGTTCACGATCACCTGCTCGAGCTGCGCGGCGTCGGCGTGGACCCACGCGCCGTCGGCGAGCGAGAACGAGAGCTCGATCTGCGGGCCGACGAGGCGACGCAGCAAGCGCTCGACCTTGCCGACGAGCGCGCCGAGATCGAACACGGTGAGCGCGACCGGCGTCTTGCGGGCGAACGCCAGCAGCTGTGCGGTCAGCTCGCGCGCCCGCTCGGCGCCGTGGCGCATCGTGTCCAGGTCCTCGCGCCCGCTCGGCGGGACCACGTCCTGCAGCAGATCGACGGATCCGATCATCGCCGCGAGCAAGTTGTTGAAGTCGTGCGCGAGCCCGCCGGCGAGACGACCGATGCTCTCGAGCCGGTGCGCGCGTCGCAGCTCCTCTTCGAGCGCGCGCCGCTCGGTGATGTCGAGGATGGTGCCCGCCATCCGGAACGTGCCGTCCCGCCGCTCGAGCCGGCCGCGCGTGCGGGCCCAGCGCACGACGCCGTCGGAGCCGACGACGCGCCACTCCTCGTCGAAGACGTCACCGTCGCGCCCGTTCGTGGCCGTCGCTGCGAGCGCCTGGAGGCGTGCGCGATCGTCCGGGTGGATGTGCGAGACGAACGCCTGGATGCCCTGCTCCATGGCGGGGAGGTGGAAGCGCTCGTTCATGCCCGCCGACCACTGCCCGCGATCGGAGCTGGGCTCCCACGACCACGTGCCGATGCTGCCCGCATCGAGCGCCATCGAGAGCCGCGCGGTGCTCTCCGCCGCGGCACGTTGGGCCTCCCAGCGCTCGGTGTCGTCGGCGTACACCGTGACCGAGCCTGCGACGGTGCCGTCGGGCGCGCGCATCGCTTGCGCCGAGACACGGAAGAAGCGCGTCGAGCCATCGGGCCGCTTCAGCAGGAACGAGCGGCCGAGCTCCGGCTCGCCCGTCTCCAGCACGCGACGGCTCGGGAACGCCTCGGGCGCCACGGGCTCGCCCGCGAGCGTGCTGATCACGTAGCCGTCGGCGAGGATGTCCAAGCGGCCGAGCAGATCACCCATCCCGGCACGGCCGCACATCGCGGCGGCGACGTCGTTGCACGCGATCACGCGGCCCTCGGCGCCGCGCAGGATCACCGCGTCGGGCAGCGATGCGACGAGGCTGCGATAGCGCTCCTCGCTCTCACGGAGCGCCGCTGCAGTGAGCGTCGGCTCGGCGATCGTCTCCGCGCTGATGACGAGAAAGTCCGGCTCGACACGCGTGAACACGAGGCGGACGCGCTGGTTCGCTTCAAGGCGATCGAGACGTCGGAGCACCGTCTCGCGAGTCACCGGAACGCCGTCGCGCATGCAGCGGCGCGCGTCCTCGTTCGCGTGCGGCTGATCGGCGTAGAGGTGCGCCATCGGCCGACCGACGAGCGACCCGAGCACGGGATTCTGGGAGCGCGCGCGAAAGTTCGCCGCGACCAGGACGAACTCGCCCGCAACGTCTCGAAACACGTAGATTGGGACTGGCAGGTGCTCGAAGACGGGTGACGGGTCGGGCACGAGAGTCTCGTTCGCGGGCGGTGTCGAGCGAGCTACGCACGCGAGGGGCTACCGCAACAGCCTCGCCTCGGGCCACCGCCGCCCGACGCTACTTCATGAGTGTCGCGAGCAGCCGATCGAGCTCGTCGAGGCTCGCGTAGCGGATCTCGATGCGGCCCTTGCCGTCTTGATCGTCGATCGCGACGGGCGAGCCGAGGCGCTTGGCGAGGCGGCTCTCGAGGTCGCGCACGTTGGAGCTCTTCTGCTTGGTCGTCTTCGTCGCCTTCGTCGTCGCTGCGGTGCGCGCCTGACGCTCGGTCTCGCGCACGCTCCAGCCCTGCGCGATGGCGGCCTTCGCGAGCTCGATCATGCGCGCCGGGCTGTCGGCGGTGAGGATCGCGCGGCCGTGGCCCTCGCTCAGCTCGCCGTTCTCGATGCGATCGAGGACTTCCTTCGGCAGCTTCAGCAAGCGCAACGAGTTGGAGACCGTCGACCGATCCTTGCCGACGCGCTGCGCGATCTTGTCGACCGTCTGCTTCTGTTCTTCGACCAGACGCGAGAACGCGCGCGCGGTCTCGATCGGGTTGAGGTCCTCGCGCTGCAGGTTCTCGATGATCGCCGCTTCGAACGCGGCGGCCGTGGAGAGATCGCGCACGAAGATCGGGACCTCGTGCAGGCCCGCCTTCTGTGCAGCGCGCCAGCGTCGCTCGCCCGCGATGATCTCGAAGCCGCCGGCCGCGCGCTTGCGGACGAGGATCGGCTCGAGCAGGCCGACGGCCTTGATCGACGCGGCGAGCTCCTCGAGCTTGGCATCGTCGAAGTGCGTGCGCGGCTGCGCGCGATTGGGATGCACGTCCTCGATCGTCGCGGTCATCTCCGCGCGCGAGGGCGCAGGCGCGGCGGGCTTGGCCCCCGGACCGGAGAAGAGGCCGCTGACGCCGCCGCCGAGCCTGCTCTTGGGCTTTTCGCCGACGACGGGAGTGCTCGGCGTAGCCGAGCCGATTTTCTTGTCGCTCACGCCGCCGCTCCGAGCAGCTCGCGCGCGAGCGAGATGTAGCCGGCCGATCCGCGGCTGCCGGCGTCGTACAAGATCACGGGCTTGCCGTGCGACGGCGCCTCGGCGAGACGCACGTTGCGCGGGATCACCGTCTCGTAGACGTGGAAGTGCTTGCGCACTTCGTCGGCGACCTCGCGCGCGAGGTTCGATCGCGGATCCCACATCGTCAGCAGCACGCCCGCGACCTTGAGGCCCGGGTTCAGCCCGTCCTGGATGCGCGCGATCGTGTCCGAGAGACGCGAGAGCCCTTCGAGCGCGTAGTACTCGCACTGCAGCGGCACGAGCACCGCGTCGGCCGCGACGAGCGCGTTGATCGTCAGCAAGCCGAGCGTCGGCGGGCAGTCGATGATCACGTAGTCGTATCGGTCGCGCGCGACGTCGATGGCGCGCTTGAGACGCAGCGCACGATCCTCGGCGTCGGCGAGCTCGGTCTCCGCAGCTGCGAGGTCGGCGCTCGCAGGTGCGAGCCAGAGGTTCGGCAGCTCGGTCTCGACGACGACGTCCGCGATCGACGCTTCGCCGCCGAGGATGTCGTACGTGCTGCGCGAGAGCGTGGAGATGTCGATGCCGACGCCGCGCGAGGCGTGGCCTTGTGCATCGGCGTCGAGAAGAAGGACGCGCTGCTCCGCGACCGCGAGGGATGCAGCGAGATTGACGGCGGTCGTCGTCTTGCCGACGCCGCCCTTCTGATTCGCGATCGCGAGGACCTCGGTCATGGGGGACGCGCGATGTACCAGCACCGCGCGATCGCGACAACGTGCCTCTGCGAAACGATGGGCGCCTTCGATCTTCGAAGTGACGCCGAGAA
>CAYSCF010000320.1:0-7635 GCA_964429305.1 uncultured Sandaracinaceae bacterium | reverse complement strand
CGGCTCGAGCACCCGAACATCGTCCCGATCCACGACGTCGGCGTCGACGAGAACGGCGCGCTCTTCTTCGTGATGAAGTTCGTCGACGGCGAGACGCTCGAGAGCGTGATCGCGCGGCTGCGCGCCGGAGACCCCGCCGCGATCGCAGCATACGACGCCACACGCTGCACCGAGATCTTCGTCGGCATCCTTCGTGCGCTCCAGTACGCACACGAGCGCGGCGTGCTGCATCGCGATCTCAAGCCCGCCAACGTGATGATCGGGCGCTTCGGTGAGGTCGTGCTCATGGACTGGGGCGTCGCACGGCCCATCGGCGGCGCGCGCGAAGGCAACGCGACCGAGCTGCCGATCGCGAGCGAAGGACGCGCGAGCATGACGCACGTGGGCTCGCTGATCGGTACGCCGCTCTACATGTCGCCCGAGCAAGCGCGGGGACAGAACGATGCGCTCGACGCGCGGAGCGATCTCTACTCCGCATGCGTGGTGCTCCAAGAGCTGCTCGACCACGGCCATCACCGCTTCGAGCAGATCACGTCGCTCGCGGCGCTCCTGCACGCGATCGAGAGCGCCGAGCCGCCGTCGCTGACGCAGACGTTCCCGCACGCCGCCGTCCCGCCGGAGCTCGCGCACTTCGTTCGGCGCGGTCTCGCGCGCGAGCCGGGCGCGCGCTGGCAGAGCGCGGCCCAGATGATCGACGAGCTGCACGCGATCGCGGACGGACGCTTCCGCATCCAGTGCGCCGCGACGCTGAGCAAGCGCGTCACGCGCGAGCTCGGGCGCGCCGTCGATCGCCGTCCTGCCACGAGCGTCGCAGTCGGCTTCCTCTCGATCGGCGTGGTCCTCGCGCTCGCGATCAACGCGCTGCACGACATCGTGTCCGTATTCTGAAGGGGCGTAGGATACGGACGTGACCGCCGAGCCCGAGAAGCACTCGTTCGCAATGCTCGCCGAGCCGTATCGGCGGGAGCTACGCGCGCACTGCTACCGTATGCTCGGCTCGATCGCCGATGCGGACGATGCGACGCAGGATGCGATGCTGCGTGCGTTCCGCGCGGCCGAGACACTCGAGAGCCCGAACGCCGCGCGCGCGTGGCTCTACCAGATCGCGACGAACGTCTGTCTCGACCGTCTCGGCAAGCGCGCCGCGATCGCGACCGAGCCGATGTCGCCGGATCCGGTTCCCGCGAGCTTCTGGGAGACCACCGAGGTCGGTCCCGACGCCCGCATCTCCGTTCGCGAGAGCGTCGCGCTCGCGTTCATGGCGGCGATCCAGGAGCTCACGCCGCTGCAGCGCGCGGTGCTGCTCTTGCGCGACGTGATGGGATGGTCGGCGAACGAAGTCGCCGAGCTGATCGACCAATCGGTGGCGTCGGTGAACAGCGCTCTGCAGCGGGCGCGCGAGCGTTGTCCGACCGTCCCGCGCAGGACGGAGATCGATCCGGCCATCGCCGATCAGCTCGCGCGTTACGTGCGCGCGTGGGAAGCGAGCGACGCGTCGGCGCTCACCTCTCTCTTGCGCGAAGACGCGCAACTGACGATGCCGCCGACGCCCGCCGTGATCGGTCAGGATGCGATCCGGGAGCTGCTCACGGGCATCTTCGCCGTGCACGACGCCTTCCGCGTCATCCCGATCGAGGTCTCCGGAGGTCCGGGCTTCGCCTGCTATCACCGCGAGCAGGGCGACACGCACTTCCGGCCGCACCTCGTGCAGAGCGTCGAGTGGGACGAGACCGGCATCCGCGTGCTCCACACGTATCTCGACGTCCGTCTCTTCGAGCCTTTCGGGCTTCCTCTGGAGATCGCCTGACGATTCCGCGATGAGTTTTGCCAGTGCCGTCGGTCTCATCGTGCATGAAGACCATCGTCATCACGGGTGCCACGGGTAGTCAGGGAGGAGCGACCGCGCGCGCGCTCGTTCGTGCGGGCGCACGCGTCCGCGGCCTCACGCGCAACACGGACACGCCGAAGGCCAAGGCGCTCGCGGCGCTCGGCGTCGAGCTCGTTCGTGGGGATCTCGACGACCCGGCCTCGCTCGCGAGCGCCTTCGAGGGAGCCGACGGCGTCTACGGCGTCACCGACTTCTTCACCAACGGCATCGCGGGCGAGATCACGCACGGCAAGCGCATCGCCGACGTCGCGAAAGAGAAGAAGGTGCCGCACCTCGTGTTCGCTTCGGTCGCGTCGGCCGATCGCGCGCCGAGCATTCCTCACTTCGCGTCGAAGGTGGAGATCGAGAAGCACATCGCTGCGATCGGGCAGCCGGCGACGATCCTCGGTCCGACCATCTTCATGGAGGATCTGACGGAGAAGAAGTACGTCCCGCCGGCGAACTGGGGGATGTTTCGCAAGATCGTCGGCCCCGATCGTCCGATCCACTGGATCGGCGTCGACGACATCGGCGCGATCGCGGCGAAGGTGTTCTTCGATCGCGAGCGCTTCGTCGGCAAGAAGCTCGCGATCGCGACCGACCGGCGCAGCATCACCGAGGCGCGCAGCGTCTTCGAAGCGGTGGACGGCAAGCGGCCTTTCGCGTTCGCGATGCCGACCTGGATGTTCTCGCGTCTCGTGAGCGACGACCTCGTCAAGATGTGGACGTGGATGGCGAGCCACGAATTCGACGCGGACGTCGAAGCGACGCGAAAGCTCCTGCCCGAGGCGCGCGACATGACGGCTTGGCTGCGCGCGAAGCGTGGGCGCGCGTAGGTCCGTTGCAGCCCGGCCGTAATCGCGGCCGAATGCTTTTCGTCGGCGGCCATCGCGCTACAACCGCCGGATCCCGATGGCTCGCTCCGCATACCTTTATCTCTTGCTCGCGCTCGCGGTCCCGAGCGCGGCGCTCGCGCAGGACGATCCGTGCGCGGGCCAGGACATCGATGCATGCGTCGAAGGCGCGGGCGCGCTCGTGCTCGACGACGCCACGGTGTCGCGCGCGATCGCCGTCTATCGCTACGCCTGCAACCACATGAATCCCGCGGGCTGCCGGCACCTCGGCGAGCTCTACGTCGTCGGCCGCGGCGTGCCCGCCGAGATGCAGCGCGCCATCGCGATGTTCGAGACGTCGTGCGCGGGGATGGACCAGCGCGGCTGCTTCGATCTCGGTCGTGGGCTCGCGTCGGCCGATGCGCCGTCGCCGGACGTGCCGCGCGCGATCCGATTGTTCCAGGCCGCGTGCGATGCGCACCTCGGCGCAGCGTGTGTCGAGCTCGCGCGTCGCTATCGCGAGGGCGACGGTGTCACGAGCGACGCAGCGCGTGCGTCCACGCTGCTCCAGCACGCCTGTGATGGTGGCGCCGGTGCCGCGTGCGCCGCGATCGCGGAGGCGAGCGATGCGTCCGCGGCCGCGCCGTACTGGCAACGCGCGTGCGAGCTCGGCGAGTCTGCAGCGTGCACCCACCAAGCGGTGACGATGCGTGATGGTGGCGGCGATCTCGCGCAGGCAGTCGAGCTGCTCACCCGCGGCTGCGAGGGTGGCGATGCGCTCGCGTGCAATCACCTCGGCGAGATGGCGCAATCCGGAACGGGCATGGACGCCGACCCCGATCGCGCGTTCTCGCTCTTTCACCAGGCGTGCGTCGCCGGCGAGCCGCTCGCGTGCACCAACGTCGCACGCATCGTCCGCGCCGATCATCCCGCGCAGGCGGCCGAGCTCTTCCGTCGATCGTGCGATGCGGGCGCGCTCGTCGCATGCGACGACCTCGGCCAGATGCTCGCGACGGGCGCCACCGGCGTCAGCGCGAACGGATCCGAAGCGCGCACGCTCTACGATCGCGCGTGCACCGGTGGCGAGCTCCTCGGATGCCATCACCTCGCGCTCGTGCTCGAGCACGCCGAGCTCGGCGCCACACGCGACACGCGGCGCGCGAGCGAGCTGTTCCGACGCGCGTGCACCGGCGGAACCGCGGTCGCGTGCTCGGGCCTGGCCGAGATGCACGCGCTCGGTCGCGGCGTCATGCAGGACTTCGCCGAGTCCGTGTCGCTCTACCGGCAAGGGTGCACCGGGGGCGATCTCGCCGGCTGCGTCGCGCTCGGTGAGATCTTCGAAGAGGGACGCGGCGTGCCGACCGACGCCGCGACCGCCGCGGCGCTCTATCAGCACGCATGCGACGCGGGCGATCTCGGCGGCTGCTCGCACTACGGCCTCATGCTCCAGACTGGCGCGGGCGGGCTCACGCAGGATCTCGTTCGCGCGCGCGAGCTCTACCAGCACGCGTGCGACGGCAACGATCTGCGCGGCTGCAACTCGCTGGGCTACATGCTCGAGCACGCGCTCGGTCTGCCGCCGCCGCCCGCGCCACGTCGCGGTCATCGCGCGCCGCCGCCGCCGCCGCCCGATCTCGCGGGCGCGCGTCGTCTCTACGAGCGCGCATGCGACGGCGGCGTGATGCGCGGCTGCAACAACCTCGCGGCGATGTACCTGCGAGGCGACGGAATGGAAGCCGGCGCCGATCCGGTGCACGCGCGCGAGCTCTTCATGCGTGCATGCGAGGGGCAGAACGGCCTCGGTTGCTCGAACCTCGGTCAGCTCTACGAGCTCGGCACCGGGATCGGCGCCGACGTCGTGCGCGCAGGTCAGCTCTACGAGCGCGCGTGCGAGCTCGGCGCGGGCGCGGGCTGCTATCGGCTCTCGCTCCTCTACGATCGGGGCAACGGCGTCGCCGCCGACGCGGATCGCGCACGTCAGCTGCGAACCGAGGCGTGCGGCCACGGTTACGCCGCAGCGTGCGCCGCCGCGCCCTGAAGATCCGACGCGCTCCTGACCGACCGCGCAGGTTCCCGATCTTGCGGGTGACGCGTGACTGACTACCGGTGTCAGCATGCGATCGGTCGTAGCTCTCTCTGCGGTGCTCCTCGCGGCGAGCCTGGTGGTCGTCGGTCCGGCTGCAGCGCGCCTGCCCGGTTCGAGCGCCGTCGATACGGCTGCGTTCGTATCGGCATGTGGGATCGATGCTGCCGCCGACGTCGCACGGACCGAGCGCATGGCCCGCATCCGGCGCGAGCTGCACGGCGCGGCATCCGCGGCTTCCGACGTGCGTGAGCGTGTCGTCGATCGCGTCGCTCCGATGCGCGAAGAGGTCGAGGCCGAGCTGCGCGAGATGATCGCGACCTCACGCGCGTGGATCGCCGACGATCGCGACGGGGCGCTCACCCGGTTGGCATCGGCGCGGCTCGCGTGGCCGAGCGCCGACGGAACGAGCGATGAGCTCGACCTCCGTCGCGGTTGCGGCGAAGACCTGCTCGTCGATGACGCGTGGGTCGACAAGCACGCGACCACCATCGTGGTGTGCCCGGGCTTCCTCCTGGTGTCGGCGTCCGGAGAGGGCGCGTGGCAGGACGCGATCGCGTTCTTGCTCGCCCACGAGGTCGGTCACGTCGTCGTCGGACCGACGGCGCGCGGTCGCGACTCCGAGCACGATGCGGAGATCGCCGCGGACCGGTGGGCCAGCCGCCTCCTCGATGCACGCCTCGCGCGTGCCGAGCCCAGCGAGCGAGCGGCGATCACCCGCCACGCGCTCGAGCCGATCTGCGGGCCCGCGACGGATCCGGTGCATCCGAGTGGGCGCGAGCGGATCGCCGTCGCGACCGAGGCGCCCCGCATCGCCTCGTCGCTCGCGCTCTGATCGTGACGATCCTCTCGACGGCGAAGCGCGGCTCCGGGATTTAACGGCTCCGAAACATCTGCGAAATGCCGCCCCGGTACGACCCGAATGAAATTCGGTTGGACGCACGCGGGGAGCTACCGATGAAGAAGGTCGAAGCGATCATCAAGCCGTTCAAGCTCGACGAGGTGAAGGACGCCCTCGCCGAGGTCGGCATCAAGGGCATGACCGTCACCGAGGTGAAGGGCTTCGGCCGCACCGGCGGCAAGCGAGAGGTCTATCGAGGCAGCGCGTACGTCGTGGACTTCGTTCCGAAGGTGAAGATCGAAGTCGTGGTCCCGGACGCGCTCGTCGCGGGAGTGCTCGAGGCGATCGAGCGCGCGGCGAAGACGGGCCGGATCGGCGACGGAAAGATCTTCGTGACCACCATCGAAGAAGCGGTGCGCATCCGAACGGGTGAGCGCGGCGACGACGCGATCTGACGACGATCCGAGGAGCGATTCGATGAGCAAAGAAGCGATCAAGAAGTCTCTCGAGCTGGCGAAGTCGAGCGGAGCCGTGATGCTCGATCTGCGCTTCTGCGACATGCCGGGTCAGTGGCAGCACACGAGCGTGCCGATCGCGCGGCTCGACGAGGCGGCCTTCGAGGATGGCTTCGGCTTCGACGGCAGCTCGATCCGCGGCTTCCAGCCGATCAACGCCTCGGACATGTTGCTCTTGCCCGATCCGACGACGACGCAGCTCGATCCGTTCACGGCGCAGCCGACGCTCGTGATGATCTGCGACATCTGCGATCCGATCACGCGCGAGCCGTACTCGCGCAACCCGCGTTACATCGCGCAGAAGGCGGAGGCCTATCTCAAGTCGACCGGTATCGGCGACACGGTCTTCTTCGGCCCCGAGGCCGAGTTCTTCGTGTTCGACGAGGTCCGCTACGACGTCCAGAACAACGGCTCGTTCTACGAGGTCGACTCGATCGAGGCCGCGTGGAACACGGGGCGCGAAGAGGGACCGAACCTCGGCCACAAGATCGGCTGGAAGGGCGGCTACTTCCCGTGCGCGCCGAACGACACGCTCATGGACTGGCGCACCGAGACGTGCCGCTTGCTCGGCAGCGTCGGCCTCGAGGTCGAGGTCCAGCACCACGAGGTCGCGACCGCAGGTCAGTGCGAGATCGACGTGCGCTTCCAGTCCCTCACGCTGATGGCGGACCAGCTCCTCTGGTTCAAGAACGTCGTGAAGAACAGCGCGCGCGTCTCGGGCAAGACGGCGACGTTCATGCCGAAGCCGATCTTCGGGGACAACGGCTCGGGCATGCACTGCCATCAGTCGATCTGGAAGGGCGGCAAGCCTCTGTTCGCCGGCGATCGATACGCAGGCATGAGCGAGATGGCGCTGCACTACCTCGGCGGCGTCCTGCATCACGCCAAGGCGCTGTGTGCGCTCACGAACCCGACGGTGAACAGCTATCGCCGTCTCGTGCCGGGCTACGAAGCGCCGGTGAACCTCGCTTATTCGTCGCGCAATCGCTCGGCGTCGATCCGCATCCCGATGTACTCGCAGTCGCCGAAGGCCAAGCGTATCGAGGTCCGCTTCCCCGATCCCGCGGCGAACCCGTATCTCGCGTTCAGCGCGATGCTCATGGCGGGTCTCGACGGCATCCAGAAGAAGATGGATCCGGGCGATCCGCTCGACAAAGACATCTACTCGCTCTCGCCCGAAGAGCTGAAGAACGTGCCGCACGTGCCGAGCTCGCTGGGCGAAGCGCTCGACGAGCTCGAGAAGGACCACGAGTTCCTCCTCAAGGGCGACGTCTTCACGAAGGACCTCCTCGAGGAGTGGGTCAGCTTCAAGCGCAGCAAGGAAGTCGATCCGGTGCGTCTGCGCCCGACGCCGCTCGAGCTCCAGATGTACTACGACGTCTGATCGGACGGAGAGCCCGTGAGAAACGGCGTCGCGCTCCCGATGGCGATCGCGGTGCTGATGAGCATCGCCGTCCTGTGTGCCGGGTACTTCTTCGCGAGCGTCCCAGAGGCGC
>CAYSCF010000319.1:0-7640 GCA_964429305.1 uncultured Sandaracinaceae bacterium | reverse complement strand
TCGATCGTGCTCGACGACGCGGAGATCGGCGAAGGCACGCTCATCGGCGCGGGCTCGCTCGTGACGGCGCGAACGAAGATCCCGCCCGGCGTGCTCGCCCACGGTCGACCGTGCAAGGTCGCGCGCGATCTCAAGCCCGAAGAGCTCGAGAAGATCCTCGAGGCGGCGCGGCTCTACGTGCAGTACGGCCGCGAGCACCGCGACTCGCTCGGCTGAGACGGCCGCCTGACAGAAGTCGATCGCGGAGTATGATCGATGGCGTGGCGCGCGCGGCGATCCTCCTTCTGACGTGTGGGCTCATCGCGAGCTGCGGCGCGAAGACCGGGCTGCGGATTCCCGAGTACCACATGGACGCGGCGGCCGTGCTGCCGGACGCGGGCTTCGATGCTCCGATGTGCGTTCCCGGCCATTTCCCGCTCACGCCCGAGACGGCCGAGCTGATGCTCCTCATCGATCGCTCTGCGTCGATGCTGCTGACGATCAACGGAGACTCGGATCAGCCAGAGGATCAGTGGCGCTGGACGATCCTGCGCACCTCGCTCAGTGACGCGCTGACGAGCCTCGATCCGCACGTGCTCGTCGGAGCCAAGTTCTTCCCGGATCCGATCACGACACCCACGCCGACGACCGAGCAAGCGTGCTCGTCGGCCGGTCCCATCGACGTGCCGGTGGGGCCGGTAACGGCGCCGCGGATCATCTCGCTGTTCCGCTCGACGATGCCGAACGGCGGCACGCCCACCGCGGTCGCTCTGCGCGCTGCTTCGCTCGGCGTCTCTTCCACCGGCTCGCGCCGCTTCCTCTTGCTCGCGACGGACGGCGCGCCGAACTGCAATCCCGACACGGGCGTTCCGCAGGACGAGTGCGTGTGCACGTCTCCGCCGATGGCGTGTCAGGCGTTCCGGCCTGGCCCGTACTCGTGTCTCGACGACGTCGCCGCGATCGCAGCGCTGCGCGACATCTTCTCCCGCGGGATCCCGACGTACGTCGTCGGCATCGAAGATCTCTCTCGCCCCGACTTCTCGGACGTCCTCGATCACATGGCGGAGGCTGGCGGCCGCCCGCGCATGGTGGCGGGCGAGCGCGAGTTCTATTCGGTGCGCTCGGCGGATCAGCTGCACCAAGCGCTGGCCGACATCACGAGCACGATCAGCGCGTGCGGTTTCGTGACGCCGTCGTTGCCGGCCACCGATGCCCAGTTCTCGATCCACATCGACGGGACGATGATTCCGCAGGACGCGACGAATGGCTGGACGTGGGTCGATCGTCCGCGCGGCGAGCTCGAGCTGCACGGCGCGGCCTGCACGAGCGCGCGCACGGGCATGACGATCGAAGCGATCATCGACTCCTGCGTGCGATGAGCGCCGTGTGAGCGAGCCGCTGCGCGTGGGGATCTTCGGCGCAGGCGCCATCGGCGGCTTCGTCGGCGGGCGGCTCGCGGCATCGGGATGCGACGTGACGCTCGTGGGGCGACCGCGCGTGCTCGATCCGATTCGAGCCAACGGCCTCGTGCTGGAAGACCTCGATGGCCGGACGCGTCGCGCATCCACGCTGCGATGCGCGACCGAGCCCACGGCGCTCCGCGACTGCGACGTCGTCATCGTGACGACCAAGGCGGCAGGAACGCGCGAGGCCGCGATCGCAGTCCGCGATCACACGCGTGCGGACGTGCCCGTCGTCAGCCTGCAGAACGGCGTCGAAGGCCCGGTGATCCTGAAGGAGATCCTCGGTGCGGGGCGCGGCTTCGGCGGCATGATCGCGTACAATGTCGTGTTCCGCGACGCGAGCACGCTGCGTCGCGCGACCAGCGGGCCGATCGTGATCGAGCGGGGCGTGCCTCGGCTGATGGACGCTCTGCGCGCGGCCGATCTCGAGGCGCACGACACCGACGAGATCGCGCGCGTGCTCTGGAGCAAGATGCTCTTCAACCTCAACAACGCGCTCAACGCGCTCTCGGGGCTGCCGCTCCGCACGCAGCTGCGCGACCGCGGCTATCGGCGGCTCATGGCGACGATGATGCGCGAGGGCATGGCGGTGATGCGCGCGCAGGGCATGCGGCCGATGCGCTTCGGCATGCTCTATCCGCCGCTCGCCGCGCTCGTTCTCCCGTCGCCCGACTTCGTGTTCGAGCGCGCTGCGGCGGCGATGCTGAAGATCGATCCCGAGGCGCGCTCGTCGATGGCCGACGATCTCGCGCAGCGTCGCCCGACCGAGATCGATGCGCTCAACGGTGTCGTCGTGCGGCGTGGCCGCGAGCTCGGCGTCGCGACGCCGCTCAACGAGAAGGTCGTGGCCGCGATCCGCCGCGCCGAGGAGGCGAACGCCGGATCACCGCATCTCTCGCCCGACGCGATCCTCGGTTAGGGAAGGGCGATGACGTGCGCATGCTCCTCCGACGCGACGGTCACGTCTGGCCCGAGGATGCCCTCGTCTCCCTTGCCCCAGCACCAGACGGAAGTGTCGGTGACGTCGGTGGCGCACGTCGCGGTGTAGCCCATCGCGACGTGGCTCCCCACGGTGATCGCCTGTTGGCCGACGTCGGTCACCCAGCTCGGCGTCGCTTCGAGCGCGACGACGTTCTGTCCGGACGCGACGCCGGTGTTGCCGTTCGGGTTGTCGCCCCAGCACTCGATGTGACCGCTCGTGTCGATGCCGCAGGTCGTCGCGGCGTCCCCGCCCGTGGCGAGACGAACGTAGCGATGGCTCGCCGCGAGAACGGGCACCAGTGTCGGGCTACAGCGCGCTCCGCAGTCGGAGAGCGTGCCCGAGGGTACGCCGAGCTCGTAGTTCACGTCGGAGCCCACGCAGCTCAGGGCGCCGGACGAGAGCACGCACGTCGCCGTGCTGTGGAACGACGTGGCGTCGAAAGGTCCGCCCGGGAACGCGACGAGCGTGCGGGCGACGTAGGGATCGTTGCGTCGATCGCCGGCAGCGTCGAACACGGTGGCGCTCGCGTTCGTGCCGAGCCGGCCGCCGACGTTCGATCCCCAGCAGCCGAACGTGTGATCGGCCGCGATCGAGCACGCGCCCCACGTCGTCACCTCCACGCGAACGGTGGTAGCGGAGACGAAACCGCTCTGAGGCGTCGCGAACGGGATCGGATCGTCGGGCGTCTGGGGAGGCGATCGCGGGACGACGTCGTTCGCCTGGCCCCAGCACCAGAGATGCTGCGCGCCGTCGAGAGCGCATGCGTGAGTGTCGGCGGCCGAGAGTGAGAGCAGTGGGCTCACGACGAGCGGGGTCGTGCCGTCCGTCCTGACGTGGCGTGCGAGCAGCGCGCAATTCGTTCCCGCCGAGCCGTCGCCGATCTCGCCGCTGCTGGCCTCGCCCCAGCAGTACACGCTGCCGTCGGTCGTATGCGCGCACGCGAACACGTCGCCGCACGTGATCGCATCGACGTGATCGAGCGGCGCGCCGCTCGTGTCTTCGGCGACGACCGCGCGTGGAGCAGCGACGCCCTCGTCGACGCACGCGCCATCGCCGTGGCCCAGCATGCCGTTGTGCGTCGAGCCCCAGCACAGGATCTGTCCGTCGCGCACCGCGCATGCGACGTGGCCGCCGGTACAGAGGCCGGTGATCACGCCGCTCGTGCTTCCTGCGTCTGCTGGGGGCGCGCCCGCATCCGCGCCGATCTCGACGCACACGCGTTGGGCGCCGAGCGACGCGCAGACACCGTCGCTCGGACACTCGTCGCTGGTGGTGCACGTTCGCAGACAATGATCGGCGGCGCAGACCAGCCCCTCGGCACAGTCGCGGCCGACGCCGCTCTCGCAGCCGAGATCGGTGCCCACCGTGCACGAGCCGACGCCGTGATCGAGCAAGCACTGCGCACCGGGCCCGCAGTCGGCGTTCAGCCGACACTGCGCACGGCAGCGACCGAAGTCGCAGACGAGCGGGCTGCTGCAGTCGGAAGGACGCGTGCATGCCGCGCCAGGCGTCGCACCCGCCTGACATGCGAGCAGACACATCACCATCGTCGCGACGACCCCCGTCCTCACGCGCCCAGACTATCGGAGATTGCGCGCGCTCGCATCGCTCAGCGTCGCTTCGGCTTGCCGGCCTTGGCTCGCCGATACGCGTCGGCGTCGATCTCGTCGCCGGCGGCCCACGCGCGCATCGTCGGCACCACGACCTTGCTCCACGTCGCGCTCAATCGTAGCGCGAGGAAGTCGCGATAGAGGGCGGCGAGCAGATCTTCGAGCTCGCGCGTCATCGTCATGCGCTCGACGAACGCGGCCTCTTCGGCGAGCTCGGCCTCGTCGCGCTCGTTCTTCTTCGCCCGCTTGGGCTTGCCGCGTTTCGCGCCCGCCAGCTCGTCCACGAGATCGCCCGCCAGGCCGCTGCTGTCTTCCTCGTCGAGGACCGTGCGGAGCTTGAGCCCGCGGATCGCGAAGCTCTCCGCATCGATCGCGAGCGAGGTCTCGTCGTCCTTCCACGCGATGCGGATCGCGGCCGCCTCGGGCAACTGGCCGCGCAGCAGCGCTTCCTTGGCCTCGCGTCCGGCTCCCGGAAGCGGCGCCGTGATGCGGGTGCTCTCTTCGGCGAGCGAGAGCACGAGCTTCTTCTCGATCCACAGACCGAAGTCGCCGTGCGCCTCGGTCCGCAGCGTCGCGTCGAAGAGCTCCGACTCCATCCAGAGCCAGAGCAAGAGCTCGCGGCCGACGAAGCGACGCTTCTCGACGAGATCCAAGAGCTGCGTCATGCGCCGCCTCCGCTCGCGAGCGAGATCGGCTCGATGGTCTCCCACGCGCGCATCTGTGCGTCGCTGAGCTCGAGACGTCGGCTCTGCGTGTAGGGCGACTCCGCGATCAGCTCGAAGCCGAACGTCTTCTCGAAGAGATCGATCATGACGCCCGTGCTCTTCTTCGAATGACTGAAGAAGCGCACGACGCGCTCTTCGAGCGACCACGAGAGATCGACCGCGCGCGTGGTCGGGATGATCTTCTTGCGCAGCTCGCGGATGACGAGCTCCTTGATCTCGGCCTTCTCGTTGCGGCCCAGCCGATCGCGTCCCTTGCGCGCGCGCTCGGCGGCCTCGGCCTCGCGCAGGCGTGTCTTGAGCAGCGCGGACGGGATCGCCCATCGATCGGTTCGCAGCCCGAGGTTCACGAACCCGTCGAGATGCACGCGCGATCGATCGAGCTCGACGTCCAGCGGCTCGCCGAGCACACACCATCCCGAGCGCTCGCCCTCGGGCTCGTTCGGGCTGAGCGGCCGCATCGCGTGCGCCACGATCTTGCTGTGCGACTTGGTCACGAAGTCGCGCGGGAGATCCTTCTCGACGAAGAAGCGTTGATAGCTGAGCGAACCGGAGAGCGCCGACATGGGTCGCCGCGTGTAGCACGCGTTGGATCAACCGGCGGTGTTCCGAACAGAAAGAACGCGGGAACCCAGGAGGGCGCGGAAGGGATGTTTCATCGATCTCTCGGCAGAGACGCTCGTGCCGAGAGATTGTTGGAGAACCGCTCCGCGACCTCCTCAGACTCCTGGGTTCCCGCGAAAATCGGATCGCGCGTCGCGCGTCAGTTGTCGACCTTGAGGATCGCGTGGAAGGCGGCCTGCGGGATGTCGATCCTTCCGACCGACTTCATCCGCTTCTTACCTTCCTTCTGCTTCTCGAGGAGCTTGCGCTTGCGGCTGATGTCGCCGCCGTAGCACTTCGCGGTCACGTCCTTGCGCAGCGCCTTCACGCTCTCGCGCGCGATGATCTTGCCGCCGATGGCCGCCTGGATCGCGACCTCGTACTGCTGGCGCGGCACGATCCCGCGCAGCTTCTCCGCGAGCATGCGGCCGATGACGTGCGCCTTCTCGCGATGCACGATGATCGAGAGCGCGTCGACCTTGTCGCCGTTGATGAGCATGTCGACTTTGACGAGCGGGTTCTCCTGGTAGCCCGCCAGCTCGTAGTCCATCGACGCGTAGCCCTTGGTCGCGCTCTTGAGCTTGTCGAAGAAGTCGAAGAGCACCTCGGCGAGCGGCAGCTCGTAGATGATGATCACGCGGCTCTGCGACGCGTACTGGATCGCCTTCTGCACGCCGCGCCGCTCTTCACAGAGCTTGAGCACCGCGCCGACGTAGTCGCTCGGCACGTGGATCGACACCTTGAAGAAGGGCTCTTCGATGTGATCGATGCGCACCGGATCGGGCAGGCGCGACGGGTTCTCGACGCGCATCATCGTGCCGTCGGTCAGGTACGCCTGATAGACGACGCTCGGCGCCGTCGTGATCAGATCGAGATCGTACTCGCGCTCGAGGCGCTCCTGCACGATCTCCATGTGGAGCAGGCCGAGGAAGCCGCACCGGAAGCCGAAGCCGAGCGCGTCCGACGACTCGGGCTCGAACGACAACGCGCTGTCGTTCATGTTGAGCTTCTCGAGCGCGTCGCGGAGCTGCGGGTACTGGCTCGCCTCCGTCGGGAACACGCCGCAGAAGACCATCGGCTTCACTTCTTTGAAGCCGGGCAGTCGCTCGGTCGCCTGACGGCGCATCTCGGTGATCGTGTCGCCGACCTTGCAGTCCGCGACGCTCTTGATGGCCGCAGCGAAGAATCCGACCTCGCCCGGGCCGAGATCCGCGACCGCGCGCGCGCGCGGCGTGAACGCACCCACGTCGGTGAGCTCGTACTCGGCGCGCGTCGCCATCATCTTGATCTTCAGGCCCGGCTTCATCGTGCCGTCGACCACGCGCACGAGGGCCATCGCGCCGCGGTACGCGTCGTACCAGCTGTCGACGAGCAGACCGCGCAGCGGCGCATCGGCGCCCGCCGTCTTCGGCGCCGGCACGCGCTTGACCACGGCCTCGACGATGTCCTTGATGCCGATGCCTTCCTTCGCGCTCGCGGAGATCGCGCCCGTGCAGTCGAGGCCGATGACCTCTTCGACCTCGCGCTTCACGCGCTCGACGTCGGCGCCCGGGAGATCGATCTTGTTGAAGACCGGGATGATCTCGAGGTTGTTCTCCATCGCGAGGTAGACGTTCGCGAGGGTCTGCGCTTCCACGCCCTGCGATGCGTCGACCACGAGCAGCGCGCCCTCGCAGGCGGCGAGCGATCGGGAGACCTCGTACGTGAAGTCCACGTGGCCGGGCGTGTCGATGAGGTTCAGCTGATACGTCTCGCCGTCGTCCGCCTTGTAGAGCAGCCGAACCGCTTGCGCCTTGATCGTGATCCCGCGCTCGCGCTCCAGCTCCATGTTGTCGAGGAACTGATCCTGCTTCTCGCGGTCGCTCAGCGCGCCCGTGAACTCCAGGATTCGATCGGCGAGCGTGGTCTTGCCGTGATCGATGTGCGCGATGATGGAGAAGTTGCGAATGCGCGACGTCGGGAACGGCATGGGGGCACCGGATATGTGCGGAAGCGTCGCTCGCGGCAATCCGCGCTCGTGCGATTGTCATTTGTGTCGCCACACCGCTCCGGCAGGCATCAGCGCTTGGCGACCGCAAGGCCGAGCTGGCGCGGGCCGTCGAGCGTCAGCTGCCCGGGCAGCTCGTGCGAGTACTTCGCCAACACCATGTCGATCCCTTCGCGGATATAGACCGCGACCGGCACTTTCGTCCGCTCGTTCAACAGACGCAGCTGATCGGTCTGCTCGGGCGTGAAGTAGACGGTGGTCGAGATCTTCTTCCGGGCCATGGTAGATCGGAAG
>CAYSCF010000318.1:0-7647 GCA_964429305.1 uncultured Sandaracinaceae bacterium | reverse complement strand
GCACCCGGCCCGAGCGGGCCCGCAGCGCTGCGCGTGCACCTCGATGCGTACGTCGCCCGTCTCGACGAGCTCGAGCGACGGCTCGCCAAGGCGAAGACCGCGCGCGATCGCTTCGATCTGATCCGTGAAGCGCGACCGCTCGCGCGTGCCGCGCGCAATCTGCACGCCGCGCTCCAAGACGTCAGGACCGCGATCCCGACCGACGAGAACGTGCTCGGCGCGCGCGATCGCGCCTACGACGTCGAGCGCGAGTCGAGCGCGCTGCTCGAAGAAGCCTCCGCGGCGCTCCAGCTCGGCCTGGCCGAGGACACCGAAGATCAGTCGAAGGCCTCGAGCCGCATCGCGGTCGAGAGCCATCGATTGAATCTGCTCGCCGCCGTGTGTCTTCCGATCACGGCGCTCGGCGCGATGCTCGGCATGAACGTGCGGACCGGGCTCGAGCCGCTGCCCGGCCCGTGGCTCTTCTTCGCGATCGTCGCGAGCGGCTTCGGCATCGGGCTCGCGCTCCACGCGTGGGTGCGTCGAGAGCCCGAGCTCAGAACGAGCCGGTCACGTTGAGACCGAGCGACTGCGCGGAGACCGCTGGCACGACCGAGATCTGGGGCCCGTCGTCGTCGCGCGTCACGGTCTCGCGCGAGACCTGACCGACGATCGCGGTCACGAGACCCGCGATCTGCAGCAAGCCATCGATCGCGAGCAGCGGCAGCTGCCACTCCGGATGATCGACGTACGCCATCTGCGCGAACGGCCCGACGATCGGCACGAGCGACCAGTCGAAGAAGGCCGCCGCGTGACCGTTCCACGTGGGCACGAGCAAGTCGGCGCTCGCCACGCCCGTCGGCGCGAGCATCCATAGACCGGAGCCGACGACGTTCAGTGCCCACGCGCCGCCGAGCAGGCCCGCGCCCGCCGCGACCGCGCGCCAGAGCGGACGCTGGTGCGGCGCGCTCTCGAGCGGCGCTTCCGCGATCGTCACGCGGCTCGACGGTGGCGGCGTCGGTGCGATCAGGATCTGCGCCGAGGCAGTGCTCGATGCGAGCACGGAAAGAACGAGCGCGAGCAGAACGGAGGAAGCCAAGCGATGCGTCGTCATGAGGGCGCTCTAGAGCAGCGCGCGTGCCAGCACGTTTCGCGCGTCCAGTGCGCGCCGCTTCGCTGCGCGCATCGGGGGCCTCTCTGCACCCCGCACCCCGTACGACGGGCTCGTTCGTGGCCTTCGGCCTTCTCTCGAGTCAGCGAGACCGACCGCGCGTGGCACAGCTTGCGTCGCGAGGTGAGGCCGCGCGTTCTCGATCAGGGATGCGCGCTGGCCCTGCTGTCGAGCTCGTCGAAGAAGCGCTGCACGAGGCGATCGATCATCGCGCGGCGATAGCGCGCGCTGCCGCGGTGATCGTCGATGGGATTCAGCTCGCGCAGCGCCTCGGCCCGCGCGCGCAGGGCGAGCTCGGGCGTGATCGCCTTGCCGACGAGCACTCTTTCAGCGGCGAGCGCGCGCTTGGGCGTCGCGGCGACACCACCGAACGCCAGCCGCAGCATCGTGACCACGCCGCGCGCATCCCGATCCATCGCGAAGCCCGCCGCGACGGTCGAGATGTCGTCCATCTTGCGCTTGCTGACCTTGTAGAAGCGCTGCGTCGCTGGGAACGGCTTCGGGATACGCACCTCGGCGATCAGCTCGTTCGGCGCGAGCGCCGTCTTGCGGTAGTCGAGGAAGAACGTGTCGAGCGACACCACGCGCCGCGACACCGCATCACCCACGAAGGATGCGAGCACGAGCTCGGCGCCCAGACCGAGCAGCGCCGGCGGTCCGTCGCCGATGGGCGAAGCCGTTCCGAGATTGCCCCCGAACGTGCCGCGCGTGCGGATGAGACGCGACGAGAAGAGCGGCAGCAGCTCGCCCAACATCGGCAGACGCGTGTCGCGATGCAGGCGCTCTTCGACCTCGGCGAGCGACACGCCCGCGCCGATCGTCAGATGCGTCGCGCCGTCGTCCCACACGCGCAGCTCCGGCACGCCCTCGAGCGAGAGCAGGCCGGCGAAGCGCTTGTGTCGCTGGTTGATCTCGACGACGAGATCGGTACCGCCCGAGATCAGCGTGAGCTGCGGCTCGCTCGCGCGGATGCGACACGCCTCGACGAGCGAGGTCGGGCGAACGAAGCGACGCGACGGTGCGCCGTTCGGCTCGGATGCGATCGAGACAGCGCCCAGTGGCGGTGACGGCACTTCGAGACGTGAGCGATGCGCATCGGACGCGCGCGCGGCGATCTCTTTCGTGCGGATCGTCGCGAGGCGCTCGGTCGCCTCGCGGATGGGCCGATACCCGGTGCAGCGACAGAGGTTGCCGGCGATGCACTCGGGATCGAGCTCGCCGTCCTTCGCTCGGTAGTACTCGGCGAACAGCGAGACGACGAAGCCCGGCGTGCAGTAGCCGCACTGCGAGCCGCCCGCGCGCGCCATCTCGCTCTGACACGGGTGCAGCTCGGTGCCGCGTGCGACGCCCTCCACGCTGACCATCTCGCGGCCGTCGACGGCGGCGAGAAGAAGGAGGCACGCGTTCACGGCCTCGTAGCGTGTCGATCCATCGGGCGCCTTCGCGACGAGCGCGACCGCACACGCACCGCACTCACCTTCGGCACAGCCCTCTTTCGTGCCCGTGAGGCCCGTGATGCGCAGATGCTCGAGCACCGTCGTGTTCGGATCGACGTCCGTCGCGACGTGCGGCGCACCGTTGAGCGTGAAGCGGACCTCGGCCATCGAGCCCATCCTAGCGCGGTCGCGGTGACGAGATCGAAGGAACGCCGCAGGGTCACCCGACCTCGGCGACGATCGCAGCGTGATCCGAGAGGGCGGTCGGCACGACCTCGATCTCGCTCAGCCCGAGCTCCGGCGAGGCGAGCACCCAGTCGAGCGCCCAGCGCGGCGCGTGCGATGGAAACGTCGGTGACGTCTTGCCCGGCGTGCGCACGCCGAGCGCGAGCGCCAACGCGATCACGGTCTCGTCGGCGGTCTCGCCGCGTGCCCACGTGCGGAGCGTCATCGCGTTCAGATCGCCGAGCGCCACGCGCGGGATCGACGGAGCGCCGAGCGCACGCGCGATGCGCTCGATCTGCACCAGCCGCGCTCGGCGCGAGAGCCAGTCGAGATGCATGCCGACGATCTCGAGCTCGCGATCGCCGAAGCGCAGCACCGCGCGGGTGAAGCCCTTGTCGTCGCCGACACGCGCAGCGATGCGAACGCCGCTCGACGTGATCGCCGGCGCGCGGTGGAGCAACGCGACGCCCCGCCGCCCCGAGAGGGCGTGTCCGACGAACGTCACGTGCGCCATGCCTGCGTGCGCGGCGACGTCGTGCGCGGCCTCCTCTCCGATCTCTTGGAGCGCGACGACATCGCTCTGCAGCTCGCGCACGAACGCGCCGATGCGCGCTGCACGGGGACGTTCTCGTGCGCCGAGGCGCTTCACGTTGAGGCTCGCGATCCGAATGGACTCTGGCATGCAGGACGAACGCACCGGTGCGCGCGTCTCTTTCGGCCGTGACGAAACGGTGGCGGTGTGACGAAGCGTTGCGCACGGGAAGGTCAGCCCGGAAGCCCGAAGAGCGCGATCACGCCCGCGGCGAACGCCATCAGCGAGAACGGCATGACCACGAGGGCCGCGAGAAACGCGCGCCGGTTGGCGACCAGACGCTTGCGTCTCTTCGCCCGGTCCTCTCCGAGCGGCCCGAGATACGCGAGCGAGCCGCCGGCGCAGATCGCGAAGCAGACGATGAACGCGATGAGCACTCCGTCGGGCGAGCGCGAGCGCAGGCGCGCCTCCACGGAGTCGTCCACGCGCAGGCCCGCGCGATCGACGCGGACGATGCGCGTCGGCTCGTCGTCTTCGGAGCGGAGCTCGATCGCGTAGTCGTCTTGCACGCGACCCACGCGCACGTGACCGATCGCGCCCTCGAACGCGCGCGGCAAGAGGCCGACGCCGTCGCCGTCGCCGGCATAGATCGCGACGTTCGAGCCCTCCAGATCGATCTGCAGCGTCGTCAGAGGCACGTCGATGTGCGCGCGCGCAGGAGCATCGACGACGACGACAGCCCCGCTCGGCAGCTCTCCGATCGGCGGCTGCGAAGGGACGCGCCCCGCAACCGCCATGAGCAAGAGGCCCACGAGCGGCGCGAGCGAGACCGTCGAGAGAAACGCGACCAGGCCGCGCGGAAGCGGACCGCTCGCACGCACGAGGTGCGCCTCGGGCAGCGCATCACGCTGCGCGAGGTACGCGTGGGTCACGAGCCCGAGCCCGAGCGGGATGCTCGCGGGCAAGAGAGGAATCGCGACGAGCGCACCGAGCGGCGTCGCCGCGCGCTCCACGGTCCGTGCGACGACGATCATGCTCACGAGGGCCGGCGAGAGCGAGAGCAGGTATGCGAAGAACGCCAGCGCGTAGTGCGGGATCGCGCCACCGCGCCGCACGAGCGCCGCGCTCTCGAGACACGCGCCACCCAGCCGCCCACCGCGATCGAGCAGCACGAGCGGCGCGTAGATGAAGGGCGTGCCTGCGGCCACCGCGAGCGCGAGCGTGCCGGCGACGAGCGAGCCGCGACGGAGCGCTTCCGGCCACGGCAACGGCGCGAGCGATCGATCGGCGGTCTGGAAGTCCGGCCCGAAGCCGAGCGCGGCGATCCAGCCCGCGATCGCGATCACCATCACGGTGCAGAACACGACGAGCGCCGCCGACACCCACGCTCGGCCGCGGCCTTCCGGCGATTCGCCCTTCATCGCGAGCTGCACCGAGAAGAGCTCGCACACGAACCACGCCGCGAGCAGCGCGCCGACGCCCGTCGGGACCGCGACGAGCGAGAGGACGACGGCGGCGCCGATCGAGAGCGAGACGACCGGATGCACGCGCAAGAGCGCGAGCGAGCCGCGAGCGAGCGGGAGCGCGCGCAGAGCCCTGGCAGAGGCGATCGCCATCGATGATGGCAGAGCGTACCCGACCGCGAGGCGCCGTCGGACACCACGCGCATCTTCGGCCGTACTAGAGTGCCGGCTCCGGAGGCCCAGCAGTGGACACGATTTTCCGAGACGGGATGTTCGACAACGAGGTCGCGATCGTGACCGGTGGCGGAACGGGCATCGGGCTCACCGTCGCGCGCGAGCTCGGCCGCCTCGGCGCGAAGATCGCGATCTGCGGACGCCGCCCCGAGCCGCTGATCGAGGCCGTGAAGGTCCTCGCGGACGAAGGCGTCGACGCGATGGCGCAGCCCACCGACATCCGCAAACCGGAAGAGGTCGAGGCCTTCGTCGACGCCGTGGTCGCGCGCTTCGGCAAGATCGACGTCCTCGTGAACAACGCGGGCGGTCAGTTCCCCACGCCCGCGCAGCACCTCGTGCCGAAGGGCTTCGAGGCGGTCGTGCGCAACAACCTGCTGGGCACGTGGACGATGACGCACGCGGTCGCCAACCGCGCGATGATCCCCGCCAAGCGCGGCCGCATCGTGAACATCACCGCGCAGGTCACGCGCGGCTTTCCCGGGATGATCCACACGGGCGCGGCGCGCGCCGGCGTCGAGAACATGACCAAGACGCTCGCGGTCGAGTGGGCCTATCACGGCATCCGCGTCAACGCGTGCGCGCCCGGCGTGATCCGATCGAGCGGGACCAAGCAGTACCCGCCCGAGTTCCTCGAGAGCGCGCGCAAGGCGATCCCGCTCAAGCGCCTGGGCAGCGAACGGGAGACGAGCCACCTCATCGTCTATCTCTGCTCGCGCGCCGCAGACTACGTGACGGGCCAGGTCTTCATCATCGACGGCGGCCAGAGCCTCTGGTCGAGCGGCTGGGAGATCCCCGAGGACGTTCCGAAGTACCCGCCCTATCCGATCGATTGAGGCGCCTTGTTCTCTTCTTCTTCCATCGGCGGCAGCACGCGCGTCGCGCGCCAAGCGAGCACGACCGCCAGCACGAGCATCGCCGCGGCGACGTAGAACGGCGCACCGATCACGTGCCAGGTGCCGTGCGCGCGCAACGCAGCGGCGAGCAGCCGCGAGTAGAAGAGCGGCGCGATCATCCCGGCGATGCCCTGCAGGCTCGAGATGCCGCCCTGCAGCTGTCCTTGCGCCGAAGGACCGACGATGCGCGACATGATCGACTGCTCGGGCGGACCGTCGAGGCCCCAGAGCGCGACGGGGATCGTGCCGAGCAAGAACATCCAGCCCACCGGCGCGACGGCGTAGATCCCGAGCCCGACGGCACCGAGCGCGATGCCGCCGATCATCGTCGCGCGCTCGCCGAATCGCTTCACGGCCGGTCCGACGAGACCGACGCCCACGATCGTCGAGCTGATGCCGATGAGCGCGAGCGTCAGCCCGACCTCGTGCTCGTGCCAGCCGTATCGTGCATCGGCGTAGAGCACGAAGATGCTCGGCAGCACCTCGTGCGCGATCAGCTCGACGAAGATCACGACGCCGAGCCCGAGCAGCCCCGGCTCCGATCGGAAGAGCTTCAGCGTCCCGAGGGGATTGGCCTTCCCGAAATAGAACGGCGTGCGGCGCTCCTTCGGGAGCGACTCGGGAAGGACGAAGAAGCCGTAGCAGAAGTTCGCGAGGCTCAGGCCCGCCGCGACCCAGAGCGGCAGCCGCAGCGACACGTCGCCGAGCAGACCGCCGATCGCGGGCCCGATCACGAAGCCGAGCCCGAACGCGGCGCCGAGCTGGCCGAACTTCGCCGCGCGATCGGCCGGCGCCGTCACGTCGGCGATGTACGCGCCCGCCGTCGCGAAGCTCGACGCGGTGATGCCGGAGATCAGCCGGCCGACGAAGAGCCAGGGCAGCGACGGCGCGTTCGCCATCAAGAGGTAGTCGAGCCCCATCCCGAGGTTCGAGAGCAGGATCACGGGCCGCCGACCGAAGCGATCGGAGAGCACGCCGAGCATCGGCGAGAAGAGGAACTGCATCGTCGCCCACGCGAAGCTGAAGATGCCGCTCGTCTCGACCGCGCTCGCGGTGTCGCCGCCCGAGAGCTGCTTGATGAGCTCGGGGAGCACCGGGATCATCACGCCGAGCGCGAGCATGTCGAGCGCGACGGTCACGAACACGAACGCGAACGCCGCGCGCCCGTGCTTGGGCTGCTCGCTCATCGGCCGCTCAATGAGGGACGTAGATCCAGGCGATCGTCAGGATCGCCATGAGGCACAGACCGAGGAACGCGATCTGCACGCCGTCGACGGCGATGCGCGCGAGGTAGTCGCGGCCCATCGCGCTCAGATCGGCGTCTTCGGTCTTCGTCAGCTCGGTCGCGAGCTCTCGCACGCGCACGAAGTCCCCCGCGTCGAACGCGGTCGTCAGCTGCAGCGCGCGCGGATCGGTGAGAGTGGCTTCGCTCGTCGCCGCAGCCTTCTTCTTCTTCTTCTTGCCGGCAGGCGAAGCTTCGGCGGGAGCCGAGGGCACCGCCTCGGTCGACTCCTGCGTCGACTCCTGCTCTTCGGCTTCGTCGGTCACATGCGCCTCAGATGTCGAACACGCCGGCTTCGAGCAGCTCGTTCACGCGGAACAGGAAGCCGTTCGCGACCACGCCGTCGACGATCCGATGGTCGTAGCTGAGCGCCATCATCATCACCGGAAGGATGGCCATCACGTCCGCGCCGTCCTGCTCGATCACGACCAC
>CAYSCF010000317.1:0-7662 GCA_964429305.1 uncultured Sandaracinaceae bacterium | reverse complement strand
GTGTGGGCGGCGCTCTTGTGGAAGACGATCAGCGCGCCGAGCCGGCTCGTCATCCTGCCGATCCAGGACGTGATCTCGCTGCGCGCACGCATCAACACGCCCAACACGATGGGGCCCGCGAACTGGTCGATGCGCTTGCCGTGGACGCTGCCCGCGATGGAGACCGACGCGATCCTCGGCGCGCGCACCAAGCTCGTCCGCAAGCTCTGCAGCGACCACGGTCGGATCCCTGGTTCTTGATCGATCGAGAATAGGATCAGAGGTCCCTCGACACCTCCCCTCCCCCCGCGGTAACACCGCAATCGATGGAGCTCGGGCAGGCAGAGCGGCAGCGGCTCTTCGAGCGGTTCGGCAAGTCGTACGCGCCGGGCGAGCTCGTCTACGACGAGGGGTCCGCGTCCGATCACTGTTATCTCCTGCAGGAAGGGCGCGTCCGGCTCGTGAAGCGGATCCGCGGCTCGGAGCGGAGCCTGACGGTGCTCAAGCCGGGCGATCTCTTCGGCGAGGACGCGCTGCTGCCCAAGACGGCGCGCTCGGCCTCGGCCGTCGCGCTGACGCAGGCCTCGGTTCTCGCGCTCGACAAGAAGACCTTCGGGGTCTTGCTCTCCGGCAACACCGAGGTGGCGACGCGTCTCGTCGAGCAGCTGGTCCGGCGGCTTCGGCATGCCGAGGAGCAGCTCGAGAACGCGATGCTTCGCGACCAGCCGTCACGCGTGGTGAACACGCTGCTGCGGCTGGCTGCCACGGCGGACACCTCCCCCGAGGGACACGTCTTCTCGATCTCGCCGCTCGAGCTCTCGGCGCGTGTCGGCCTGGATGTGGACGCCGTGAAGCGCGCCGTCCAGCAGCTCCGCGACGGCGGCTACCTGCGGATCATCGATGAGAAGGTGCTGGTCCCCGATCTGGACGCGCTGCGTCAGCTCTACCAGCTCCTCGGGATGAAAGAGGACGTGCGAGGCGGCTTCCCCTGACCTGAGAGCGGGCCTGACGGTGGACCGACAGGCCCGTTTTCACGCGTGTTTCTCGGTCGATCCCTACCGCGATCCGAATGTCAGCGTTCTGAATCGTTCGTGAGTTCGCATGGTTGGATCGATTTCTGCTCCAGGCGTCCGAGCGGAAACGGTTGACCCTCCGCGGGACCGCCGGTAGATCTGGCCGCTCCGCATGGTCCGGCCCGCCCACGTCCGTCGCTCCGTTGCCCGCCACGTCTGTGGCGCATGCATGGCGTTCGGTGCGGCCAGCACGATGAGCGCGGGCTGCGCCGGCGGACCCGACGAGCAGGCGATCCACCAGAGCGAGGCGCAATACGACCTCGCCGCGCAGCTGATGGGCGAGCACAACTTCGCCGCGGCGTTCCAGACGGCAGAGAACGCAGTCCGGCTCGATCCGGACAACGCCCAGGCTCACTACCTCCTCGGGCTCCTCTACATCGGTCGCGAGGACTTTCCCCACGCCGAGGAGCAGCTCCACGCGGCGCTCACCGCCAACGCTCACCTCGGCAGCTCGGGCACCCCCGCGCTGGTGGGCGACATCAACAACACGCTCGGTGTCGTCTACATCAACAGCGGTCGCCTACCCGAGGCGGTGTCCACGCTTCGCACGGCGACCAGCGACCTGATGTATCGGACGCCCTTCCTCGCCTGGGGCAACCTCGGCTGGGCGTACTACGAGCAGCACGACTATCCCGAGGCGATGTCGGCGCTGCAGCAGGCCGTCGCGCTCCAGCCGCAGTTCTGCCTCGGCTGGTACCGCATGGCGCAGGTCGACGTGGCCCTCGCCGATGCCGGGACGGACACCAACGGGCTCGCGCACGCGGACGAGGCGCTGACCCAACTTCTGGAGAGCACGGCACCCGAGTGCCAGGCGCTCCAAGACGGCTGGCAGCTGCGCGGCGAAGTGCGCTCGCGCCTGGGCCGTCACCAAGAGGCTTCTTCGGATCTCGAGCGGTGCGTGGAGCTCAGCCAAGAGACCACGACCGGCCTGCACTGTCAGAGCTTGCTTGCGGACTCCCCGAAAGGGGCTGGGAAGGAAGTGCGCGCTTCGTAGCGCGCGCTTTCTCCGGAGACGTTCATGGAATCGATCGGCCGATACCTGAAGACCGAGCGCGAAGTGCGTTAGATCTCGTTCGAAGAGCTGGCTCAGACGACGTGCATCCCGCTTCGGCACCTGGCGAGCCTCGAAGACGATCGCCTCGAGAAGCTGCCCGGCGACGTGTTCGTGCGCGGCTTCCTCAAGTCGTACGCGAAGGCGGTCGGTATCACGATCGATGAAGTGCTGCGCCGCTACGAGCACCAGAGCCGTTCGAGCAATCTGCCGACCGAGCCGAGCGCGGCCCCGATCACCGGCATCGCCGGTCCGGATCGCGGTCGCCGCTTCGGGCTCGCGATCGCGCTCGTCATCATCTTGATCCTGTTCACGCTCGCGCTCTCGATCGCGCTGCGTCCACGTCACCGCGAGACGCCCGTGCAGCTCTCGATGAGCACGACGACGACGCTCGCGATCAGTTGAACGCTGCTTCCGCACCGCGCACGATTCGCTCGAGCGCGGTGCTCGTCCGGAGCGTTGACTATGGCGAGGCCGATCGCATCGTCACGGTGCTGACCGAGCGACACGGCCTCTTGGCGTTGATCGCGCGCAGCGCGCGCAAGAGCCAGAAGCGCTTCGCCGGCGCGCTCGAGCCCTTCGGCGTGATCGAGGCCGAGCTCGCGATCGGTCGTGGCGACGTGGGCCGTCTCGCGAGCGCGCGACTGATGCGTGGATTCCCATCGTTGCTCGGGAGCCTCTCCGCGATGCGCGAGGCGGGCCGCGCGCTCGAGCTGGTGCGCGATGCGACGCCGCCGCGCGAGAGTGATCCGCGCTTGCTGGAGACGGTCGTGCAGCTCTTCGAGACGCTCGCCGCGCCGGATGCGTTCGTCGAAGCGACCCGCGCTGCGTTCGAGCTCCGCTATCTCGCGCTGCTCGGCCTCGCGCCTCGCGTCGATGCATGCGCGCGCTGCGGTCGCGAGCCGGAGCCCACGCAGTCCGCGCTCTTCGACGGCGCGGTGGGCGCGATCGTGTGTCGCGCGTGTGGCGGCGGCCCGATCCTCTTGCCGGCGAGCACGCGACGCCTCATGTCCGTCGCGACGGGCGCCGAGTGGGCCATCACGATCCCGGCTTGGACCGACGCGGACACGCACGCGGCGCGGCAGGCGCTGGATGCGTTCGTCGAGAGACACGTGCGAGCGAGGAACAAATGAGCGCGTCCGAGAGCATCGAGCCGGTGGAGATGCGCGCGCCGAAGGGCGGAACGACGCTCGAGATCACGTGGTCGGACGGTGCGATGTCGCGATATCGCCACGCCATCTTGCGCGGCTTCTGTCCGTGCGCGCACTGCCAAGGCCACCAAGGCCCCGTCGGATGGACCGCGGCCGCGACCGATGCGGATCTCGCCATCCTCGACATCGAAGAGGTCGGCAACTACGCCGTGCGCCTCGTCTTCGCCGACGGACACTCGACGGGCATCTACTCGTTCCGATTCCTGCGCGACCTCGGGGCTGCGAGCGAGATGCCGCTCGAAGACGCCAAGCGATTGCGCTTCTCGCGCTAGCTAGGGGCCGAGCACGACGACGCCGCGCTCGGTCGCGACGACGATGCGGCCCTGCCCGGTGACGATCGCGGGCCCGAGCGGGAGCGTCTCGAGCGCGAGCGTCCACAGCAGGGTTCCGTCCACGTCGACGACGGAGAGATGTCCGACGCGATCGATCGCCGCCGCGCGCCCATTCGCATCGACGGACACCGCGCTCACGAGCGGGGTCTCGCTCGCCCACGTCCAACGCTCGGAGCCGTCTGGTGCGAAGCGGACGAGACCGCGCGTCGGCACGCTCACCAAGACGTCTCCATCGGGCGCGACCGCGAGCATCGCGCGATCGGACGTCGTCGCTTCGGGCAGACGTGCGCCGAGCGCGACGACGCGATCGATGCGCAGCGCGTCGATCACACGCACCAGCTCGCCCTCGACGGTCGCCATCCAGAGCGTGCCGTCGGGCGCCACCGCAGCGGGCGTGGCCGCACGACCGGGCAACGCGATGGCGACCTCGATCTCGAGCGTGCACGGATCGACCCATACGAGCTCGGTGCCGGCGGCGATCACCCAGTGGTCGTGTGCGGTGCGCGTGGGCGAGAGCGCGAGCCCATCGGGCAGCTCGAGCTGGGCGCGCACATCGAGGTCGGAGCCGACGTGCGCGAGAGTGCGGCTCGCGGCCACCACCGCGAGGCTTCCATCCTCGAGCACGAGCGGCGAGAAGCGAATCGGCAACGACGTGGACGCGCGCCGGCGCACGTAGCCGTCGGGCGCCACGCGCGCGAGCATGCCTTCGCGCGAGAGACCGACGACGTCGCCGCCCGGCACGAGGACGGGCGAGCAGTCGAGCGCCCCCAAGCTCACCTCGCGCGCGCTCGATCCATCGGCGCTCACGATCGCGAGCCCGGATGTCGTCCCGACGAAGATGCGACCCTCCGCATCGACGACCGGACCGCGCGGACGCGTGCCCACGAGCACGGCGAGCGCCCGCGTGGTCGGCGCCGCGCTCGGGAACGCGAACGCCAGTCGTCCGTCGCGATGTTCGGTGCCCGCCATCGCGCTCGCGGTACCCGGCTCCCAGCCGCGATGCAGGACGAGCGTGCGTCCCGGCCGCGCCTCTTCCCCGCTCGCTCCCGACGTCGCCAGCGTCGCCAACACGCCCGCGAGCCAGAAGGCGCTCCGATTCACGGCGTGCGGACCGAGAGCGTATAAGCGCCGTCTTCGCTGTGTCGCTCCGAGCCTGCGAGCTCCGTCACCGTCGCGCACGTGTGCGCGAGCACCGGGCCGCTCGACGTCCAGCGCTCCAGCGCGCCATGGCCCGGCTCGTTCACGACGTGCTCGCGATCGGTGACGGGCTCGCGCACGGTGAGCACGAGATCGAGGCCCTCTCCGCTCGCTTCGATCACCACGCCCGGTGCGTCTTCGGCGAGACAGAACACGTCGCGATCGTCGTTCCATCCGATGAAGCCGTGCACCGAGTCGCCGACCCGAAGCGTGCCGGCGTGCGCGATGTCGTCGTTCAGCTCGTGCTCCTCGCCCGACGCGGGCACGTGCGGCGCCCAACGCACGGTGTACGAGTCGGACACGTTCTCGGTCGGGAACACGACGCCGCCCGACTCGCGCACGCGCAGGTAATAGTGCGTGTGATCCAGCGGGAACGACGCGACGTGCTCGGCGCGCCCGACCCCTTGCTGATCGACGTGGAGGATCGGCTCGGATCGATCGTGACGATAGAGATCGAGCTCGATGTTCACGTTCGGGGGCGCCGTCACGTCGATCGAGACGTCGCCTCCCGGCGCGTCGATCTCGTAGATGTCCGTGTCGCCGTGGGTCGCGTCGTGCCTTCGACCGAGATACGCGGAGAACGTCTCGCCGGCCGCGAGCTCCGTCGCTTGCTCGGGCGTGTCGTTCGGCTCCGTCTCGCCGAGCGCGTGCATGTGCGGCGCGCCGTGATCGAAGAGCCACACGGCACCGCCGATGCCCGCCGCGATCAGGACGGCGACCAGCACAGCCTGCGCGTACGCCGCGAAACGCAGCCGGCGCTCGTAGCGATCGACGTCGCCGCGGGTGGCGACGACGAGACGCGCCGCGCTCGTCGACACGCGCGCATCGGTCGGGCCGCGCACGCGTCCCGAGTCGACCTCGATGCCGAGCTCCTGCAGGTACTCCGCGAGCGCATCGCGCAGCTCGCTCATGCTCTGGTATCGGTCGGCGGGGCTCTTCTCGAGCGCCTTGCCGAGGATGGTGTCGGCGATCTTCGGCAGATCCTGTCGCTGCGAGCGCTTCGTCGGTGGCACCAGCGGATCGTTCAGGTGCTTGGTGAGCACCGCGACCGGCGTCGTCGCCCAGAACGGCGGGACGCCGACCACCGCTTTGTACATGAGCGCGCCGAGCGCGTAGATGTCGGTGCGCGCATCGACGGGCTCTCCGCGGATGTGCTCGGGCGCCATGTAGTAAGGCGTGCCGACGAGGAATCCTTCGCGCGTGATGCTCGCGCGCGCCGTCTCCTCGCTCTCGCGCAGCTTGGCGAGACCGAAGTCGAGCACCTTGACGAAATCCGGGTCGTCGCGTCGGCTCATCACGCGCACGTTCTCCGGCTTCAGATCGCGATGCACGATGCCGCGATCGTGCGCTTGCTGGACCGACGCGCAGATCTGAACTGCGATGTGCGCCATGCGCGCGAACGAGATCGTTCCTTCGTGCTGGAGGATCGCGCCGAGATCTTTGCCCGGCAGCAGCTCCATCACGAGGTACGTCATGCCCTCGGCGCGGCCGAAGTCGAAGACCTGCACCGTGTTCTGGTGATCGAGCTTGCTGACCGCTTCTGCTTCGCGACGAAAGCGGCGCACGACCTCTTTGTCGCGCGCGAGCTCGCCGTGCAGGAGCTTCATCGCCATCGCTTTGGCGATGCGCGTGTGCTCGACGCGATAGACGACACCCATGCCGCCGCGACCGATCAGCTCGACGATCTGATAGCGGTCCGCGATCGTGCGGCCGATCAGCGGGTCGGCCTCGTCGCGCATCTCGCGCCCACCCGGCGGCGCTTCGGCCTCGTCGTCGCCAGGCTTGAAGCGGAACCCACACGTCGCACAGAAGCGCACGTCGGAGCCGCTGACCCGACCGCACGCGGGACAGACGAGCTCGCGGAGATCGGGCATCGTCTCGCGTCGCGCCTCGTCGTGCTCGACGGCAACCGGCCCACTCTGCAGTTCCGATGTCTCGTCTGGTTGCAAGTGCGCCGAACGAGAACGTTACGTGGACCGCCGGCCGCATTCAACGTTGCGACCGAGGTTGCGGTTATCCTCGGCGCCATGACGCACGATGTGGTGATTCGGGGCGGTCGCGTCGTCGACGGTACGGGGCCTGACGCGCGTGAGGCGGATGTCGCCATCGCGAACGGTCGCATCGCGGCGATCGGCGCGAACGCGGGCAACGCACGACGCACGATCGACGCGAGCGGCGCGCTCGTCGTGCCGGGATTCGTCGACATCCACACGCACTACGACGGGCAAGCGAGCTGGGACGAGGGGCTCATGCCCTCGAGCGTGCACGGCGCGACGACGGTCGTGATGGGCAGCTGCGGCGTCGGATTCGCGCCGTGTCGACCGTCCGATCGCGATGCGCTCGTCGCGCTGATGGAGGGCGTCGAGGACATTCCCGGCAGCGCGCTCTCCGAGGGCCTGCGCTGGAACTGGGAGAGCTTCGACGAGTACATGCGCGCGCTCGACGCGCAGAAGCACGCGATCGATCTCGGATGCGTCGTGCCGCACGACGCGGTGCGCGTGTACGTGATGGGCGACCGCGCGATCGCCGGCGAGCTCGCGACGGAAGACGATGCGAAGAAGATGGGCGCGCTGGTGCGCGAGGCGTTCGATCGCGGCGCGTCGGGGTTCTCGACCGGGCGCACCGACAACCATCGCAACCGCGACGGCCGATCGACGCCCGCGGCCGATGCCGGCGCGGCCGAGCTACGCGCGATCGCGAGCGCACTGGCGGGAAGCCCGCGCGGCGTGCTGCAAGCCGTCAGCGACTTCGACATGACCGTGTCGCACGAGCGCTTCGATCCCGAGTTCGATCTGCTCGAAGATCTCGCGCGGCTCTCG
>CAYSCF010000316.1:0-7693 GCA_964429305.1 uncultured Sandaracinaceae bacterium | reverse complement strand
TCGAACATCCTCTTCATCTGCGGCGGCGCCTTCGTCGGCCTCGAGCACGAGCTCGAGCGGCGCGTCGGCGAGCGGACGCTCGGCTTCGGCGCGGAGCTGCCGAGCAAGAAGGACAAGAAGCTCGGCGCCGTGCTCGAGCAGGTCCAGCCCGAAGATCTCATCCGCGCGGGCCTCATCCCGGAGTTCATCGGTCGTCTGCCGATCGTGGCGACGTTGCACGAGCTCAACGAGGAAGCGCTCATCGACATCCTCACGCAGCCGAAGAACGCGCTGACGAAGCAGTACCAGAAGCTGCTCGAGATGGACGGCGTGCGGCTGAAGTTCTCGCGCGGCGCGCTCGTCGCCGTCGCGCGCGAGTCGCTCAAGCGCAACGCGGGCGCCCGCGGCCTGCGCGCCATCCTCGAGCACGCGATGCTCGACATCATGTACGAGCTGCCCGGCCGCGGCGGCGTGAAGGAAGTCCACGTCAGCGAGGACACGATCATGCGGAACGAAAAGCCGCTGATGGTGTTCGAGAAAGAAGCAGCCGGCTCTTCTGCCTAGTTGCTGCGGCGCGTAGTCGCGCCACAAGGAAGACATGTTCTTCAACAAGAACGACAAGAACGATCCCGGCAAGCCCCGGGTTCGTCAGATTCCCCTTCTTCCGCTGCGGGACATCATCGTCTTCCCGCACATGGTCGTTCCGCTCTTCGTGGGCCGCGAGAAGTCGATCCGCGCGCTCGAAGAGGCCATGGCCGGCGACAAGGAGATCCTCCTCTCCGCGCAGAAGAAGGCCAAGACGAACGACCCGACCGCCGAGGATATCTATCTCGTCGGCACGGTCGGCACGATCGCGCAGCTGCTCCGGCTCCCCGATGGGACCGTGAAGGTCACGATCGAAGGCAAGCGTCGCGCGCGCATCAAGCGCTTCATGCCCGTCGAGGATCACTTCGTCTGCGAGATCGAGCCCGTCGAAGAGACCGGCAGCGCGGGCGTCGAGCTCGAGGCGCTCGTACGCAGCGTGCAGGGCGCGTTCGAGCAGTACGTGAAGCTCAACAAGCGCATCGCGCCCGAGACGCTGATGCAGGTGCAGACGATCGAGGACGCCTCGCGCCTCGCCGATGCGATCGTCGTGCAGCTCTCCGCCGTGAAGCTGCAGGACAAGCAGGACGTCCTCGAGACCACCGATCCGGCCGCACGCCTGGAGCGTCTCTTCGAGCTGATGAACGCGGAGATCGAGATTCTCAACGTCGAGAAGAAGATCCGATCGCGCGTCAAGAAGCAGATGGAGAAGACGCAGAAGGAGTACTACCTCAACGAGCAGATGCAGGCGATTCAGAAGGAGCTCGGCGAGCGCGACGAGTTCAAGTCTGAAATCCAGGACCTCGAGGACAAGGTCAAGCAGAAGAAGCTCAGCGCCGAGGCCGAGGATCGCGTCAAGAAGGAGCTGAAGAAGCTCAAGATGATGCAGCCGATGAGCGCCGAGGCGACGGTCGTCCGCAACTACATCGACTGGGTCCTCGCGCTGCCCTGGGACGAGAAGACCGAAGAGAACTACGACATCGATCTCGCCGAGAAGGTGCTCGACGACGATCACTACGGTCTGAAGAAGATCAAAGAGCGCGTGCTCGAGTACCTCGCGGTGCAGGCGCTCGTCCGCAAGCTCAAGGGCCCGGTGCTCTGTTTGGTCGGGCCCCCGGGCGTCGGCAAGACGTCACTGGCTCGCTCGATTGCGCGCAGCACCGGCCGCAAGTTCGTTCGTCTCTCGCTCGGCGGCGTGCGTGACGAGGCCGAGATCCGCGGCCATCGCCGCACGTACATCGGCGCCCTGCCCGGCCGCATCATCCAGTCGCTGCGCAAGGCGGGCTCGAACAACCCGGTGTTCCTCCTCGACGAGATCGACAAGATGTCGAGCGACTTCCGCGGCGATCCCGCGGCGGCGCTGCTCGAGGTGCTCGATCCCGAGCAGAACAAGAACTTCAACGATCACTATCTCGATCTCGACTACGACCTCTCGGACGTGATGTTCGTGACGACGGCGAACTCGCTCAACGGCATCCCGATGCCGCTGCGCGACCGTATGGAGATCATCGAGCTCAGTGGCTACACCGAGTTCGAGAAGCTCAACATCGCGGTGAAGTACCTCGTGCCGCGGCAGAAGACCGAGGCCGGCCTCGAAGGCCTCGACGTCGACATCACCGAGAACGCGGTCCGTACGATCATCCATCACTACACGAAGGAGTCGGGCGTCCGCTCGCTCGAGCGCGAGATCGGCAGCGTCTGCCGCAAGATCGCGCGGCAGGTCCTCAAAGAGGGCAAGGACAAGAGCTACCGCGTCGCGGCGAGCAACGTCCCGCAGTACCTCGGCGTGCCGAAGTTCCAGTCGAACAAGGCGGGCGACAAGGACGAGATCGGCCTCACGCACGGCCTCTCGGTCTCGTACTACGGCGGCGAGATCCTCGACTGCGAGGCGGTCGTCGTCGCCGGCAAGGGCGAGCTCGTGATCACCGGTCTGCTCGAGAAGGGCATGCAGGAGTCGGCGCGCGCCGCGATGAGCTACATCCGCTCGCGCCAGTCGGTGTTGGGCCTCGAGGACGGGTTCCAGAGCAAGTACGACATCCACGTGCACTTCCCGGACTTCATCCCGAAGGACGGGCCGAGCGCGGGCGTGACGATCGCGACCAGCATCGCGAGCGCACTGATGAAGATCCCCGTCCGCCGCACGGTCGCGATGACCGGCGAGATCACGCTGCGTGGCCGCGTGATGCCCATCGGCGGCCTGAAAGAGAAGATGCTGGCGGCGCACCGCGCGGGCATCACGACCATCGTCGTGCCGCGCGAGAACCGCAAGGACCTGCGCGAGATCCCCAAGCGCGTGCTCAACGCGATGCGCATCGTGCTCGTCGAGCACATGGACGAAGTGCTGCGCGAGGCGCTCGTGCTCGCCGATCCGGACGCGATGTTCGGTCGCCGCGTGCCGCCCGTGGAGTACGCGTTCGGCAAGCTCGTCGAAGCGACGCCCGAGAGCGCGGAAGGCGTCCCGACGCCGACGGTCGAAGCGCCGGGCGCACGTCAGTAGACGTCGAGGCTCAGCTCGGCGCGGGGCACTGGCAGATGCCGGCGCGGCGCGTCGAGCTGGACTCGCGCTCGCGCGCATCGTCGCAGAGGAAGCGCGTCGCTTCGTCGTTCTGGTCGTGATGCGAGATGTCGCAGATGCGATTGGCGAGATCCGTGATGCGTGGCGCGGCCTCGCACACGCCGTCGCACGAGCCGGGCACCCCCGGGTCCGGATGCGCGTCGACGTCGCCCGCGAGGTTCACGAGGTCCTCGTGGTACTGGTGCGCGCGGATCGCGGCGTCGTCTCGGGTGAGATCGTCGTGCGAGATCTCGGCGCCACCGCAGCCGCTGACGAGCACGAGCCACACGAGTCCGAGAGTGCGCATGGCCGGACCCTACCCTCGGCGCGCGCGACGCGGAAATTTGCAGCGATCGGTCACGTGCCGAACAGCGCATCGGCGCTGGCCACGACAGCGAAGGTCAGCAGCGCGATGGCGAGCAGCACGACGAGACGTCGCGTGAGCAGACCCCAGCCTGCCGTGGTCGACAGCTCCCGGCGCTCGACCGCCGTACGCCGACGCGCGCTCGGACGGATCGCGGACTCGTCGACCTCGAGATCGAGCGGCGCGGGCCGCGCGAGCGTCGGCACCTGCGAGAAGCTCTCGTCGTCGTCGACCAGATCGATCACGTCGACGGCGAGCGCGCGCCGATGCCCCGGCGACGTCGGAGGCTGCGCGACGACCGGCATCTCGAGGCGCAGCAAGGAAGGCTCGGCGGGCTCGTGGAACGTCGCGCCCACCGCCGTGGCGAGCACCACGCCGAGCTCCGCGACGCTCTGGAAGCGATCCGCGGGCCGCTTCGCGAGCGCCTTCTCGACGGCGCTCGCGATCGCCGCGGGCGTCTCCGGCGCGTGGGTGCGCAAGGGCACGAGGGGCTCGGTCGCGATGGCGGCGAAGAGCTGCGGCTCGTTCGGTCCATCGAACGGCGCGACACCGCCGATCATCTCGTAGAGCACGGCACCGAGCGCCCAGACGTCGGTCCGTGCATCGACCTCGGCGTTCTGCACTTGCTCGGGCGCCATGTAGCGCGGCGTGCCGATCGGCCGACCCACGCGCACGAGCAGCGGCCCACGGGCGGGCTCGCGCGACGGCTCGATCATCTTCGAGACGCCGAAGTCGAGCACGCACGTCGAGGCCTCTCGCGCGCGATCGCCGCGGACTACGTAGAGATTCTCCGGCTTGAGATCGCGGTGGATCACGCCGACGCGATGCGCCGCCTCCACTCCTTCCAGCGCCGGCAGGAGCAGGCGCACGGCCGTCTCCGCGCGCACGCGCCCTTGCCGCTTCATCATCCAGCGCAGCGGCTCGCCCCGCACGAGCTCCATCACCAGATAGAGCCCGTCTTCCTCGGTACCGACGTCGAGGACACCGACCACCGCCGGGTGGTCGATGCGTCCGAGCGCCTGCGCTTCCCGGACGAAGCGCTCGCGCGATCCTGCGTCGGCGGAGAGCTCGGGGTCCATCCACTTCAGCGCGAAACGCCGCTGCGTGAGCATGTGTCGCGCCGCGAACACGATGCCCATCCCGCCGCGACCGAGCACCGACTCGAGCCTGTACTTCGACGCGATGACGTCGCCGAGCGCCGGAAGATGCGATGCAGGCTCTCGAGTCTCGGCCCTCTGGCTCATGGGGAAATCTCCTCGGCAGAATCCGCGCTCGCGCTGCCGTTTCCGCACCGCACTACATCCGAATCGCGCGCCATTCGACGGTCGAGCCGTGGTCGAGCAGAGGACGTGCCATCAAGGGCCGGCGCACTCGATCGTCGCGGACACACCCGGCCGGCTCGTGCTCGACGCCTGATCGCACGCTGCACCGGAGAGCCGCAGCTCGCCGTTGTTGCGATCGACCCACGTCCAGCCCGAGGTCGCGTCCTCGGCGACGACCGTGTCTCCGACCTGCACGCGGATCGAGCCCGCGGCGTCGGGCACCGACGACGTGAGGTACGTGCAGAGCGCCACCTGATCGCGGATCGCGGTGAGCGCGCTCTCGAGCTCGGCGGAGCTGCGCGCGCCGTAGTAGGTCGTGCCCAGACGCGCGCGACCTCCCGCGACGGCCATGCGATCGAGAACGCCCGTCGAGATCGTGTCGTCGGCGATCCCGATGACGTACGTCGGCAGCCCCCGCGCCGCGGCCGCCGCGATGCGATCGACCGTGCGAACGTCGTCGAGGCATCGGCTCGGTTGCATGCAGCGTCCGCCGGCACCACCCGTGCACTCGCAGGTCCTAGGATCGAGGGCGGAGTTGCAGTCCGGGCCTCCGTCGGTCGCGAGCACCAACGCGCGCGCGCTCGACGCGGCACGCACCGCGAACACGGCTGCGGAGGCGGCATCGATCGCATCGGCCGTCGGCGTGGCCCCGTTCGGTCCGATTCTCCCGAGAGCGGCGATCAACGCATCGACCTGATCGAGCGCCGGCCCGAGCAGAGGTGCGGGGATGGAGCAGCTCTGCGCGCCATCGCTCGGGAACACGAGCGCACCGAGCTCCATGGTCGTGTCGACCGCGGGCAACGTGTCGGCGAGCGCGCTCGTCAGGACCTGCCATCGCGTGCGCGCTCCCTCGAAGCGTGTGGACATCGATTGGGATCGATCCAGCACGAGCATCACCGTGGGCGTCGCGGGCGTCAGAGCCAGCGTCGTCGGAACGCACGGCAGCGGGCCCGCGTCGGGGGAATCCGGGCTGACGAACGCATCGGGGATCGTCCGCGCATCGGTGCCGGCATCGACGGGCGGTGCGGCGTCGTGAGGTGTCAGGCCCGTGCGTGCACCGCACGCTGGCATCGCGAGGAGCACCGCGCACGAGAGCGCGATGCGAAGAGGACGGCTCCGGGGAGGCGCGAAGGGAGGGGCATCCCGCGCCTCCCCGGGAACCGGTAATCGACGGGCTATCCGCACGCTCCGGCCATGCAGCGTTGGCGCGGGCCGCAGGTGTGACCGCAGCTCCCGCAGTTCGCGGGATCGGTCTGGAGCGAGATGCAACGACCGCCGCACGTCGTCGTTCCCGCAGGGCAGGCGCAGGTCCCCGCGGTGCACGAGGCGCCGCCCTGGCAGACGTTCCCGCACGCGCCGCAGTTGTTGCTGTTGGTCGAGAGCACGACACACGCGCCGCTGCAGCTCGTCTCGCCGGGATCGCACGTGCAGACGCCTCGCGCGCAGTACGAGCCGCCGAAGCAGACCGTGCCGCACGCGCCGCAGTTCGAGTTGTCGAGACCGAGGTTCGTGCAGGTGCCGTTGCACTCGTTCGTGCCGGTCGGACAGCTGCTCTGACAGAAGCCGAGCACGCACGTCTCGGCCGCGCTGCACGTGATGCCGCATCCACCGCAGTTGCCGGGATCGTCGAGCGGGCTCACGCACCCGCTCGGGCACGGTGTCAGGCCACCCGCGCAGCGACACACGCTGCCGACACACGACTGGCCCGCGCCGCAGACGTGGCCACACGCGCCGCAGTCGTTGCGGTCGGTCGTGGTGTTGACGCACGCGCTGCCACAATCGGTCAGCCCCGCGCCCGTCGGGCAACGACACGTGCCCATGAAGCAAGCTGCGCCGGTCTCGCACACCGTTCCGCACGCGCCGCAGTTCGACGCGTCGTTGTTGGTGTCGACGCAGCTGCCCGAGCAGTTGGTCGTGCCGCGCATGCAGTTCACGACGCAGCGGCCGCGCGAGCACGCCTCACCACTTCCACACGCGTTGCCGCACGCGCCGCAGTTCAGCGCGTCGTCGGTGAGCGTCGTGCACACGCCGCTGCAGAGCGTCTCGCCTCCCCCGCCGCCCGGCCCGCCGCCGCCGACCGCGCAGCCGCAGATGCCGGCCCGACATGTCGTCCCTCCGGTGCAGGCCGCGCCGCAGGCGCCGCAATTCCCCGCGTCGGTGGCCAGATTCACGCACGTCGAGCCGCAGCGCACGGTGCCGGCAGGGCAAGCAGAGGCGCATGCACCGTTGCTGCAGACCTCGCCTGCCGCGCAGACGTTGCCGCACGCGCCGCAGTCATCGACGCGGTTGGACGTGTCCACACAGCTACCACCGCACATCATCTGCCCGCTCGGACACGCGCACGTGCCGCTCTGGCAGCTGGTGCCGCTCGCGCACTGGATCCCGCAGCCGCCGCAGTTCGCGTCGTCGCTCGACGTGCTGACGCACGATCCGTTGCATGCCGTGAGGCCCGACGTGCACACGAGCGTGCACGTGCCGCTCGCGCAGACCTGACCGCCCGGGCACGCCGTGCCGCATGCGCCGCAGTTCGTTCCGCTCGACGAGAGATCGACGCAGACTCCGCCACAGTTGGCGGCCCCGGCCGGGCAGACGCAGAGGCCGGCCGAGCAGATCATCCCGCCGCCGCACGTGGTGCCGCAGCCGCCGCAGTTGCGCGCGTCGCTCCGGATGTCGACGCAGCTCGCGCCGCACTCCGTCAGGCCCGCGGTGCAGCTCACCGCGCATGCGCCGGAGCTGCAGACCTGACCGCTCGGGCACGGCATCGCGCATCCACCGCAGTTGGCGGGATCGGAGCGCAGATCGACGCAGCTCGTTCCACACGCGGCGAGGGGCGCACCGCAGGCGAGCACGCACATACCGCTCGTGCACACCGAAGACGCGTCGCACGCCGTG
>CAYSCF010000315.1:0-7722 GCA_964429305.1 uncultured Sandaracinaceae bacterium | reverse complement strand
CGCGTCTCGCCGCGCGCTCGCTCCCGGTCTCGACCCGATCGATGGACGTCGTCACGTCGATCCTACCGAGCGAGACGTTCGGAACGGCCACGCTCCGCGCGAAGACGGGCACGTGCCAGGACGAGCACCATGCGCACGTGTGGTGGGTCGGTTGGGTCGAGGACGGCACCGATCGCACGAGCTTCGCGGCGCTGCTTTCGTCAGACGATCCGTCGCACGCCGATGCGCTGATCGAGCAGCGCAAGCCGTGGGTCCGCGCGATCCTCCACGAACAGGGCGTCATTCCTTAGGGAGGAACGCGCGACCACGCGCGGTCGGCGATGCACTCGACTTGGCCGGGGTACATGGCGCGATAGGCGAGGCACGCGTCGGCGCGGGTGGGGAAGCCGTAGTCGCTCAGGCCGTCGGCGGTGCTCGGGTCGGTGAACACGACGCAAGAGCAGTCGAGACCGAGCTCGGGGTAGTACGGAAACTGCTCCGTGAACACGTGCTGCACGCATACGTCGTCGGGCCCGTAGGTACCGCGCTGGCACGGTAGATCGACGCCGCAGATACCGAACTGCCTGGCGTCCGAGCGGCCGATGCAGACAGGGAAGTTCTCGTCGCCATGAATCATGGGATTGTGAACCTGGGTGCTCGTCAGCTCGGCGCATCCGCCGCAAGGAGAGCCGCAAAAAGGCGTCCCCGGGGCGACGGGCGAAGGACACGACGCTCCCGTGGTGGGCGCCCCCGTCGTTCGCTCGGTTCCGTCATCCCAGATGCAATGCATAGGGTGCGCAGCCGCCGCGAGCTCATCGCAGAGCGACTGCGGTTCGCACAGCCCAGCATGTTGGAGGGGAGGGATCCATACCCCATACATACACAGCCGCTCGTCGGGGCACGAGTAGTCCGGAGGACCGCACGTCGTGCTGCCGTCGAGGCCCACCGGAAGGCAGAGGCCGTCGATGCAATGACCACGCGGTGTCGCGGTTTGACACCACTGGGAGTCGCGGCCGCAGGCGTTGCACACCTGATAGCCAGCAACGGAGCAGGGGTCGTATGCATCGATGGCCGCGTCGACGTCCCGCTGATGGTCGTAGCACCCCGCCACGAGCAACATGAAGACTAGGGATTCGCGGCGCACGTCGTCCCCGTCGAGTCCGTGCAGCATGAAGGTGCGAACGCCCGGAATCCGATCCACTCGCCGGCTGCGTGCTCTTCGACCTGCGGAGCGACAGCGAGGCGGCGATGCGTCTCCATGATGTTGCTCCTTCCGATGGAGGATGCACCATCTGGGCGACGGCGCACGCGCGCCCTTCGTCGGATGCGAACGCGCGAAGGTCGCCCGATCTCCTCGAGAGCCGCAACGAAGACGGCTCGACCGCTCCGCGGGCGTCGGGATCCGCCGAGCCGATGGAAGTATCGCGTTATTCGTTCGGGGAAGGCCCGCGGGCTATGCCGCGCCCTTCACGATCTCGGTGACGAAGTCTCGCATCGTCTTGAACGATGGGCACCGCTTGGCGCACAGCTCCAGGTTCAGCTTTTCTGCCAGTGCGGCATTGTCGTTCGTGCTGTAACGCGGCCTCTGATTCGCGCCCCTCGACAGGGAGATGAGCCGCTCCTTGGGGCGAGGGATCAGGTGTGGCGAAGGGTGGTCCGCGCCCATTCCGCGTCCAACGAGCTTCACGACCTCTGGATCAGCCCAGAACCACGCCTCCAGCTCCTCGACGGGGATGCAAACGACTCGTTTGAGGGTCTGCGGTACCTCGATCGCTTCCAGATTCGCGCGCAGTTCGCTCTCATCGTTGAGCGCTTGGTTCTCGGGGTTGCGATCGAGATCATGTACGAGGATCGCGTGCTCGCACCCGTCGTTCGCCAGCGCCGCCAGCTTGGCTTTCGCCTTGCGGCGGAGGCGCGAGCATCCTTTGAGCCAGTGCTTCTTGACACCCAAGCGCTCGTGACCGGCGCCGGCAGCGACCCGCCGCACGAGCGTGGCCAGCGCGTCGCAGTCGGTCTCATCTTCGGCGAGAATGCCGATCCGAAGGGTCATTCCTCGCTCTGGGAGTAGATGAAGTCGCTCAGCAGCCCCTCGTCGTCGAGGTAGTTCTTGATCTGGGTAGACTCCGTCTTGGTAAGTCCGCGTACCGTAGTACGCGTGTCGCGGCGCTCGACCAGACGAAGTTCGTCCCACTGGCACCAATCGACGACGATCGGCGAGTGGGTCGAGATCACGATCTGGCGATCGAGCGCATAGGAGTCAACCACTTGCAGCAGCCGGGAGAGGAGGCCTGGGTGGACGCCTGTCTCTGGCTCCTCGACGAGGACCACGGAGCCCACGCGCCTGATCAGATCGACGAGCAACTCGGAAATCCGCAGAGTGCCGTCGGAGAGGAGGCCGATGTTCACACCGTCGAACATCACCGAAGCAAAATCGCGCCGCTCTTCCCCTCGCGGCGCGGGGTCCTCGTAGATACGAACGTCCACTGTGTCTGCGAGCCGCAGTTGGCGCGCCAGCGCCGCGAACTCATCAAACAGCTCGCGCCTCGTATCGGCAAAGAAGGCCAATGTGTACGCAAGGCTCTCGATGCGGCCCCCTCCCGCAGACCTCATCCAACGTCGCTGGCTCGGATTGCGCGAACTGCGCACGTATACATCGCGTCGGTGGGCCGGATCGTTGCGAGGAACGCCCGCGGGAATCAACGCAAAACCGATGAGCATGCTCCACACGAGGGCTGCTTCTGGAAGTCGTGTCGACCGCGAGTCCATGGTCGCCAGCATCCCGATACCTGGCGAGATTTGGACTGGTTCTTCTTCTGCGACGGTGAGCATGCCGTTGGCTACACGCCAGAGGTCGGTGCCGGCCTCAGACAACCAACACCGCTCCGTCCACTTCTGAATCTGCACGCGCGGCGGCACCGAGACCGAAGTCTCGCTGGATGCCGTCGTCTCCGTCTCGTCCTCATCTTCGTCGTTCTCGTACTTCTGAAACTCGTATGAGAACGACTGCAGCGGGCGACGAATGTCGCAGCGGAAATATCGCGGCGTCTCTGCCCGACTTCGTGGCGCGAGCCACGCTTCCTGGGAAGCCCGGAAGATCCCGGCGAGGAGCAAAGACTTCCCGGCGCCGTTGCGACCGACGAGTACGGTCCGACGAGGACTAAGCTCCAGCCGAACCTTGTCGTTGCCCAGGCCTTCCCAGTCCCCGAGTTCGATGGCAGCGACGACCGGACGTTCGATCGACGTCTCTTCCGTCGGGGCTTCGTTCGGCGGGCTCACGCGGCGGTCCTACCACGGCGATCTCCCCGAGAGCCAGATCCCGGGGACGACCGGACGCCCGCCGCAAGGATCGAAGCGGGACGCTACAGCGTGTCCGCAGCGTCGCGCCCTCCGACGGTTCCGACGGTGCCGGATCGGTCTGGATGAAGATGAGTCGGCCATCGTTCCGACCGAACGCCGCGTTCGCGGCGACGTGGCTGGTGTATCAGCCAGCCGATGGCGCCGCCGCCTACGATGCGCCCAGGGGCGGTGACTTGCATTCCGGTCGCGCGCTAGGTCGATCCAACCGAGGATGCGCGTCGGCGGCACCTCAGCGGAACGGTGTGAGGCGGCGCAGACGCTGGCGCGGTGAAGTTGGGGACCCGGGGAGCGTACGAAACGCGCGCGGCCCATCCCGGCGCCGCCGGGAGCCGCACGAAACGCTTTCCGCCCGTTCCCCGCGCGGCCGGGCGCGAGCCGCCGTCGTTTCGGCCGGCTCGCGGCGCGGGCTGCATCGCCCCGAAACGTCGGCGGCTCGCTCCCGGCGCCGCCGTGCGAAGCACGCACGCGTTTCGTGCCGCTCCCGGCGCGCCCGGTCTTGAAATCGGATCAGAGCCGTTGTACTTCGGTGCCACAGGAGACACTTCATGGCCGCTGCGATCGCGACTCTGCGCACCTCGGACTCCCTCGACACGCTCTGGGAAGAGCTGGTCTTCACCGAGGCCAAGCTGATCGGGGACAACACGGCGGAGACCAAGAAGCTGGCCAAGCTCTTCTCCGACATGCTGAAGCGCTGGGCCAAGGTCCGCGACGATCGCTATGGGCACTGGCGCATCGAGGTCGTGGCCGATGCGGGCGTCGACACGGCCGATCAGAATCTCGACGAGGCGACCAGCGGCGTCGACGACGCGCTCCAGCACGCGACCGGCGGCACCTCGAATTCTCGCTACAAGCGGTACTTCAAGGTCGCGCTCAGCCTCATCACCAAGCTCGGCCTGCAGAGCCAGCTGCTCAAGCTCGCCGGATGGGTCGAGTCTCTGGCGTCCGAGCCCGAGAAGGAGGTTCGCGACGCGGGCAAGCAGCTCGCGACGGCGATGAAGGCCGGCGACGAGGCGATCACGGCGCGCACCAAGGCCATCGGCGGCCGAGCCGACCACTTCGCGCGCGAGCTCACCAGCTTCGTGGACGACCTCAACGCGCTGCGCGAGGGGACGTTCGGTCAGCTCATCGCGATCGGCCAGAAGCGCAAGAAGCGCTCGCCCTCGGCGTGGGCCGCGCGGTTCTTCCGCAAGGGCTCGCACACCGCGGCCGTCGAGCCGACGCCGGCGCCCGCCCCGGAGCCCGTCGCCAAGGCGTGAGGAGCGATGACCGAACGGTGACGACCTCTATCGCCTCCGTTCGGCGCTTCGTCCTTCCGATGAGCGACCGCGACGTGGAGTCACTCGGTCTCGTCTTCGTCACGTAGCGCGAGAGCGAAGCTCACGTCCGACGGGGGGCGATCGGTGAGCCGAAGATGCATCGCCGACGCCGCCTGCATCGCGCGATCCACGTAGAGCGTGCCAGGCTCGGGGTGGGTCCACGCCTCGTCTTCGAAGAATCCGTAGGGGCCCGCCAGCACGAACCCATCACGGCCGCGAAGCGTGAAGACGTAGTACGTGCAGGTTCCGAGGACGGCGTCGTCGAGGAGGACGCGGCCACGCGGTGTGACGGCGCCTTCGGCGCACACGTCCGTGTCCTGCGCGACCAGAACCGTCGCGCGCTCGTCGTCCCAAGCGTATCCGGCCGCGAGCTCGTGGTGCCGCGTCGCCAAGCTCGCCAGCGCCACGCGATCGCACAACGAGCCGTATGCGAGCGCGTCGATGTCGATGCCTTCCGCCGCGACGTGTCGATCGAGCGCATCCTCGATGCGGGCGAGCGGCGTATCGAGCGGCTGTGGCCGCAGTGCGATGCACGTGAGCACGATCTGCACGAGCACGACCGCGAGCATCCATCGGGACGGAGCCCGCATCGGCGCCCGTGCACGCGCCGACGCGATCTCTGCGATCCGATCGAGGTTCGGCGTCTGCTCCGCGAGGATCACGAACGCCCAGTCGGTGTCCGAGAAGATGGCCAGCGCGGTCCGCGTTCGCCGCGCGAAGGTGATCCGATCCCACGACCAGCGCGCGCTCGCGCCTCCGTCCGACTCGAGCACGACTCCGTCTTCTTCGAGCCAGCCGCGCGTCCGCCGCACGTGCTCCGCCTGCTTGCGCGCGACCGTTCGCGACAGCTTCGCGCCGGTCCAACCGAGGAGCAGCACGGCGCCGGACGTGCAGAATCCCATGAGGTCGTGCCATCGGCCGGACGCGATGACGCCGAGCACACCGACGGCGGCGATGACGAACATCACCTCCCAGCCGGGCAAGCCCGGGCGTGCGGCGCGTCGCAGCTCGGCGAGCGCACGCGGGCCGGTCGCGACCTCGAACGACGTCTCCTCGCGATACGTGCCGCTCACGGGTGGGGCCCTTGGCCGACCAGCGAGTAGATCGCCATCATCACGACGACGAGCACGATCCAGAGGATGAACGTGAAGCGCGCTCGGCCTTTCGCAGGCCCGATCTCACGGCTCTGGAAGTCGACGCCCTTCGGCGCGAGCGCGAGGATCGCTCGCACGTCGGGCTGCGCAGACCAGGGGATGCGCGTCGCGATGCCGTGGACGTCCTCGATCACCAACGCCGCCTGCGTGATCGCGATCCGAGAGACATCCGACCACGGCAAGCGGCGATCGACGCCGCTCGACTCGAAACGGATGCCGCGCGCGTCGAAGCTCAAGACCCTCGGGCTCGTCCGCGCGCACACCACGCGCACGACGACGGCCGCCATCATCGCCACGAACGGCAGCGCGTAGCGCACGGCGAAGCCGGGAAATGCGAGGGCCGAGAGGGTCGCGACGAGCGCGCACGCCACGAGCCAGGCGACTCCCCACGCGCGCGAAGACATGCGCGGGATGGGAATGACGGCTCGCACCGGCGGCGGCTCGATGGAAGTCTCGCTCTCCACGATGAGAGAAGGCTATCGCGATTCCGCCGCGAGCGGCGATGACCGAACGGTGACGACCTCTCTCGCCCCGTTCGTGCACGCTTTCTCGTAACGATGAGCGACCGCGACGTTTCGGCTCCGCACTACGTAGGCCCCACCACCGGCGAAGAGATCGTCCATGCGGCGACGCACGGGCTCGGCGCGGTGCTCTCGCTCGCCACGCTCGTGTGGCTCGTGGCGCGCGCGCTCGAGAACGGGACGCCGCAGAACGTCGTGGGCGCGGCGGTGTTCGGCACGAGCCTGATCGCCGTCTATCTCTCGTCGACCATCTATCACGCGGTCCCGCCGCGCCACGTGCGCACGAAGGAAGCGCTGCGGATCTGTGATCACGCGGCCATTCACTTCCTGATCGCAGGAACGGCGACGCCGATCATCCTCTGTGCGATCGGCGGCGAGGGCGGTTGGATCGCGCTCGCGATCATCTGGACGCTCGCCACGCTCGGGATCATCGTGGAGACGACGCCGCTGCGTCGGCGCACGCGTCTCTCGGTGGGCTTGTATCTCGGCAACGGATGGGCGGGCGCGCTCGCGCTGCCGACGCTCTACACCGCCATGTCGACGAGCTCGCTCGGATGTCTCTTGCTCGGAGGCCTGGCGTACACGGCGGGCGTGCCGTTCTTCCTCGCGCATCACCGCAAGTGGATGCACGCGTGGTGGCACGGGTTCGTGCTCGCCGGCAGCGCGCTTCACGTCGCGGCGGTGTTCCTCGTGATGCAGTGAGCGTGCTGCTCGACATCGATCTGGGGGAGATCGAGGGCGAGCCCGAGGCGCTCTATGCGTGCGCGCATCTCGCGAACGTCGCGTGCGGTGGCCATGCGGGTGATCGGGCGAGCATCGAGCGTGCACGCGAGCTGGCCGTTGCGCACGGCACGCGCCTCGGAGCGCATCCGTCGTATCCGGATCGCGCGGGCTTCGGCCGCAGGGCGATGACGATGCCCGTGGAGACGCTCGCGGCCTCTGTGCGCGCGCAGTGCGAGCTCTTCGCGAGCGTGAGCGCCGCAGGCCACGTGAAGATGCACGGCGCGCTCTATCACGCGATCGATCGCGACGAGTCACTCGCGCTCGCGGTGCTGACCGCGTGTCGCGACGTGCTCGGGACGATCGACGTGCTCGGCCCGCCCGACGGTGCGACCGCGATCGCCGCGCGCGCGCTCGGCATGCCATTCCTGCGCGAGGGATTCGCCGACCGCGGGATGCGCGCCGACGGCTCGTTGATTCCGCGCGGCGAGCCGGGCGCGCTCGTCGAAGACGCGCTCGTCGCAGCCAGGCAGGCCGAGACGCTCGCGCGCTCCGGGCGCTTCGACGTGCTCTGCGTCCACGGAGACGGTGCGAACGCGGCCCGGATCGCGCGCGCGGTCCGCGATACGCTCGATCGATGACGCCCGTCGGCGAGCACGCCGTCCGCATCCCGAT
>CAYSCF010000314.1:0-7754 GCA_964429305.1 uncultured Sandaracinaceae bacterium | reverse complement strand
CACGATCGTCGATCTCGCGAAGCTCGCCGATCTCTCCCCGGCGCACTTCGCGCGCGCGTTCAAGCAAGAGACGGGCGTCACGCCGCACACGTATCTGATGCGACTGCGCCTGGAGCGCGCGCGCGCATCGCTCGCCGCTTCCGCATCGATCCGCGACGTGGCTGCGGAGTGCGGCTTCGCGGATCAGGCGCATCTCTCGCGCCTCTTCAAGCGACGCTTCGGAGTCACGCCCGGAGAGCTCCGCCGTCGCGCCGGACCGGCGTAGCAAGCTCGTTCAATCCGCACGATCGTCTCGTGCAAGACACCAGCGCACGCATGGCATCACCATGAGCGGATGGGCCATCGAGAGAGGCGCTCGTGCCGAGGGGTCGGCACGAAGGCGCAGGCGATCTGATGCACGCCACGCACACGGAGCCCCGCGCGGCTCGTCGACGGTTTCTGTGTCTCGAAGACGATCGGCTCGTCCAGAGCGCCTTGCGTCGCGCGCTCGCCGAGCACGACCTGACGCTGGTCGACACGACGGCCGAGGCGCGGATCCTGATCCGCGCTCAGCGGTTCGACGCGTGGATGCTCGACGTGGTCGTTCCCGACGGCTCCGGCCTCGAGCTGCTCTCGTGGGCGCGCGCGCGCGGCGACGTCACGCCCGCCCTCGTCGTCACGGGGGTCCTCGACAGAGCACCGGTGAATTCCGCGCAGGCGTTGGGCGCGGAGTTTCTCTACAAGCCGTACAGCGTCGCGAACCTGCGCGCGTTCCTGACGCGGGCGTTGGCTCCCTCCGGCGCGGATGGCCGCGTGACCGCGGTGGACGACCTCATCGCCGTCCACGAGCTCAGCGACCGAGAGACGGCGCTCGTGCGCTGCATCGCGCGCGGTGTCGCACGCATGGACCTCGCCGAGGTGCTCGGCGTCTCCGACAACACCGTGAAGTCGCACATCCGGCGCCTGCTCCGAAAGACCGGACACAAGCGCATCGCGCACTTGTATCGCGACCTCGCCGGGCCGATCCGGTAGAGCACGCGCAACCGGGGCGCGCGCTCGAAGGAGCCAGGCTCAGACATCGGAGGTCGCTTCGTCGAGGGTCAGGCGGATCTTCTGCGTGAGCCCGAGAGCCGTGAAAGGCTTGTCGATGAAGTGGCTGCGCTCGTCGAGCACGCCGCGATGTTGGACTGCATCGCCTGCGTAGCCCGACATGAACACCACTTTCGCGGCGGGCCGGATGCGCGCCAGCTCTTCGGCGAACATGGTCCCGCTCATCTTCGGCATGACCACGTCGCTCAGAACGAGCGCGATGCGCCCACCGTATCCTGCACAGAGCGCGAGCGCTTCCTCTCCCGTGCCGGCTGTGAGGACGGTGTATCCACTGGATGCGAGGATGCGCTTGGCGAGGTTGCGCACACCCTCGTCGTCGTCGACGACGAGGACGGTCTCGGTCCCGCGCGGTTTGGCCGCGATCCCATCGTGTGCCAGGACCGTCGCACCCACCGTGAGCAACGGAAGACGCGGCAAATAGACATGGATCGTCGTCCCCCGATCCACCTCGCTGTAGATCCAGACGTTGCCACCGCTCTGCTGGACGATGCCGTACACCGTCGACATGCCCAGGCCCGTTCCCTTGCCCGGCGACTTGGTGGTGAAGAAGGGCTCGAACACACGCTCGCGCGTCGACGCATCCATTCCCGCGCCCGTGTCGGTGACGGCGAGCATGACGTAGGGCCCGGAGACGACGCCGATGTGCGAGAGCGCGTAGGCGGCGTCGAGGTCCTTGTCCTGCGTGTGGAGGGTCAGCGTGCCGCCGCCGTGCATCGCGTCGCGCGCGTTGACGACGAGGTTCATCACGACCTGCTCGATCTGGCTCGGGTCCGCCATCACCATGCCGAGGCGCGGCGCGAGGTCGAGCACGAGCTCGATGTCTTCCCCGACAATCCTTCGCAGCATGGGCTCGAAGCCAGTCAGCACCGCGTTCAGTGCCAGAGGCACGGGCTGCCGCCGCTGCTTGCTGCTGAATGCCAAGAGCTGCTGGACGAGTGTCGCAGCGCGCTCGCTGGCCTGCTCGACATCGAGGAGATCGATGCGCAACGGGCTGTCTTCGGGAAGCGCATCGAGGACGAACCGCGAGCAACAGAGAATGACCGACAGCAGGTTGTTGAAGTCGTGAGCGATGCCGCCCGCGAGACTGCCGACGGCCTGGAGCTTCTGTGCGGCACGAAGCTGTTCTTCGAGGCCTCGCCGCGCTCGATCGTCCAGCTTGCGCTGCGTGATGTCGCGAATGTTGCACTGGAGGAAGCGCTTTCCTTCGACCAGGTACGCGTTGCTGACGAAGCCCACGTCGACCTGTCGCCCGTCCGAGCGCTCGAGAGGCAGATCTTCGTACGCGACGTAGTCGGTCGCCTGGAGCTCCTCGAACGCATCCTTCGAAGCGACGACATCCTTGAACGGACCGAAGTCCCACACATGCTTGCCGATGAAGTCCCCGCGCGAGTAACCGAGCAGCTCCGCGAGATACGGATTGACGTCGATCACGGCGCCCGTCTTCGCTTCCAGGATGAGGATCCCATCCTTGGCCGACTCGAAGAGTCGACGGTAGCGAGCCTCTGACGCGCGGATCGCGCCATCCGATACGTTCATGCCGCCGATGTCGTCTGCTCGAAGCGTCACGCCAGCCCCCCGCGAGCGACGAGCAAAGCGCGGGCCGTGCGCGTGCGCCGCGGCAGCGGCCAGGCGTGAGCCATCCGTGTCCCGATCGGGGCATATTTGTCTCGCCCCGGGGCGCGAATGGCGCGGCCAACAGGGGAGTATTCACACTCGCCTTAGGTGCACCTTGCTTCGAGACCGGCGAGCAAGGCCGTGGTCCCGAGCAGCGCACGCAGCAGCAACGGTGTCCACGGCGGCACCGTCAGCCGCTTGCCGAGCAGTCGACGCTTCGCTTCGCCGCTGAGCCGGACGATGCGCTCGAGGTCGTCGGGGCGTGCAGGCCGGTCGAGCGCGAGCGGCGCGAGCGCGATTCGCATCGACTCGGCGAGCAGCTCGTCCGCGTGTCCTGCGGGGGCGTGCACCAGCGAGCGCAGATCCGCGCGCGCGACGTCGTCGTCACCTCGCTCGATCGCTTCGAGAACGCGGCGGAGCGATGCGCGGTCGGCCTCGGCGAACGGCACGACGCATCCGAAGTCGAGCACCGTGACCCGACCGTCGCGATGGAAGATCCAGTTGCCCGCGTGCGGGTCTGCGAAGAGCAAGCCGTGCACGAGCCAGCTCGTCTTCATGAAGCGCCGCACGACACGGCCGAGCTCGCGTGCGTTGGGCCAGCCCGCCGCGACGTCGACGTCCGCGCCCTCGACGAACCGAGTCGTGAGCACGCGGCCCGACGAGAGACTCGGCACGAGCGTCGGGATGTCGATCTCGGGATCGCCTGCGAAGAGATCGGCGAAGCGCGCGAGGTTGCGCGCCTCGTCCGCATAGTCGAGCTCCGCCTCGAAGCGCGCCCGCACCTCGTCCATCACGGCGCGGGCGTCGGTGAAGGCGAGCAGCGTCGCCAGACCGCCGATGTTCTCGACGTTCGCGAGATCGGAGCGAAGCGCGGCCGCAATGCCCGGATGCTGCACCTTGACCGCCACCACCGTTCCGTCGGGCAGCGTCGCGCGGTGCACCTGGCCGATGGAGGCGCTCGCGAACGGCTCCGGCTCGAACGTCGCGAAGAGCTCGGCGATCGGAGCACCGAGCTCGGCCTCGACGAGCGAGCGGACGGCCTCCGCGCTCGACGAGGCGGTGTGGGATCGCAGCCGCGCGAGGATGATCTCGGCGCGCGCCCGCTCTTCGGGCGGCAGCATGGCCGACCAGATCCCGCCCATCTGTCCGACCTTGGTCGCGAGGCCGCGCAGCTCCGAGAGCGTCTCGACCGCGCGCGCGATCGGCGCGACGGGATCGCGATCGATCATTCCGCGCGCCATGCCGGCGCCGGCGCGCGCGAGGCCGGCGAGACGTCGAAGTCGTCCCGTGGGCAGGCTCGAAGGAGGACGCTGCGTCATCGCAGGCCCCGTCGATCGCAAGCTCGTTCGTCTTCCATGGGCAGCACCGCGAGTCTCTCGACTCGAACGGTGGCGGCCCGACCACCGTGGAACCTGCCGCGCACGACGCGCAGCACCCAGGAACGCGTGGGGTCAGTATGCCGTCGGACGGGGTGAGCGTCGACGGCTGCCGAGCGACCCGACCTCTTCGCGTCGGTCGATCGCGCGCACGCGCGCTCGTCGCATCAGCTGCGAGGGCGCGCGCGAATCACAACGACGCGCTGCGCGCTGCACGATCCACCGCCGCGCGCAGCGTGAGCAGCGCCTCGAGAGGCGAGCCGCGCCGTTCTTCGAGCCAGCGAATCGCTGCGTCCGTGTTGCTGAAGAACGCTTCTTCGTAGTGCTTCTTCGTCTGCATCCACGCGATGGCTTGAAGCGCGCCGCGCAAGAGCGCGTTGGTCGACACGAACGCGAGATACGGACGGTACTTCGGCGTCGCAGTGTGCTGCGCGATCTCGGCACGCTGCGCTGCGTTCGGCGTGAACCCGATGATCTCGAGGATCACGGATGGGCGATCGGGCAGCTGCCAGCGTGCGACCCGATCGATGTCCGCGATGTGCTGCTGCCACTCTTGCGGGGTGACGCTTCCGACGAAGCGCCAGATCGCGAGCCCCCGCTCGTCGTCGTGCTTTCCGATGTACATGCTCCCCCGATCCGTGGCCGCCGAGCCGTCGGCGACATCGGAATCGTGAGACATGGCGAGGTCTCGCCGCAAGGCGCTCTGCACGCCATCGGATCACCCCACGGGGTGAATCGAGCGGCGACGGCGCGGGTTGCTACAGGTCGGCGATTAGGATCGTCGCGTCGTCGTGCTCGAGCGCGTGGTCGGCCAAGACGCGGCGGGCCGCCTTTTCCGGGGCCTCGTCTTCGTACTCGTCCAGCGGCGCGCGGCTCGAGATGCCATCGGAGAAGATGGCGAGGCGTGCGCCGCGCTCGATCTGTCCACGGGCGACACGGAGCGTTCGCATCTGTCCCCCGACGACGCCTGGCGTGGATGCGAGCGAGAGACCTCGCACGTGGCGCACGCGGAGCGCGACGTTGCCGACGCCGATGGCCTCGCAGAGAGCGCCTCGGACGACGACCAGCGTCATGGCGGCGCCGCGCGTGCCGCGCAGAGCGGCGTGCGTCGCGTCGAACAACGAAGAGACATCGCGCTTGGGCGCGCGCGCGAGCGCCGCCAATGCGGTGAGCGCCGCCTCCTCGGCCTTCGGACCGTGCCCGAGGCCATCGATGACGCCGAAGACGACCGTATCGCCGTCCACGAGGTGCACGGCACGATCGCCGTTCGCACTCTCGTTGCGTGCGGGGCGCGTCGCGATGCCGAGTGCCGTCACGTGGGCTCACCTCATCTCTGCCGTACCGTCGCCTCTGCTCGAATGCGATCGGCGGCTCTCAGCGTCGTGCGCGCACGATCGGCGCTTGGGCGCGAGCGGCCGGGGCGCTCTTGCCGGTCTTGGCGGCGACGCACTCCGAGAGCGCGTCACGCAGCGTGCGCTTCGTCCGGAGCGTGCCGAGATCCACGTCGAGCGCCACCAGCGTGCGTGCGATCGCCGGGCTGATGCCGGTCAGCACACAGTCGCATCCGAGCAGCGACGAGGCGCGCGCCAGGCGACCGAGATGATCAGCCGTGCTCGTGTCGAGCACCTCGACACCCGTCAGATCCACGATCACCGTCTTGGCGTTGGTGGTCGCGACGCGCGCGAGCAGTGACTCGGTCAGCTCGCTCGCGCGGCGCGTGTCGATCGTCCCCACGAGCGGCAGTGCCAATACGTCGTCCCACACGTCGATGATCGGCGTGGAGAGCTCTTGGATCGTCATGCGCTGCGCATCGATGACCTCGAGCTTCCGCTCGAGCTCGGCGCGTGAGGCCTCGGTGTCGCGCAGCGCCGTACGCAGCTCGTCTTTGGACTGGATCCACTCCTCGAGGAAGATCTGCAGACAGTTCTCGAGCTCGCCGAACTCGTCCTCCGCCTGCACGAGGTTCGTCCATCCGCGCACGTCCTCGGCTTCGACGCTGACCAGCGCGATGACCTGCAGGAGCTTCTCGAAGCGCGAGGGGTCGATGACCATGCCGCTCATTTCTTCGCCTCGAGCGCGTCCAAGCGCTTTCGCTCCGAATCGATCCACACCCGCGCTTCGGCCTCGGTCGCGAAGAAGGCGAGCGTCATCGGCTTCATCGTCACCAGCGACATCGCGCGCACGAGCAGGCTGAAGACGGTGCGTACGCCGAAGCTCGCTCCGTACACCGCCGTCGACGCGAACGGTACGTCTTTCGTGTTGTCGTTCGCGACGCGGCGCGTGGCGAGCGGAATCGACTCGAGCTTCGACACGTCGACGAGCGCGAATGCGCGCTTCCAGTCCTTGGAGAATGCCTTGAGCTTGTCGAAGCCCGCCGTCATGTCCTCAGGCGTCATCACGCCGACCCAGACGCCGATGAGAATGTCGGGCGACTCCCAACCCATGGTGTTCTTACCGACCTGAACGAGCTCCTTCATGGCTCCACCCTCTCTTCCTGTTCGTTCTCTACGTTCTCTTCGTCTTCGTTCTCGTCCGAGCCCAGGCGTGCCGGAGCGACGCCGAAGAGCTCGAACGCTGCTTCGGCCGTCCGCGTGACGCGTACACCACGGAACGAGACACCCATGGTCTCGAGCGCCAGAGCGATCTCGGGACCCAGCCCGGACAGAGCGCTCGGCGTGCCCATCAGAGCAGCGCCCTGGGCGATGTCCGCAATCACGCGGCAGAGGTGACTGTCCACCAAGCCCGCTCCGGAGAGATCGATCACCAGGCCGCGGGGCCCCCACCGATGGACCTCGCCCAACACCTCGGTGCTCAGCTCCTCGGCCTCGGCGTCCATCAGCTCTCCGCGGACGCTCACCAAGAGCACGTCCCAGAGTCGGAGCACCGGCGTGCGATCCGAGATGCGCCCGTATGCGCCCTTGCCATTCATCGCCCGACCTCCACGCGAATGGTCGTGCCCTGAGGGCCCGACTCGATGTCGAACTTGCGCGCGAGCTTGCGAACACCGCGGATGCCGGCGCCGAGCCCACTCTTGCTCTTGTAGGATCCCGCGAAGATGTCCGGGAGGTTGGGAATACCCGGGCCGCGATCACGCGCCGTGATCGTGACGGCCCCGGCTGCGGACTCGAGCTCCAATACGCCGCCGCCAGCGTACATGACCATGTTCCGTCCGAGCTCACTCACCACGGTCACGACCGTCTGGGCGAGGAAGGTCCCGAGATGCGCCTCGCCGCACATGGTCCGCGCCGTGCTGCGCGCCTGAGCGAGATCTTGCTCGGTCGCGACGGGAAGCGAGACGTTCGCCTTGCCGTCCGAGGCTGCGGCGAATGACTTGAGCGCTGCGCGAGCCGCCTCCGCGCCGAGGAACACGGCCGCCCCGCGCTCGATCTCGGGCAGTGCCCGCCAGAGCTGTGCATCGAGCTCGGTCGGCAGCACGCCCGCCCGCGTGAGCGCGCGATCGATCACGCTGCGCGCGTTGATCGCCGAGATGTGCTGCCGCAGCTCCTTCAGGACGTTGTCGTAGACACTCATCGGCGAACGAACCGGTGGGATAGAAGCTTGCGGCGCGTTCGGATGTCAAGACCGCCACACTGGGCGTCGCACACTTCGATCTCGTCCATCCACCGGACCAACACGCCCAGCCCGTGGAGGGCGCTCGGATGATGTTGCTCGGAA
>CAYSCF010000313.1:0-7777 GCA_964429305.1 uncultured Sandaracinaceae bacterium | reverse complement strand
GGCGGCGGCACGTGCGTCTCCGGCATGTGCCAGTGCGCGTCACCGCTCACGAGCTGTCCGGCGGCAGGTGGTGGCGGCACCACGTGCAGCGACACGCAGACCGATGCGCGTCACTGCGGCAACTGCACGACGCGCTGCAACCTCGGTGAGGCGTGCGTCGCGGGCGCTTGCCAGGTGAACACCGTCACGGATCCCAACAACTGCGGCACGGCCGGCCACGCGTGTCGCGCCGATCAGACGTGCGCGGCGAGCGCGTGTGTCTGCCGTCCAGGCCTCACCGAGGTCGTCGGCGCGTGCGTCAACCTCATGACCGATCCCATGCACTGCGGAACGGCCACGATGATCTGCTCCGGCGGCACGCCCGTCTGCAGCAACGGGGTGTGCGTCGCGGCGGGCGCATGCGGCGGCGGCGGCGGCGGTGGGATGCGCACCTGCAACAACGCGTGCGTGAACACGCGCACCGATCCGTTCAACTGCGGCGGCTGCAACAACGCGTGCGCGGTCGGCGAGGTCTGCAATGCCGGCGGCTGCGCGCCCTATCTCGGGACGACCTGCACGACGTGCCCCTGCGCGGCGTGCGGCACGTTCATGGGCGGCGCGATGTGCACGATGTATGGCACCGGCGTGATCTGCGTCGGCGGCTGATCGCTTCCTGACTCGTGCGAGGCCCCGTGCGTCGAGAGGCGCGCGGGGCTTCGTCGTCTCTCGGCTCAGCCGACCTTCTTACCCGCGCGCACGAGGCGCTCTTCGTTCGCGAGGTACTCCTCGTAGCCCATGTTCAGGTCGTAGTACTTCGGCCCCGCGAGCTCGATGACGCGCGTGACCAGCGAGTCGACGAACTGAACGTCGTGCGAGCTGACGAGCATGCTGCCCGTGAACTTCAGCAGACCATTGTTGAGCGCCGTGATCGACTCGAGATCGAGGTGGTTCGTCGGGCCGTCGAGCAGGAGCACGTTCGGGTCCTGCAGCATCAGGCGCGCGAGCATGCAGCGCACTTTCTCGCCGCCGGACAGCACCTTCGCCGCCTTCTTCGTCTCTTCGCCCGAGAACAACATGCGGCCGAGGAAGCTGCGCACGAAGTTCTCTTCCTGGTTCGTGCTGAACTGACGCATCCAGTCGATCAGGTTGATCGAGGTGTCGAAGAACTGCGCGTACTCCTTCGGCAGGTAGCCGACGTTCGCCGAGCGTCCCCACTTCACCGTGCCCTCGTCGGGCTTGATGTCGCCCGCGAGCACGGCCATCAGCGTGGACGTCGCGACGTCGTTGCCCGTGAGCGCGATGCGCTCGCCCTTGTTCAGCGAGAAGCGCAGGTTCGAGAAGAGCACCTCGCCGTCGAGCGTCTTGCTGATACCGTCGACGAAGAGCACTTCCTTGCCGAGCTCGCGCTCCGTCTCGAAGAGGATGTACGGGTACTTGCGCGACGAAGGCTTGATGTCGTCGAGCGTGATCTTCTCGAGCTGGCTGCGGCGGCTCGAGGCCTGGCGCGACTTCGACGCGTTCGCGCTGAAGCGCATCACGAAGGCCTTGAGCTCTTTGACCTTGTCTTCCTTCTTCTTGTTCGCGTCCTGCCGCTGGCGCATCGCGAGCTGGCTGCTCTCGTACCAGAAGCTGTAGTTGCCGCTGAAGAGCTGCACCTTCTGGAAGTCCACGTCGGCAACGTGCGTGCAGACCTTGTCGAGGAAGTGTCGATCGTGGCTGACGACGATGACGGTGTTCTTGAAGTTGAGCAGGAACTCCTCGAGCCAGAGGATCGAGTCGACGTCGAGATGGTTCGTCGGCTCGTCGAGCAAGAGGATGTCGGGCTCGCCGAAGAGCGCCTGCGCGAGCAGCACGCGCACCTTCTCGCTGTCGTCGAGCTCGCGCACGAGCTTGTCGTGCTTTTCCTGGCCGATGCCGAGCGCGCTGAGCAGCGTCGCGGCGTTGGACTCGGCGTTCCATCCGTCGAGCTCGGCGAACTCGCCCTCGAGCTCGGCCGCGTGGGTTCCGTCGGCGTCGCTGAAGTCGGGCTTGGCGTAGACCGCGTCCTTCTCGAGCATCACCTGGTGCAGGCGCGCATGGCCCATGATGACGGCCGAGAGCGTCTTCACGTCGTCGAACGCGAAGTGGTCCTGGCGCAGCATGTTGAGGCGCTGGCCCTTGCCGAGCACGACCTTGCCCGACGAAGGCTCTTGCTCACCCGCGAGCACGCGCAGGAACGTGGACTTGCCCGCGCCGTTCGCGCCGATCAGCCCGTAGCAGTTGCCCGGCGTGAACTTGATGTCGACGTTCTCGAAGAGAACGCGGCTACCGTAGGAGAGAGACAGCTGCTCGCTGGCGATCATGCGGGGCCGGACGTACGCCTCGGCGGGCGGTCTCGCAACCTCGCCGTTCGTGGCGGCACGCCGGCTGCAGCGTCCAGCGCCGAGGCGCGGGATGGCACATTCGTTCGGGCGATGGTCTCTCGGCTCCGGCGCCCTGGCCGCGTGGATGTTGCTCTTGATGGGCGCGGACTGCGGCGGCTACTACCCGCATTACTACGCGCGCGACGCCGGGACGGCGTCGAGGTCCGCCGACGCCGCGCGCGCGCCCGATGCGTACTTCGATCCGAGCCGCCCGGTGCGCCGCTACGGACGCTGGGAGGTGTTCGAGGTCGACGCGTCGATCGGACGGACGACGGAGCCGCAGCTCGCGATCGACCCGCGCGGCCCGCTCCACCTGACGTGCGTCGCCTCCGAGAGCGGCGACGTGCTGCACGTACACGGCACGCCGGGCCTCTTCGAGACCGAGATCGCCGGTCATCAGCGACTCGATCCGATCGGAACGAGCCGCGCGGCGCAGCGGCTCGCGTCCGACGGCACGGTGCACTTGGCGTTCAGCTTCGACACGCGCAGCGGCGTGACACATGCGTGGCGCGACCCGAGCGGCGTGTGGTCGTCCGGGCTGCTGCCGTTCGCCGAGGGGCCCGCGCACGCGCGCCAGCCCGGCATCGCGCTCTTCCCCGACGGCACACCGCTCTTCGTCGGCGTCGGCGCGACCTCGCCGGGGCTCGTCGAGGTGCGCGTGTTCGACGGCGCGACGAACGTCGCGCTCGGAAATGGATCGGGGCTGCCGGCGCTTCGCGTCGACGCTGCAGTCACGCCGGACGGGACGCCGCACGTGTCTTTCGTCACCGACGGCAGCGGAACCGGTGTCGGCCTCGTGCTCGCGTCGCGGATCGAGGGCGTATGGACGACGCGGACCTTCGACGGCGCGCTCTGGTCGCACTTGCACGTGGACCCCGCGGGACTCCTGCACTTCGTGTACGTCCGCACGAACGGCACGAGCGCAGAGCTCGTCGACGCGGCCGGCGGTGCGCTCACGACGGCCGACGACGACACGTTGCTGTTCGCATCGAGCGAGGGCATCACCTCCCCCACGCTCGCCATCGACGCCTCCGGTACGTTCCACGTCGTGTTCGAGTCGAATCGCGGCGTCGCTTATGCGTCGAACGCGACCGGGTGGCAGGTCGAGCCCATGGAAGTCGGGCGCGACCCCGTGCTCGCGCTCGACGGAGAGGGCCTTCCTTGGGTCGCATACCTCGACCCGTCGAACGTCCTGGTCGTGGCGCGACGCTCGCGATGATCGACCGCGTGGTAGCGTCGGCCCGTTATGAGCGACACCGGTCGAGAAGAGGAACCGCAGTTCTCCGGTGCCACGTCGGCGACGCGGGCCGTGCACGGCGGCGAGGCTCGCGATCGCGATCACGCGGGTCATCCGCTCGCCGAGCCGATCATCCAGACGGCGACGTACACGTTCGAGAGCACGGCGGCGCTCGTCGCGATGATGGAGGGCAAGACCCAACGCGAAGAGTACGGGCGTTACGGCAACCCGACCGTGCGTACGCTCGAGAAGAAGATCGCGTCGCTCGAGCACACCGACGATGCGATCGCGTTCGCGAGTGGCATGGCCGCGGTGACGACGTCGATCCTCGCGCTCACCAAGAGCGGCTCGCACGTCGTCCTCTTCTCCGATTGCTACCGGCGCACGCGACAGTTCGTCAGCAAGGTGCTCGATCGGTTCGGCGTCACCTCCACGCTCGTGCCGCCGGCCGATCTCGATGCGCTCGAGAAGGCGATCCGCGCGGAGACACGGCTCATCGTGAGCGAAGCGCCGACGAACCCGTACCAGAACATCGTCGACCTCGCGCGGCTCTCTTCGATCGCACGGTCTTCTGGCGGAGGCAGTCATCGAATCAAGACCCTGATCGATGCGACGTTCGCCACGCCGATCAACCTGCGGCCGGCCGAGCACGGGATCGATCTCGTCGTGCACAGCGGCACGAAGTACCTGTCGGGCCACAACGACGTGCTCGCGGGCTTCGTCGCGGGCCCGGAGAATCTCGTCGCTCTGATTCGCGATCTGCGACACGTGCTCGGCGGCGTGCTCGATCCGCACGCGGCGTATCTCGTGCTGCGCGGAACGAAGACGCTCGACGTGCGCGTGCAGCGACAGAACGCGACCGCGCTCGCGCTCGCGCGCACCCTCGAGGGGCACCCGGAGATCCGCAAGGTCTGGTACCCGGGGCTGCCCTCGCACGCGCATCACGAGGTCGCGCGGCGGTTGATGACGGGCTTCGGCGGCGTCGTGACGTTCGCCGTGAAGGGCGATCTCGCGCGCGGCTCGCGCTTCGTCGACGCGCTCCGGATCCCGCGGATCGCCGCGAGCCTCGGCGGCGTCGAGTCGCTCGTCGAGCAGCCGGCGCTGATGAGCTACTTCGAGCTCTCGACCGAAGAGCGCGAGGCGATCGGCATGACCGACGATCTGATCCGCTACGCCGTTGGGCTCGAGGATGCCGACGAGCTCATCGCCGACGTGCTGCGCGCGCTCGCCGCGCCCTGATCGGGGGTCGGCCCGCTGAATGCGGGATGAACTCGGCCTGGATCCTGTGTTTTGCCGCGTCTATGCTGCGCCGCCCGGGCCATCCGGGCTTGGAACGACGTGTGAAATGAGCGAAGAGACGAAGGACGCCGAGACCGCCCCCGAGGCCGAAGAGACGTCCACGGCCAGCGCCGACGAGACCTCCGACGCGAGCGCATCGCCCGACGCGGCCGAGCCGGAAGCGGGCGAGACCGCGGAGCCGGAAGAGCTGGCCGAGCCCGTCGAGCCCGTGGTCGAGACGAGGGCCAAGGCGCCCGCGTCGGGCCGGAAGATCCGGTGGCAGGGCTGGCTCGCGATGATCGCCGGCGTGGTCGGCGTCTTCTTGATCATGGCCTACCACGAGCAGATCCCGCGCGGGCCGCTCTGGGGAATCCTGCTCACGCTCTTCGCGACGCTCGGGTTCGCCGACGTGATGGGCGTGCTCCGCGCCTCCTCGCTCGACGACTACGAGCGCGCGCGCGCCATCGACTGGCGCACGACGTGGCTCGGCCCGAAGGGCAACGAGCCGCTCTTCCTCGCGCCGATCGTGTCGATCCCCGTCGCGTTCGGCGTCGCCGTCGCAGGCGCGCTCCAGCCGAACTGGGCGTGGCTGCCCGGCTTCATGATCGGCGCGCTGCTCGTGCTCGCGCCGGCCGCGATGCGTCGCCCGGGCCTGCTCGTGTTCGTGATCGGCTCGGGGATCGTGCTGCCGATGCTCGGCGCGTACGGCCTCTGGGATCCGTGGGAGACGCACTACGGCGAGGTCGCTCGCGAGATGCTCTCGCGCGACGACTGGATCAGCACGTGGTGGGCGCACGAGGAGTGGTTCTTCTCCAAGCCCGTCTTCATCTTCTGGATCGAGGCGCTCTCGATGGGCGCGCTCGGGGTGAACTTCCACCCCGACATGATGATCGCCCCCGATGCGCACGGCGTCTTCCCGCATCCGGAGTGGGCGCTCCGCTTCCCGCACTACATCCTGACGCTCGGCGCGGTCGTCGCGATCTACGGGCTGATCTCGCGCGTGTACGGCAAGCGCCCCGGCGCGCTCGCGGCGATCGTCGTCTCGACGCTGCCGCACTTCTTCATGCTCTCGCATCAGGCGATCACCGACATGCCGCTCGTCAGCAACATGACGATGGCGATGTGCATGTTGGGGCTCGCGATCTCCGAGGACGGCAAGCGCGAGGTGCGCGTGTATCGGCTCGGACCGATCGCGATCTCGGCGCGCACGCTCGCGCTCGGGCTCCTGTTCGCCGTGTGCGTGCCACAGGCGCTCTATCTCGCGTCGCGCAACGTGACGCTCGTGACGGGCGGCTTCTCGTGGCACCACGACTCGTTCCTCTTCGGATCGGGCGGCGGCAACGCGGGCAACCCGGGCAATCCGCCGCCGCGCACGATCGAGCCGTATCTGCAGGGCATCGCCGCCGAGCCGATCGCGCAGGCGGTCTACTGGGGCCTCGGGCTCATCGCGATCGTCTGGCAGTACCGGAACGAGAAGCGCGCGCGCGCCATCGCGATGCTCGGCTTCTATCTCTTCTGCGCGTTCGCGTTCATGGCGAAGGGCATCGAGGGCTTCGCGCTCCCGGGCATGGTCGCGCTCTTCTTCCTGATCTCGTCGCGCCGATGGGATCTGCTCCTCGAGGGCCAGTTCCGCGTCGCGCTCGGCATCCTCGTGATCCTCGTCGTCGGGATGCCCTGGTACGTGGCGATGTTCATCCGGCACGGGAACGCGTTCACCGACCGCATCTTCATCCACGATCACATCAACCGCCTCACGTCGGGCGTCCACGGCGACAACGCGAGCATCGAGTACTTCTTCGAGCAGCTCGGCTACGGCATGTTCCCGTGGATCGCGCTGGCGCCGCTCGCGATCGCCGCGTGGGTCCGCTTCGGCACGCGCAAGCGTGGTGAGAGCGCCGATCCGATCGCGGACGCGCAGCGCGACGTGATGATGATCATCGGCCTCTGGGGAACGAGCGCGTTCTTCCTCTTCTCGGCGATGACGACGAAGTTCCACCACTACATCTTCCCGGCCGTCCCGCCGTCGGGGATCCTGATCGGGCTCGCGCTCGATCCGCTGCTCGGCAAGGATCCGAGCGATCTCGGCAAGCGCGTGCTCGGCACGCTCGCGGCGGTCGTCTCGCCGATGCTTGTCATCGTCGGTGTCGCCGGCTGGTACGGCGATCCGCGGGGTCTCGTGCCGCTCGACGAAGAGCATCCGGCCGACTGGGTGCTCGGGCATCCGTTGCCGATGGGAATCGTCGTCGCGTTGATCCTCGGCGGCATCGTGCTGGCCGGCCTCGCGTGGGTCGCGCTGAGGCCGACCGAGAAGCAGGACTACCTCTCGAAGGAGGGCTGGCTCGCGAGCGTGGCGCTCTTCTGTGCGCCGCTCTTGCTGGCGATGATCGGTCGCGATCTCGCATGGTCCACGGAGTCGCATCCTTGGGGCATGGAGAGGCTCATCCACCTCTTCGTCTACAACTACCAGCGACCCTGGCCGCCGAACTTCGACTATCGGCCGATCCTGACGGGCTTCGCGATCGTCGCGAGCGTCACCATCGCGCTCGCGGCCATCCGGGAGATCCGTCCGGTGATGATCCGCGCGTTCCTCGGGTGCGCGTTGGCGCTCTCGATCTGGAGCCTCGACTTCTATCTCGTCGACCTCGCGCCGCACTGGGGACAGCGCGAGATCTTCGAGGCGTACTACCGCGCGCGTCAGCCGGGCGAGCACGTCATCGCGTGGCAGATGAACTGGAAGGGCGAGAACTTCTACACAGGCAACGCCGTGTACACGTTCGTCGATCTCGATACGCGATCGCTCGTCGATTGGGCGGCGCACCATCCGGGCGAGCGCGTGTTCGTCGCGCTCGAGCACTCGCGCGTCGGAAGCCTGCGCGGGACG
>CAYSCF010000312.1:0-7872 GCA_964429305.1 uncultured Sandaracinaceae bacterium | reverse complement strand
CACCTGCAAGCTGCGACCCTCGTCGACTGCGCGATCGGCGACGAGCAAGAGCCCGCCTTCGCTGATGTCCTCCGTGCGCCCATCGCTGTTGCCCGTGCCGTCGAGCAGGCGCACCGGCGCGACGTAGGGGACGCGCACGACGGCGCGGCCCATCAGATCGGGGCCTCGGAGATCGAGCGGGGCCGGCTCGTCGCTCACCGCGGCGAGACAGGCCTGGACGAGCTCGGCGATGCTCGCGGGGCGTGCCGCCGGGTCGCGCGCGAGCGCAGAGAGCACTGCTGCTTCGAGCTTCCTCGGAACGTCGTTGCGCACGCCGGTGATCGGCGGCGGCTCGATCCCCGAGATCATCGAGGTGAAGATCACGCCTGGACGCCCTGCATAAGGGACGTCGCCGACGAGGCATTCGTAGAGCACGACGCCGAGGGAGTACACATCCGATAGGGCGGTGGCCGGCACGCTGTCCACGAGATGCTCCGGCGCCATGTACTCGGGCGTGCCGAGCGTCTCGCCGATGGCCGTGAGCTTGTGACGGGCGACGTCGTGCTCCTCGGGAATCGTCGCGATGCCGAAGTCCACGAGCTTGAGTCGATCCTCGGCTTCGTTCGTCTCGCGCCCGACGATGACGTTCGCCGGCTTGAGATCGCGGTGGAGCACGCCCATCCGATGGGCGTGGTGCACGGCGGCGCCGAGCTGCTCCGTGATGCGGATCGTCTGCGCGACGGTCAGGCGCCCGCGTGCGAGCAAGAGGCTCGCTAGCGAGCGGCCCTGCAGCATCTCGAGCGCGAGGAACGGTCCGTGGACGTCGCAGACCGCGGCATCGACCACGCCGACGATGTTCGGATGGACGCAGCGTGCGAGCGCCCGTCCCTCCCGCATCAAGCGCGGCTGTCCGCCTGGCCACGACTGCGCGTGCTCGGTGAGCGTCTTGATCGCGAACGTCGTCCCGAGCGTTCGATGCTGCGCCTCGACCACCACGCCCATCGCGCCGCGCGCGATCTCCCGCTTCACGACGAAGCGTCGGTCGACGATCGCGGAGGGGCCCACTTCGCGGTGCTGCGCCGCGATGGCCTTCGTCATACGCCGAGCACCGTGCGAACGCGCTGCGTGAGCGATCTCGGAGTGATCGGCTTCTGGAGATACGCCGCGCCGTGCTGGAGCACGCCGTGGCGCACGACGCTGTCGTCCGTGTATCCCGACATGAAGAGCACCTTCATCGACGGGCGCTCGCTGACGAGCCGGCGGGCGACCGCGGGGCCGCCCATGTGAGGCATGACGACGTCGGTCAGCAAGAGGTCGATGTCTCCGACGTGCTGCTCGGAGCAGAGCAGCGCTTGTGCGGCGCCGGCGGCGCAGAGCACCGTGTATCCCGCGCGCTCGAGGATCGCCCGTGCCACCGTGCGAACGGCCTCTTCGTCCTCGACGAGCAGGATGGTCTCGGAGCCGCGACTGAACGGCACCTCGAGGACGGGCGCGTCGGCGGTGACCGCCGCATCGACGCGAGGCAGATAGACCTTGAAGACGGTACCCTTGCCGACCTCGCTGTAGACCCAGATGGTGCCGCGGCTCTGCTGCACGATGCCGAAGACCGTCGCGAGCCCGAGCCCCGTGCCTTTGCCGATGCCCTTCGTGGTGAAGAACGGCTCGAAGATGCGGGCCTGCGTCGCGGCATCCATGCCGCTGCCCGTGTCGGTGACCGCGATCATCACGTGCGGGCCGGCGGAGACGCCGATGTGGTCGTGCGCGAAGGCCTCGTCGAGCTGGACGTCGCCGGTCTCGATCGTCAGCTGGCCGCCTTCGTTCATCGCGTCGCGCGCGTTGACGACGAGGTTCATGACGACTTGCTCGATGCCGGTCGGGTCGACCTCCACGCGACCGAGCGCTTCGGTCGGGACACAGACGAGCTGGATGTCCTCGCCGAGCATGCGGCGCAGCATCGGCTCCATGTCGATGATCACCGCGTTGAGATCGAGGACCTTGGGCTCCATCGCTTGCTGACGACTGAAGAGGAGCAACTGCGACGTGAGCGCGGCCGCGCGCGTGCCGGCTTTGCAGATCGCCTCGACGTCGCGACGCATCGGATCGGCCTCTCTGAGCGACCCGAGCAGGATCTCGCCGTAGCTGAGGATGACGGAGAGGAGATTGTTGAAGTCGTGCGCCACGCCTCCCGCCAGTCGCCCGATCGCCTCCATCTTCTGGGCCTGTCGCAGCTGCGCTTCGCTCCGCGCGAGCGCCTCCACGACGAGCCGACGTGAAGCGTCGGCGCCTTTCTGCGCGCTCAGGTCGATGACGAGGCTGATGCTCCGCGTGCCGTGCAAGGAAGCCAGGCCGATCATCACCGGAACCCGCGATCCGTCTTTGCGCGCGTACTCCTTCTCCCAGGCCGGTGCGGTGCCGGACTCGCGGAGCTGCGCGAGCGCAGTGGCGTTCGTGTGCTTCCACTCCGGGGGAGTCAGCGCATCGAACCGCAGAGCACCCGCGCGGAGCTCGTCGCGCGTGTATCCGAGCATGGCCAGCAGCGTCTCGTTCGCATCCACCCAGTGGCCGTCTTGCTCGGTGATCGCGATCCCGACGAGGCCACTCTCCCAGAGCCGACGGAACCGCGTCTCGCTCTCGCGCAGCTCCGTCGTCCCCTGGTGGCGATCCGTGACGTCGCGGAAGTTCGCGACGACCGCGCCGACCGCCGGATCGTCGAGCCAGTTGGTGAGCGTCCGCTCGACCCAACGCACGCCGCCGTCCGGGCGCAGGATGCGGTGCTCGAGCTGCTCGCTCGCGCCGGCGGTCGCGCGCACGCGGCTGGAGCATGCTTCGACGCGATCGTGGTCTTCGGGATGCAGCCAGCTCGACACCTGTTGTCCGATCGTCTCGTCGCCGATCCCGAGGATGCGACGCGCACCGGGGCTCGCATACGAGAGAGCACCGTCCTGATCGGCGAGCGTGATGCCGTCGTCGCTGCGGTCGATCAGCGCCTGGAAGCGAGTCTCTTGCTTGGCCAACGCGGCGTCGGCCCGGCGGCGCGCCACGCGCACGTCGCGCTCTCGCATCTCGCGCTCGACGATGCTCCCGAGGCGCTCGATCTTGTTCTTGAGCACGTAGTCGTGCGCGCCGGCGCGGATCGCCTCGACGACGGTCTCTTCGCCCACGTTCTCCGAGACGACGATGAACGGAAGATCGAGCCCGAGCTCCTTCAGGACCGCCAGCGCGTCGATGCCGTTGAAGGTCGGCAGCGTCCAGTGGCTGATCACGAGATCGAACGAGGTCACCGCGAGCGCCGCGCGCATCGACGCCGCGTCGTCGACGCGCTCCACGTCGACCTTGCGACCCGGAGTGACGAGCGCGCGCGCGACGATCTCGACGTCCGTGGGCGAGCTCTCGATCAAGAGGACGCGCAGCGGCAGATCCGACGCGGTGCTCAAAGCCACTCGATCGCGACGAAGGGTGCCGCCGGGCGCGCGAGCAGATAGCCCTGGAGATAGTTGCAGCCCATCTCGACGAGCGTGTCGCGCTCACCGAGGGTCTCGACACCTTCGGCGACCACCAGCATGCCGAGCTCGTGAGAGAGGTTCACGAGCGATTGAACGACCTTCGCGCGCACCGGATCGGCGTCGACGCCGCGCGTGAGCGACATGTCGATCTTGACGATGTCGGGTCGCAGGCTCGCGAAGTAGTTGAGGCCCGCATAGCCCGCGCCGAGGTCGTCGACGGCGATGCGGTACACACGCGTCCGCAGCTCGGCCATGCGCGAGCTGACGTACGGCACGGCCTCGAGCGACGCGCGCTCCGTGATCTCGAGGACGATGCGCGATGCGAACCGCGCCAGCGGCGCGTCGGACAAGTAGAGCTCCGGGTCGGCGAGATCGGACGGATGCAGGTTCACGAAGATGGTGCCCCCATCGGCGCGGGAGGCGAGCACGGCCGCCACGAGAGCACGGCCGGTTCGCCCGACCATGTGCAAGCGACCGAGCTTCTCGGCCGCTTCCAGCACCGCGCCCGGATGAGGAAGCAGCGGCTCGCGCGTGCGCATGAGCGCTTCGTGCCCGATCGTCCGGTGCGTCGCGCAATCGACGATCGGCTGGAAGACCATCGTCATGGTGGCCACCGCGCGAGAGAGCGCGGCGACGAGCGTGCCGCGATCGGCGAGCGAGCCCTCCTCCGGACCGTGGGTGCGCGCGCGCACGAGATCGCGCAGCCGGACGGCCTCCTCGATGAGCGCGCGGAGCACGGACGCGGGCACGGGCTTCTGCAAGTAACGAAAGGCCGTCAGCTCGAAGGCGCGCGACGCCGTCTCGACGCTCGGGCTGCCGGTGAGGAAGATGACCGGCAGATCGAGGTCGAAGCGGCGCACGGCCGTCGCGAGCTCGATGCCCGTCATGCCGGGCATCTGCAGATCCGAGACGAGCACGTCGATCGGCTGGGACTGGAGCAGGGCCAGCGCTTCTTGGGCGCTGGATACGCCCTGCACTCGGATCGACGGCGACTCGAGCAATCGCACCGTCGCTCCCAACAGCAGTGGATCATCGTCGACGACGAGAACACGAATCGATTGCACCGTTGTTGAGCTCATTGGGTCACCACTCTCGGCGCCCGGTCGTGCAAGCGCGGGCCCACAAATGCCTCGCATCAAATCCGGACACTTGCGGAAAGCTGAAGCGATGAGGCGCCGCGTCCGGCCACGATCGAGCGAGGCGTGATGGCGCTTTAGTGGCAAAGGCGCACTCACCCCTGAGGGTGAATGCGTCGGTCATCGCGCCGTCCCAGATCGAGCGGCGGCGGATCTAGCGCGACGCGAGGTCGACGTAGCGGACCGCCGTGCCCGAGAGACGAATCGAGCCGTCGGCGCCGCGATGGAGCGCGACGCCCACGACGGCGTCTGCACCGAGCGCGGCGGCGCGAGCCTGCATCATCTGGCGAGCGGTCGGCTCGTCCCCGTGCGGATCACGTACCTCGAGCGGCGAGACGACCTCTGCAGCGCGTGAGAGCGCGGTCGTGTCCGTGACGAGGACACGTCCGGCGCGGACCGTGAGCTCGCGAGAGGGCGGCGCCGGGCTCGGCGTGCTCGACGCGTCCCCGCTGCTGCACGAGAGCGTCGCGTGATCGCTCAACATCACTTCACCGGTCGCGCGATCGATCACGTCGTACGCGATGCTCATCGCGGCCGCCGAGCGTGCATGGAGTGACCAGCCGTCCGGCTCGACGCTGACACGAACGGAGGTCTCGGTCGGCCGAATCTCGTAGCGGTCCGCGCGGAGGTAGACGACGCCGCCGTGCTCCAGGTCGTCGAGGAACGGGCGCACACCCACCGAGCAGTCCAGCGCCGCGCCACCGGTCACACCAGCACCGCCTGCGGCATCGGCATAGCGGACCTCCGTCGCGACGAGGCGAATCGCGCGCGGTCTGGGGACCGGGCCGTCGTGAGAGAAGAGGTCCGTCCGCGAGCGCAGTACGAGCTCGGTCGCGCTGCTCGAGGAGTCGCACGTGCCGGCGGCGAAGGCGCGTGCGCCGAGCTCGTCGAGCGCGAGCGAGTATCGCCCGCACGCCGCACGATGCCCGCTCGTGTCGAGCACCACGACGTGGATGCTCGTCCCCTCCGCGCGCTGGTCGGCCTGCAGCGCTGCGACGGTCTCGGGCCACGCTCCATGTTCCAACGTCGCGACGCGCAGCTCGTGGTCCTGGGCTGCGGCGCGATCGGGTCGCAGTGCGAGCGAGAGAGCGACGAGCATCGCGTATCCGAGTCGCGCACACCGAGACGTTGCGAGAGAACGTGAGCGCAGCATCGAGCCCCTCCAATCGTCGCGCGAGCGAGAATCGATCGCCGTTCGACGCGAGTCGTCGTCGCGTCGACCTCTCCGCAGGCGAGCATGCGACATGCCACGGCGCGGTGATGCGCGATGCGCTCGGAGGCGCGTCCTTCTCGCGGATCTCGTCGTCGCGCAACACCGCGCTCGGCTCTCGACGAGTGCTCTTCCGCCTCTCGCGCTCCGAATCGCCACGAGAGACGTCGGCGGCGTCGCGTCGCGCGATGAGAGAGTGCGCGCTCGCAATCCAGCCGCGAACGCACGATCGAGTCGATCCTTAACGCGAGCCAAACGGCCAGATCGGCGATCGGCACGTGGGCATACGCGATGCTCGACATCTCCACGACTGCGCCGACGACCTCTCGGCGCGCAGAGAAGGAGAACGCGATGCGAGTGCTCTTCGCCGTCGTCGTCGCCGCCATGTCGTGCTCGCTCTCGGGTTGCGTCGCTCACGCGTATGCGATCGAGACCACCGTCCAGCCGCCCCTCTACGTCGAGAGCGCGACGCAGCAGCAGCCGGTGGCCGACGACACCGAGACCGAGTCGACCACGTCGAGCCCGTACAGCGTGGACCCCTCCGCGGCCGCGCAGGTCCTGGTCCTGACGACGACGCACCTCGATCGACCCTCGGAGGTGATCGGCGTCGTCGACGCGAGCGTGCCTTCCGGCGAGATGGACCGTGCGATGGAAGAGCTCCGAGCTCGAGCGGCGACGTTGCACGCAGATGCTGTGCTCGGTGTCGAGACCCATGCGCCCGAGACCGGTCCCATCCACCTCTCGGGGCTCGCCGTGCGCTTCGTCGGCCCTCGACGCGGCTACTGATTTCGTGATCGCCGACCTCGGCGATCTCCGATGGCGAATGGTTCGTCGTCGATCCCGCTCGCTCGTTCTCGGTGAGATCGCGGCGTCGGCCGCGAGAAGGAGTGCCGTCATGCGCAGGCTGTTCTTGGTCGTCTTGTTGGTCATCCCGGGTTGCGGTGGCTCGATGCTCGCTGCGCGCGGGTCCATCGCGTCGACGCGGTCGGTGGTCGCGCCCGCCCACGAGGAGTCGACGAGCGAGGCCGACGCGGCCGAAGCGGAGGCCGCACTGCCGCGGTCGAGCCCAGCCGAAGCAGCGCGCGTCCAGATCGTCGAGGCGACGACGCTCGGCGAGCCCACCGAAGTGCTCGGCGTCGTCGACGTCCACGAGTCGGGGCGAGACGAGCAGCACGGGCTCGAGGTCATGCGTGAGCGCGCGGCCGCGATGCACGCGGACGCGGTGATCGGCGTCGAGTTCCACCGCGACGACACCAACTTCACGGATCTGTCGGGGCTCGCAGTGCGATATCGGGATCTGACCCAGCACCGCCCCTTCGAGGTGCTCGCGGAGCTGCGCGTGCACGAGGGTGAGGGCGAGGGCGGAGCGATGGAAGAGCTGCGCTCGCGGGCGCGCGAGCTCAACGCGGATCTCTTGATCCACATCGCGTGGCACGACGACGACGCCGTTGCAGGCGGCACCTACCTCAGCGGCACGGCGATTCGGTACCTCTGAGCACGGGCTCGATCGCGCGCGATGCGGGCACGTGTCGGGCGGGCGTTCGACGAGCTCGGCGCTCGGCGACGATCGGGATCTGACGATCGGCCCGGTCGAGATCACACTCGGACCGAACGTCGCCGGGCCTGCAGCACGGAGCTCCGACGGGTCCGTGCACCATGATCATCCACGACGGCGAGTCGTCCACCGCATGCACACCGGCTGACGCGATCGTCGGAGCATGGCGAGCGGGCGCGCACCCCGTATCGAGCCGAAAGGTTACAGGCTTCGGAGAGCCTCGACAGTCGTATCAAAACGACGCCTAGGTGCTTGACGCCCGACGCCCCGGTCCTCGACGCTGCGTGATCGTGGAAGCAGAAGCGACCCGAGCGTCCGAGACGCGCCTCCGATTCATCGACGACGGCTTTCCGCTCGTTCTCTCGATCGCTCCGCGTGTCTGGCAGGACTCGACGATCGAGGAGATGGCTGCGGGCTACGAGCGCTACTTCACGCGCGGCGAGCGCTACGCGTTGATCTAGGCATCGCCGACCGGGTAGGTGTTCGGCG
>CAYSCF010000311.1:0-7906 GCA_964429305.1 uncultured Sandaracinaceae bacterium | reverse complement strand
GTCGAAGAGCTGGAGGAGCAGACGCGCGACATCGGCGCGATCGTCGAGTTCTTCGAGCCGCCCTCGGTCCCTGGCTACGGCGCCGCCGACGGCTTCGCGCTCCGCCTGCTCGATATGGGCGAAGAGACGGACTACCAGGAGCTCGATCGCGTGAACCGCGCGTTCATGGATGCGCTGCGCGCACGTCCCGAGCTGACCGGCTTGTTCACGTTCTTCGCGGCGAACTACCCGCAGTACGAGCTCGTGATCGACAACCAGCTCGCGATGCAGAAGGGCGTGTCGATCTCGCGCGCGCTCGACAACCTCGACATCATGATCGGCAGTACGTACGAACAGGGCTTCATCCGGTTCGGACGCTTCTTCAAGGTGTACGTGCAGTCGCTGCCGGAGTATCGGCGCATGCCCTCGGACATCCTGAACATGTTCGTGGAGAACGACCGCGGCGAGATGGTGCCGTACTCCGAGTTCATGACGCTGCGCGAGACGCAGGGCCCGAACGAGATCACGCGCTTCAATCTCTACAACTCGTCCGCCATCCGCGGTCGCCCGGCAGCGGGCTACACGAGCGGTGACGCGATCGCCGCGATCCGCGAGGTCGCCGCGGCGACGCTGCCGAGCGGCTACGACATCGCGTTCGAGGGTCTCTCGTACGACGAGTCGCGACGCGGCAACGAAGCCATCTGGATCCTGCTCATCGTGCTCGCGTTCGTCTATCTCGTGCTCGCGGCGCAGTACGAGAGCTTCATCCTCCCGTTCGCCGTCATCTTCTCGCTGCCGGCCGGCATCTTCGGAGCCTTGCTGCTCTTGAGATTGCTAGGTCTCGCGAACGACATCTACGCCCAAGTCGGCCTCGTCATGCTCGTCGGCTTGCTCGGCAAGAACGCCGTTCTGATCGTCGAGTTCGCGGTGCAACGACGCAACAGCGGGCTCTCGATCCGCGACGCCGCGATGGAAGGCGCCAAGGCACGCTTCCGCCCGATCCTCATGACCTCGTTCGCGTTCATCGCCGGCCTCATCCCGCTCGTGCGCGCGCACGGTCCGGGCGCCGTCGGCAACCACACGATCGGCGGCTCGGCCATGGGCGGCATGATCTTCGGCACCGTCTTCGGCGTCATCGTCATCCCGGGCCTCTACTACATCTTCGCGACGCTCGCGGACGGCAAGAAGCTCATCAACGACGAGGATCTCGATCCGGTGAGCGAGGCCGTCGCGCACGGCGTCGGCGCGCACCACGAGGAGGTCCACGGGCACGACGAGCACGTGGACGAGCCCGACGACGCGGCCGATCCTGCGGCTGCGCCCGACGCCGCCGCGAAGCCCGAGACTGCAGAGAAGGAAAGCGCCCAGACCGAGGATGACGAGGATGAGTAGTCGCTCTCCGTGGCCGTGGGCTTTCTTGGCGGCGTGCGCGCCGTTGATGGGCTGCATCCCGACGCCTCCGCAAGGAACGGTGCGCGCACCGAACACGTCGATGCCCGAGACGTTCGGTGCCGAGGTCGAAGAAGAGGCCGGCGCCGACGCCGTGACCGAGGCGACGGCCGAGCAGACCGCCGAGGAGGCGCCGAGCTCCGCGCAGGTCGACTGGCACGACTTCTTCGGCGACCCGCAGCTGGTCGCGCTCATCGACCTCGCGATGCGCAACAACCAGGAACTGAACATCACCATCCAGGAGATGATCGTCGCCAACACGGAGATCATGAGCCGGCGTGGCGACATCTTCCCGAGCCTGTCGGCCGGTGTCGGCGCGGGCCTCGGGCGCACGGGCACGTACACGAGCCAAGGACAGGCCGACGCGCACACGGGTGTCGCAGCCGACCTGCAGGACTATCAGATCGGGCTCTATGCCTCGTGGGAGATCGACATCTGGGGCCGCTTGCGCGACACGGCAGACGCCGCGATGTACCGATATCTCGCGAGCGCCCAGGGTCGTAACTTCATGATCACGCGGCTCGTCTCCGAGATCGCGACGACCTACTACGAGCTGCTCGCGCTCGATCGCCAGCTGACGATCCTCGCGGACAACATCCAGCTGCAGCAGGCCGCGCTCGAGATGATGCGTCTACAGCAGCAGGCCGCGCGCGTCACGATGCTCGCCGTCACGCGTTTCGAAGCGCAGCTGCGCGGCTTCCAGAGCCGCACGTACGAGATCCAGCAGCAGATCGTGGAGAACGAGAACCACCTGAACTTCCTCGTGGGTCGGTTCCCGCAGCACATCGATCGGACGACGGCGGACTTCCTCGCCATCGCGCCGCCGCCGATCCATGCCGGCGTCCCGACGCGGCTCCTCGAGAACCGTCCCGACGTTCGGCAGGCCGAGCTGCAGCTCACCGCGTCGCAGCTCAGCGTCTCGGCGGCGCGCGCGCGTTACTACCCCGCGCTGCGGCTCGACGTCGGCGTGGGCTACCACTCGTTCGACATCACGCAGATGTTCGCGACGCCCGAGTCGATCTTCTACAACCTGCTCGGGGGGCTCGTCGGGCCGCTGCTCAACCGCAGCGCCATCACGGCGGACTACTTCGCAGCGAACACGCAGCAGATGGAGGCCGTCATCCGATACGAGCGCACGATCCTGTCGGCGTTCATCGACGTGAACACCGGCCTCAACCAGGTCCGCAACATGACGCGGGCGTACGAGTACCGGACCCAGCAGGTCGAGCGCCTGCAGGAGTCGGTCGATCTCTCCACGCTGCTCTTCAACGCAGCACGCGCCGAGTACCTCGAAGTGTTGACGACGCGGCACGACTATCTCGAGGCACAGATGGATCTCGTCGCGACCAAACAACGTCAGCTCGCCGCCACCGTGATGCTCTATCAAGCGCTCGGTGGTGGCTGGCAGACGTCGGAACAGGCTACCGATCCGGAGCCGATGGGTGCAGTACCGTGAATAAACGAATCCAAGCTGCGTGCGCCGCTCTACTCTTGTCCGGAGGGCTGGTCGCTGGGAGTCTGGCGCTCACCTCCTGTGGCGGACACGAAGAGCATCACGAAGAGACGCCTGCGTTCCAGGTCACGTCGGTGCTCCGTCAGGACACGACGATCACGAACGAGTTCGTCTGCCAGATCCGCGCGATCCAGCACATCGAGGTGCGTGCGCTCGAGAGCGGCTATCTGAGCAACATCTTCATCGACGAAGGGCAGCTGGTGCATCGCGGCCAGCACCTCTTCCAGATCATGCCCGTGGCCTACCAAGCCGAGTACGCGGCGGCGTCCGCCGAGCAGGCGCGCGCGCAGATCGAGTACCAGAACACGCAGATGCTGCGTGAGGGCAACGTCGTCTCGCCGCAGGAGCTCGCGCTCGCGCAGGCGCAGCTCGATCAGTCGACGGCGCAGCGGAGCCTCGCGCAGGCCCACCTGCGCTTCGCCAGCCTCGATGCGCCGTTCGACGGAATCATCGGCCGGCTCCAGGTTCGACGCGGCAGCTTGCTCGACGAGGGTGCGGTGCTGACGGTGCTCGCCGACAACAGCCGCATGTGGGTCTACTTCAACCTGAGCGAGAGCCAGTACCTCGCGTACCGCGCGATTCACCAGGTCAACGATGCGGTGCCGGTGCAGCTGAAGATGGCCAACGGAGAGATCTTCGGCCAGCAGGGCGTGATCGAGACGATCGAGGCCGACTTCAACAACGAGACCGGCACGATCGCGTTCCGCGCGGGCTTCCCGAACCCGGACAACCTGCTGCGTCACGGCGAGACCGGCGAGATCTTGATGACGACGGTGCTGCCGCACGTGCTCGTCATCCCGCAGGAGGCGACGTTCCGCGTCCTCGACATGACGTACGTGTACGTGGTCGGCGACGACAACGTCGCGCACGCGCGCCAGATCACGACGGAGCAGGAGCTGCCGCACCTCTACGTCGTCTCGGACGGCCTGCAGGAGGGCGAGCACATCATGATCAACGGCCTGCGCCTCGTGCACGACGGCGACACTATCGTGCAGACGGTTCGCGATCCGCACGAAGTCTTCACCGAGCTGAACGCACTGCCCGCGCACTGATCTCCTCGCGACGGCCTGAGCGGCCCTCGCCCCAGACCGGCAAAGCCGGACGACGAAAAGGCCTATAGCCAACTGGCTATAGGCCTCGTCGTCTTGGGGCCCCACTCCCCTTCGCCTCGCTCCGATCGCGGGCGACACGCCGTCTGCTCCGCGCGGAGGTTCGTGGCGCGGTGTACAGCCGTCGGCCACCGCCTCAGCGGAGCTCGACCAGATCGTCGGGCATCACGCGGGCCGGAGCGAGCGGATACGCCGCGACGTACTCACGCATCGCGGTGATGGCGGGCCCGTTCGCTGCGCGATACGTCGCGTCGTCGGCGGCGAAGGCCGGACCGAAGAGCCAGCTCGCGAACGCGGCGACGTGGCCTGCGGCGGCGAGCTGGCGCAGCCAGCCGAGCATCGTCACCGGCGTCTCGAGCACACGGAGCGGCAGGGGGCCTGTCACGCTCGGCACCTCGGCGAGACTGGCGATGACGGCAGCCACGTCGGCGAGATGCCACTCCCCACCGTGGAAGGCGATGAGCGCCGGCATCATTCGCTGCTCGAACAAGTGCGCGACGGGCGCCCATCGGGTTCCGTCGGGATCCACGACGAGCGGCACCGCGCCTGGCGCGAGCCGCACGATCAAGTGGTACGCGTGACCATCGGTCTCCATCACGACCCGCTCACGGAGCACCGTCGTCATCGCCTGCGCGAGCTCGACGCGCTCCGGGCCATCGGCGCCCGTCGCTCCATACGTGAGGCCGTAGAGCAGCGTCATGCCTGGCGCATCGGTCGACGCATAGAACGTCGCCGCGCGGACGAGCGCACTCGCATCGCTGGGCGCGACCTCGAGCGGTGCCAGCACGGCGTCGGCCCCCGCGGGCCGCAGCGCCGCGATGTCCGGCACCTCCGAGCCTTGTGTGCTCGGCGCCGACGCTGCGGGCTCGGGCTCGGCGGCCCGCGGCGCACAAGCCGAGAGGACCAAGAAGCAGAGTACGAGACCCATTCGACGCATCGTTCGTTCTCCCGAGGCGAGCCTACGCGCCAACGAATGGCACGCCGCGCGCATTTCGCACGCATCCAGAGTCAGGACGCGCGCTCGTCGAACAGGGCACGCACGTCGGCGCGCATCAGCGCGTAGATCCCGTAGGCGCCGAGCGGCGTGCAGCAACACGTGATCAACGTGCTCGCGAAGTAGACGAGCGCGGTGGTGCGCGCCCACGGCTTGCGACCGCGTACGCCCCAGGCGGCGATCGGAATCACCACCAGGCCGATCACCGAGTAGAGACCGCACGCGCCGAACGCGATCGCGCGCCCCAGCATCTCGCCCTGCTCCGCGTCCGAGAGCGAGCCCCAAGCGACGTGCCCGATGCCGCGCGCGCTGCTCACGTCGATCAACACGTTGATCGACGCCGAGGCCAGCCCGAAGAAGTGCATCATCCAAGCAAGCACGAGGCACACGAGCACGGCCACGATCTGTCGCTCCGCGGCTTGGCGCTGGGTGGGATCCACGGGGGCGATGCTACGCCCCGGTCATCGCGCGCGCGATGTGCGATCCTCGTCGCGAGGGAACGCATGCGCTGCAACGCCATTCATCTCGCCTTTGCCGCGGCCGCCGTCGCGATCGGCGGGTGCTACGCGAGCCACGAACGTGGCGCCGCGCAGGATGCTGCGGGAGTCGATCTCGGCGCAGCCGCCGACGTCGGAGCGGTCTGCCACGACAACGCCGAGTGCGGAGGCTTCGCATGGTGCGCAGGCACCGGCTGCGGCACGCCGGGACATTGCGAGCCCGCGCCAGCCTCGATTCCGGCCGGCTTCTGCGATCAGCCGCCGATGCCCGTCTGTGGATGTGACGGGCGGACGTACACGAACCCGTGCCGCGCGCAGGTGGCACGCGTGCGCGTCGCGTCCGACGGAGCGTGTCCCGGAACGGTCGACGCTGGGCCCTGAGGGCGCGAAGTCGCGCCGTCTGGCGACGTTCGCCGCGGGACGCGAATGCCCCAGCTGTGACGACGAGTGGGACGACTGGTGCACGGCTCACGCGTCCGCGGATCGACGACGACGTCGCTGCGACGGACGCGTGCGAGGCGCGGCGGATCAGCGGAAGCCGAGATTCCCGGTGAAGTAGAGCAGCACGATGATGCAGAGGATGACGCCCGCGGGCGACCAGCCCGCGTAGCCGTAGCGCGAGTGGCCCCAGCCACCACCGCCGAGCGCGACGACGAAGACCACGATGAGGATGACGAGCAGCATGTTCGTTCTTCCGTTCGGGGTGCTACGAGCGCTTCGCGTGGTCGACCGCCAGGCCGGCCTTGTGCGCCGCGCTCTTGGCCGCGTCGCCCACGTCGTGCGCTGCGTGTTTGGCCGCATCACCGACCTCATGCGCCGCACGCTTGGCTGCATCGCCCACGTCGTGGCCTGCGTGCTTGGCCGTGTCCGAGACCGCAGACGTGGCGCTCTTCAGCTTGTCGGACGCGGAAAGCGCGACGCCTTTCGCATCGTGTGCGGCGCCCTTCACCGCTTCCTTGCCCTCTTGCAGCGCGGCGCCGACCTTCTGCGCGCTCTTGCTCACGCCCTGCTCGAGCTTCTGCATTCCCGCATGGGCCTTGTCCTTCAGATCCGTCATGGCGCCCTCTTTTCGATCGAGTGATGGAGACGACGCGCAGACCGCACGTCGTCGCCGCTCGCCCAAGAGCACGCGTCGTGCCGAACCGATGTCTCGTGACGACGAGTGGTCGGCGCGCGCGGCGTGCGTAGTCACATCGCATGCAACCTCGGAACGCTCTCTTCGCCGCCGCGCTCTTGGTCACCGGGTGTGGCGGTGCAGCGCAAATCGTCCCGACCGTACACACGACGCGTCGCGTGACGATCGTCGGAGAGCGTGCCGACACGTTCGCCGAGACCATCGAGGGCCCCGTCCACGGCCACATGTTCGTGCGCGCGCACGACGGGCGTGAGCTCTGGGTGCGGCAAGACGGGCTCGGCGTGCCTGCCATCGTGGAGGGCGCATGGGTGCTGGTCGCAGACCGCGGCGGCATCGTGCCGGCGCAGGTCGTCGACGTACTCGACGACTTCCTCGAGGTCCGCGTCGGTGAGCTCGTCGGAATGGCGCCGATGCATGCCGTTCTCGCCATCCTGCACGCAGCGCCACGCGAGCCGGTGACGGTCGAGCCAGCGGTCACCGCGGAGGAGAGCGACGAGGTCTCGCGACCCGACGGCACGTCGGAGGCGGCATCGCCGATGTCGCCATGAAGGAGCAACCTCTCGCGGCGCGTCGATCCCACCAGCGAGTCGTGCTCCTACGAACGGGTTGGATGATCGCGATCGCGGTCGCGCTGCTCGCGGTCACGACCCCGATGATGGGTTGCGTTCCGAGCACCTACCGAGTCGGTTACTACCGAGGCAGCTACTACCAGCCAGCGCCCTATTATCAGCCTGCACCGTATTACCAGCCTGCACCGTATTACCCACAACCGTACTACGACCGTGCTCCGCGCTACCAAGCGCCGCCGTACGAGCCGTATCGAGGCGTACGTCCTTCTTACCCCGGTGGCGGCCCCGTCATCGTCGCACCGCCCGGCCGCGGCGGTGCCCCGCGTGGCGGCGGCGTCGTCGTCGCACCAGGCGGCGGCGGGCCTCGGGGTGGCGGCGCGGTCATCGTCGCGCCAGGCGGCGACGAGCCTGCGCACTGAAGACCTCGACCGCCATGCGGACGACGGCACGATGGGCGGAACGGCGGCGGTTGCATCTCGGCACCGAGCCGACGCGAGTCGGGCCGTCAGGAACGCGACAAAGGAACGTCATCATGCTGAACATTCTCTGGGGTATCGCTCTCGTCCTCGTCATCCTCTGGGCGCTCGGCTTCGCGCTCCACGTCGGAGGAGGTCTCATCCATCTCCTCCTCGTCGTGGCGCTCGTCTCGATCGTCGTGCGT
>CAYSCF010000310.1:0-7962 GCA_964429305.1 uncultured Sandaracinaceae bacterium | reverse complement strand
GTGATCGTTCCAGATGGTGACCTCGTGCCCCGCGAGCTTCGCGAAGCAGGGCAGGGTGCGCAGCGTGTCGAACACGTCGTCGAGGATGGCGATCTTCACCGATCGACCATGACGTCCGCGAGTCAGGCGCGTCGAGGACCAAGCCGCGAGATCGATGCGATCCGCGACGCGTGCGGCGCGCACGTACATCGAGCAGACGCGTTCCGTCCGAGAAGCACCTCTCTCTCGGCGGCACGCATGGTGCTCGTGACGGCCTCGCATGCGGCAGACGCACGCAAGCCAAGGAGCGCGTCATGTTCGAAGAGATGCTCGGTTCATTCCTCGGGTCGGAGCAGGGTCGCGGAGCGGCGCAGGCGCTCCAGCAGAAGGGCGTGCCAGAGGGGCAGATCCAGCAGATTCTCCAGGCGGCATTGCCGGCGGCGGCGAGCTCGCTCGAGCAGCAGGGGAGCAAGGCGATGCCGAGCGCGCCTGCGCTCGGAGCGTTCGATGCGCTCGGCGGTCACCCCGCGCAGTCGTTCTTGATCGCGGCAGCGACGTCGATGCTGCGCGGCGAAGGTGTGAGCGGCGCGTTGCGCGACGGCGCGATCGGCATCGTCGGCGGCCGCATCGGCGAGGCGCTCGCGTCGCGCTTGAACATGGATCCCCAGACGGCGAGCGGAATCGCGGCTGCGATCACGCCGTTCATCGTGGGCTACGCGCAGGATCGACTCGCGCATCATCCGGACGTCGTCGCGCAGCGCGGCACGACGCCCGAAGGGCAACAGAAGATGGATGCGAACATCGCGGCCAAGCGCGCGCAGGGCATCGCGGTCGACACGGCGGGCGGAGGCAAGGGCGCGACTGCACCATACGCAGCGCAGAGCGCGTCGCCGAAGGGGGGCGACTTCGGCCAACAGGCCGCGTACTCGCCGCAGGGCGGCTTCGGGCAGAAGCCGCAGGCTCAAGATCACCTGACCGGCGGCTACGCGCAGAAGCCGATGCCGAGCGACGGCTCGGGCGACGGCTACCCGCAGAAGCCCGGCTTCGAGCAGAAGCCCGGAATCGATCCGAATCAGCGGCAGGGGTTCGGCAAGGGCGGCTTCCCTCCGAAATAGATCTCTGCCGGAGTGCTCCGGCTTGCAGACCACTCCGGTGGAGATCGCAGCTCAGCTCGCGAGCGTCATCTCGACCAGCAGGTCGCCCGCCTTGAGCACGTCGCTCTTGGCGGCGGCGACGCGGCTCACCGTTCCGTCGATCGGCGAGGCGACGACGGTCTCCATCTTCATCGCCGAGAGCACGCAGAGCGGCTCACCCTTCTTCACGCTCGCGCCTTGCTTCACGCGCACGTCGACGACGGTGCCGGGCATCGGCGCGCCGATCGATCCCGGATCGCCGAGCTTGGCGCGCTCGCGCGTCTTGACCGTCGTCTTGGCCTTCTTGTCGGCGACGGTGATGGCGCGCGGCTGGCCGTTGAGATCGAAGAACACGCGGCGGTTGCCCTCTTCGTCGAGATCGCCCACCGCGCGCAGCGTGACGACGAGGGTCTTGCCGCGCTCGATGTCGAACATGAGCTCTTCGCCCTTGCCGATCCCGATCAGGAACGGTCGCGTCGGCAGGCGCGAGACGTCGCCGCGCTCCGAGCGGAACGAGCGGTACTCGCGGAAGACGTCGGGGTACATCGCGGCGCTCATCACGTCGTGGTCGTGAATCGTGATCCCGGGATGCTCGGCCTCGATGTCCTTCTTCATCTTCGCGAGATCGAGCGGAGCGAGCTCCACGCCGGGCCGGCCCTGCATCGGCTTCTTGCCGCGCAGCGCGCGCGTGCGCAGCGGCTCGGGGAATCCTCCGTACGGCTGACCGAGACGCCCTTCGAAGAACTCGATCACGCTCGAAGGGAAGGACAGGGTGTCGGCCTTCTCGACGACGGTCTTCGCGTCGAGATCGTTCTGCACCATGAACTGCGCGAGATCGCCGACCGTCTTGCTGCTCGGCGTGACCTTGATGATGTCGCCGAGGACCATGTTGGCCTCGCGATAGCTGCGCTTGATCGCCGACCAGCGATCGCCCAGCCCGTTCTGCTGCGCTTGGAAGAGCAGGTTCGTGTACTGCCCGCCCGGCATCTCGTGCTGGTGTAGATCGGGCGCGTAGCCCGTCATGCCCGTCTCGAACGGCGCGTAGAGCGAGCGCGCCTCTTCCCAGTAGCCGTTGAGCAGGCGGATCGCGTCGGGATCGATCGACGTGTCGCGGGGCGTGCCGCGCAGCGCGCTCACGACCGCGCTCATCGTCGGCTGCGACGTGAGACCGGCCATCGCGGGCAGCGCGAGATCGACCGCGTCCGCATCCGCCTCCGCGCACGCGAGCATCGACGCGACGCCGGTGCCCGCCGTGTCGTGCGTGTGCACGTGGATGGGCATGTCGGGGAACGCGCGGCGCAGCGACGAGATCAGCATCGTCGCCGCGCGCGGCTTGAGCAGCCCGGCCATGTCCTTCACGGCGAGCACGTGGATGCCGAGCTTGGTGAGCTGGCCTGCGAGATCCACGTAGTACTGCAGCGAGTACTTCGTGCGCGACGCGTCGCTGACATCGCCCGTGTAGCAGATGGCCGCCTCGATCACGCCGCCCGCTTCGCCCACCGCATCGATGCCGAGCTTCAGGTTCTCGACGTAGTTGAGCGAGTCGAAGATGCGGAAGACGTCGACGCCGCGCTCCTTGGCCATCTTCGCGAACGCGAAGACGACGTTGTCCGGATAGCTCGTGTAGCCGACCGCGTTCGCACCGCGGAAGAGCATCTGGAAAGGAACGTTGGGCACCAACGCGCGAAGTCGCTCGAGGCGATCCCAGGGGCACTCGTGCAGGAAGCGCAGCGCGACATCGAAGGTCGCCCCGCCCCAGCACTCGAGCGAGTAGAGAGAAGGCATCAGGCGCGCGGTGTGCGGCGCGATCTTCTCGAGATCGATCGTGCGCACGCGCGTCGCGAGCAGCGACTGATGCGCGTCGCGCCAGGTCGTGTCCGTGACGAGCAGCCCGCGATGCTGTCGCACCGACTTCGCGAACGCGGCCGGCCCGAGGTGCTGCAGGATGTCGCGGAAGCCCTGCGGCGGCGCCTGCTTCAGCGTCGGGAAGCCCTGCGGGATCGCGGGCGGCATCGGCTCGATCTTCGACGGGGGAGTGCTGTTCGCCGTCATGCCCACTTGCTCGGGCCCGTTCACGGCCAGCTCGGCGAGATAGCGGAGGATGCGTTGCGCGCGGTTCTTGCGGTTGGGGAACTCGAACAGATCTCTGGTCGCGTCGACCCACGCCGTGTAGGTGTTGGCCTGCGCGAAGTCGGGATGACGCAGCACGTTCTGCAGGAAAGGGATGTTCGTGCTCACGCCGCGCACGCGGAACTCGGCGAGCGCGCGGTGCAGCTTGTGGATGGCGCTCTCGAACGTGAGCGCGCGGGCCGTGACCTTCACGAGCAGCGAGTCGTAGTCGGGCGCGATCTGCGCGCCAGCGTAGCCGCTGCCGGCGTCCAATCGGATGCCCATGCCTTCGCCCGCGCGGAAGGCCTCGATGCGTCCCGTGTCGGGCTGGAAGTTCTTGCGCGGATCTTCGGTCGTGACGCGGCACTGGATCGCGACGCCGCGCACGGCGATGGCGTCTTGCGACAAGCCGAGCTCGGCGAACGTCGCGCCGCCCGCGATCCGGATCTGCGACTGCACGAGATCGATGCCCGTCACTTCTTCGGTGACCGTGTGCTCGACCTGGATGCGCGGGTTCACCTCGATGAAGTAGTGCTTGGCACCCTTGCGCCCGCCGCCGTCGACGAGGAACTCGACGGTGCCCGCGTTGCGATAGCCGGCGCTCTTGGCGAGCTTCACCGCATCGGCGCACAGCGCGGCGCGCACGTCCGGATCGAGCTCCTGCGCGGGCGCCATCTCGACGACCTTCTGGTGTCGCCGCTGCACCGAGCAGTCGCGCTCGAACAGATGCATCACGTTGCCGGCGGCATCGGCGAGCACCTGCACCTCGATGTGGCGCGGGCGCTCGACGTAGCGCTCGAGGAAGACGGTGCCGTCGCCGAACGCCGCGAGCGCCTCGCTCTTGCAGCGGTCGAACGACTCGGCGAGCTCGCTCGCATCGCGCACGACGCGCATGCCGCGGCCACCGCCGCCCATCGCCGCCTTGATGATGACGGGCAGGCCGCTCTTTTCGACGAACGCGCGAGCCTCGTCGATCGTGGCGACGGGACCGTCGGTGCCGGGCACGGTCGGGACGCCGATCTCTTTGGCGAGCGTGCGCGCCGACGTCTTGTCGCCGAAGCGACGCAGCACGTCGGGCGAGGGACCGACGAACGCGATGCCCGCATCGACGCACGCCTGTGCGAGCCCGGCGTTCTCCGAGAGGAAGCCGTAGCCCGGATGGATCGCATCGACGTTCGCGGCCTTCGCGATCTCGATGATCTCGTCGATGCCGAGGTACGCCGCGACCGCCGACTTACGCTTGCCGCCCGGCAGCGAGCCCACGAGATACGCCTCGTCGGCCTTGTAGCGATGCAAGTGAACGCGATCTTCGTGCGAGTAGACCGCGACCGTCGAGAGCCCGAGCTCGGTCGCGGCGCGGAACACGCGGATCGCGATCTCGCCGCGGTTGGCGCAGAGGAGCTTCTTGATGGGTCGGTACGTGGAGATGGCGCTCACGGGGCCGGAGGGTAGCGCGCCGCGTCATCGTGCAAAGGTCAGAAAGCGCCGCCCTCGGCCTCAGCTCTTCGTGGCCTCGGTCGCCGCAGGCGTGACCTTCTTCCTCCGCGTGACCGTGCGCGATCCGAGCAACGGCACATCGTCGCTGTCCGCTCCGAAGAGCCACTTGCCGGCGCGGCGCAGCCAGTCGTACGTGGCGGCGAGCAGCGTGCCGAGCGCGTCGCGATCACGGGCGGCGTCCAGCTGCTCTTTCGAGCGCACCGCGCGCCGCGAGCCCTTGGGCCGCAGCTTGGCCACCAGCTCCGCGCCGAGCGCCGCGCCCCGCGTGACGTCGGCCGGCGCCACGGGCGATCGGCCCTTGAGCTTGGCCGCGTACTTCTTGAAGAGCGCCGCGAGGTCGACGCAGTCCTGTGCCGCATCGATCGGCCCCGTGCCTTCGCGGATCTTGTCGACCTTGTCCTGGGGGATCAGCCCCTGCGCCGCGAACGCCACCGCGGCGGTGAGCAACTTCCCGCGCAGCTTCGTCACCTCGGCGATCATCGGCCCCGACTTGTCGCCCGTCGTCTGCTCGGCGCGACGCGCCGCGAACGCCACCGCGCGCGCGAGCTTCTCCGCGCGATCGATCGACTTCAGATCGAACGTGGGGAGCTCTCGTCGGATGCGCGCGTCGCCCACGGCGCGCAGCGCGGCCACGCCATCGTCCACGTTCTGCTGCGCCACCACCGGGTCGAGCCGAAACACCCCGGTGCCCTTCGTCTCGCGCGCCTCACCGATGAACGCCTCGAACTCGTCCTGCCCCTCGCTGACTGCTTCACTCTTCTTGCTCATGGCCCCTCCTGAGTGACTGGGAATCTAGGAATGAGTCGCCGCGCGAGGCAAGCGAAACCAAACACCCCAGGCGCGAGCCTGCCCTGCGTCACCTTCGAGGTGAAACAGGGAGGCTCGCCCCTGCCCTGCGTCACCTCCGAGGTGAAACAGGGAGGCTCGACCCTTCCCCGTGTCACCTCGGAGGTGAAGCACGAGAGGTTCACGCCCGCGTACGCCGGTTCCGCGCTGAAACGATGAGGCTCGACCGTGAGGCCCTGACGTCACCCGCTCAGAACGAGAGCGTGAGCCCGCCCGGCGTGAGTCGAAGGGCCGACGCGTGACTCGCGCTCCCGTGCGTCGCGAGTAGCACCGCGCCGATGACCGCTGCGACCACGCCGAGGCCCAGCGCGACGCTGCCTGCGATCGTGAGTGACTCGGCCGTGGACTGACGACTGCTCGTCTCGGCGAATGTCTCGCCCTCGCGCACGGGCCCGAGGCCGGGGACACCGACGCCGAGCATGATGGCACCCGCGACGCCGACGACTCCTCCGCTCACGATCAGCACCAGACCGGGAACGTCGAGCCCGTCGTCCGGCGTCGCGCCGTTCGACGACGTGGTCGTGCTGGACGCGGTGCTGGTCGGCGCGTCGCTACTCGCGGTCGTCGTCGTGCTCTGCGCTCCGCTCGCGTGCGCCTGCGCGACGGCTTGCTCGAGCACGCGGATGCGTCCCTCGATCTCCGCGCGGTTCGCGACGTCGGGCTCGGCAGCGAGGTACTCGCGAAACGCCCTGAGCGCGACCTCGTCGTGGCGCGCGCGGTCCGCCGCCTGCCCGATGTTGAAGAGCAGCTGCGCGCGATGGCTGAGCTCGTACGCGCGCTGGAAGTACCCGAGCGCGTCGTCGTAGCGACCCGACTGGAACGCCGCCGCCCCCGCGTCGAAGAGACCGTGCGCCTCGTGGTCTTGCTGCGCGAGCGCCGGGACGGCGTGCAGCGTGAAGAGAGCCCACAGAGCAGAGACAAGCAATCGCGCGCGCATGCGCGGCGAGTTTCGATGAGACCTTTTCCGGAATCAAGCGTGCCGCGGAGCCCCTTGACGACCCCCCGTGACGCCCCCGAAACTCGTTCGCGTCTGGGGCAGGGAGAGGGCGGGATGAGAGCGAGTGGGTTCGGCGCGACGATGGTCGCGGGTCTTCTCGTCGCGTGCAGCGCGAGCACCGGCGAAGGTCTCTCTTCGTGCCATGGCGATGGGGACTGCCCCTCGGGCTTCTCGCACTGCCGCATCGATCTGCACTGCTGGAGCACGCCCGATCCCATGAGCGACTCGGGCCCGCCGCACGATGCGGCTTCGGTCGTGGACATGGGCGCTCCCGCAGACACGGGCACCGACGCGAGCTGCGGCGCCGCCCTCGCCGACTGCGATCACATGGCGAGCAACGGCTGCGAGGTGCACACCGACCACGACCTCCGCAACTGCGGCTCCTGCGGCCACACGTGCCCGACGGACACCACGTGCGTGATGGGCGGCTGCGTCTACGCGAGCACTGGCGCCGACGGCGACTTCCACCCGACCGCCGACATGGTGCTGCCCGCGGGCACGTACAACTACGTGTCGATCACGATCCCGAGCGGCGTGACCGTCACGACGAACGGCACCGGCGTGCTCGACCTGCGCGCGACCGGAGCCGTGACGATCAACGGAACGATCAACCTCAGCGGCGGTAACGGCGCTCTTCCCTCGATGGGCACTGGTGGCGGCGACACTGGCCGTCCGACCACCGCGCCCGCGCCCGCGAGCGGCAGCGGCTGCGCGGTCGCAAACGGCGGGGCGGGCGGCGCCGGATCACCGGGAATGGGCACCTGCGCAACGTGCGGTGGCTCCTTCGGAGGCGGTGCGTCCGGGTGTAGTGGGCCGAGCGGGGGCGGCGGGTACGCAGGCGGCGCTGGCGGTCGCTGCGGCTGCTTGGCAATGGCGCAGGCTGGCGGCTCGTCCGGCGGCGACATGGGCGGCACCAGCTACGGCGAAGGAGGACACGGCGGGGGTCCCCCTTACGACGGCGGCGACGCGCCGACTTGTGGTGCTGGTGTCGACAGCGGAGGCGGAGGCGGCTCGATCGGTGCGACCGCAGCCGCCGACCCGATGGTCACCACGACGCTTCGACCGGGCTCCGGAGGTGGCGCGGGCATCCGCGGCGGAGGCGGCGGTGGCGGGGGTGCCCTTCGGATCGCCTCGGCAACTTCCATCACGATCTCGGGCGCGGCGAGCGTGCTCGCGGCCGGGGGCGCCGGTACGGGCGTGACGGGATCGGAAGGCTCGAGCGGTGGAGGCTCGGGCGGAGCTCTGGTGCTGGCCGCCCCCGCGATCTCGATCGCCAGCGGAGCTCACGTGTCGGCGGCTGGAGGCGCAGGGCGAGGTTCTTCGTGTCCTGACGGGAGCGGAGACGGTGGCCTCGGTCGCATCCGCATCGCCGCCGATCCTTCGATGTGCTCGCTCGGCGGC